>DATDNR010000021.1:0-13841 GCA_036518175.1 Marmoricola sp.
TTCGAGCAGCGCGACGCCCAGGTGCACCGCTTCCCCGAAGGCGGCTTCGACCTGGTGATCAGCCGCACCGGGACGATGTTCTTCGACGACCCCGTCGCGGCCTTCCACAACCTCGCCTCGGCCCTGCGTCGCGGCGGCAGGCTGGTGATGGCGGTCTGGCAGCCGGTCTCCGAGAACGAGTGGTTCGGCGAGGTCGTCACCGCCCTGAGCGCCGGCCGCCGGCTGCCGGGCCCACCACCGGACGCACCGAACCCGTTCTCCCTCGCCGACCCCGACCGGGCCGGGCGCATCCTGCGGTCAGCAGGCTTCGTGGAGCCGGCGTTCAACGCGCACCGGGGACTCATGCGGTTCGGCAAGGACGCCGAGGACGCCTTCACCTTCGTGAGCTCGATGATGGGCTGGATGCTCGACGATCTGGACGCGTCTCGACGCGCCCGCGCCCTCGCCGACCTCCGCGGGAGCATGCGCGCCCATGAGACGGGAAGCGGCGTCTTCTTCGGCTCGGCGACGTGGCTGGTGACCGCGACGGCCACCTGAGCGGCCCTGAGCAGCCCCGATTGGGGAATCCGGAGGCGGGCCGCCCTACATGGCTTCCTTGCCCCCGCGGCGGATCAGCCATGCGTTGACGGGGAACGCGGTCAGGAAGCCTAGGCACATCCCGACCTGCATCAGGAACCAGTAGACCGGGGAGTCCGGATGGAGGTGGTGCGGGGAGGGGAAGAACACCAGGGACGTCAACGCCATCCAGCCGAAGAGACCGACCTCGAACGCCGTGAGGGAGGCGATGTCCGCCTTGGCCGCGGCCACGAGTCCAGCACGCAGGCCGAGGTCGCGCATCGGGGCGATGGCGAAGTACTGGAAGGCCAGGCCGAGGGCGATCGCGAGAACGTAGTCACCGACGTACTCCGCGAAGAGGGTCTGGCCGGCAATGGTGAGCCCGAGGAAGAAGACAGCGAACTCGGCGATGATGTCGCCCAGCGTGCAGCCCGCTCCGCAGTGACTGACCCCGACGGCGACCGTCGCCCACACCGACTTCTCCGGCGGCTGCTCGCGGGCGTGATCGGCGAGCCAGCGCCGGGTCTTCGGCCGGCCGTAGCGGTGGTAGCCCCACAGGGCGAGCGGACCGGCGTACAGCGCGGTGACCGGCCAGACCACCTCCATGACCCGCATGCGCTGCCGGAACCCGCGTCCGAGGATGTCGTGGACGATCGCGATAGCGCAGAGGAAGCCGACCGCCAGGGCCACCCAGGCCAGTACGACGAGCCAGGTGGCGGGCATCAGGCCGTGATCCCGCCCTCCGCAGATGTCGAGGTGTACGGCCTCAGCGTCTCCGACGGGAGCAGAGCGCTCGCGTCGCAGAACTCCACTCCGACGACCCGACCGGCGTCGTCGAGGCAGAGGTTCACCAGACCGTCGACCAGCCAGGGGTCCACCGACACGGTCCGGCAGCGCGCCCTGCCCACGGGCGCGTCCGACAGCTGCAGGAACGCCGTGTTCGCCGCTGGGTCGTAGTGCAACTCCATCGCCACCACCTACTTCGAGCCCGCTTCTGACATCCAGGCCGCGTTGCCCGCGTCGAGCGCCTCGGAAACCGTCGAGAAGCACGGCAGCAGCTCGACGAGCCGCACCAGCTCCAGGGTTCGGCGTACCTGACCACGAGCCCCCGCCACGCAGAACGCCCGCCCGCTGGTCGCGGCCTGGTCGCACGCCGCGACGAGGACCCCGATCCCGACCGAGTCGAGGAAGGCGACGGCCGCCAGGTCGCAGATGACAGGAGCGGCCGGCTCCGCGTCAAGGGCTTCGGCCAGGTGGGCGCGCAACGACTCGGCCGTGCTGATGTCGATCTCACCCTCCACCCGGAGCACGCACGCACGGTCTGCGACCAGCTCACTCGACACGCGGAACCTCAACGGGAGATTCGCCTCCTGCGGACCGGGGCCGGCGTCCGGGGTGGCCAGAGCCCTGTACGCAACGTAGCGTAGCATTGCCGTGTGACGAGGCAACGGAGCAGGGTCGAGGAGGCGACGGCCCCGGAGGAGCAGGCCGCACAGGCCGCGGCCGCCGTCGCCGAGCGGCACAGCGGCGTCGAGAGCGCGGCGCTCTCGGCCTCGCTCGAGCAGCTCGCCGTGGGTGGGGTGAAGGGTCTGACGATCGAGGGCGTCGCGGCGCGCACCGGCATCGCGAAGACGACGCTCTATCGGCGGTGGCGCTCCAAGGAGGACCTGGCGCTGGCCGTGCTGCTCGACATGGCCCGGATGGCGACGAGTGCGCCGGCCGGGCCGGACGTCCGCGCGGGACTGGTCGGCTACCTCCAGGCGGTGGTCACCATCCTCCGCGACACGCTGATGGGACAGGTGATGCAGGGCCTGGCCTCCGACCTGGCCACCGATCCGGAGATGGCACGGGCCTTCCGCGAGGAAGTGGTCGCGCTCCGGCAGGAGCACCTCGCCAGCCTGATCAGGCACGGTGTCGACGACGGCCAGCTGCGCGGCGACGTCGACCTGGCCCTCCTTCAGGAGCTGCTGTTCGGGCCGGTGTACTACCGGCTGCTGTTCTCCGGCCAGCCGCTCGAGGACGACCTGGCCGAACGCATCGTCGACGCGGTGCTGCCGGCGATCCTCGCGGAGCCTCGGCAGCCATGAGGGTCAGGCGCGAGCCCGTGCGCGGGCGCAGCTTTGCCGCAGAGGCGGTCGACGCCGGGACGGGGGCTGCGGCCGGGTCCCTGCCGGTGCAGCGCGGACGCCGGGAGGTCGCGACCTGGCTGCGCAGCTCCGACACCGGGCTGCTGCTGGTCTCTCTGGTCATCGGTGCCGGCGCCGGGCTCGGCGCCGTCGTCTTCCGGTGGCTGATCTTCACCTTCACGCGGATCCTGTCCGGCCATCGTGACTACTCCGCCGCCGGACATGCGGCGCATCCGGGGTTCCCGGCACTGGGCATCTACTTCGTGGTGCTCGCCCCGGTCGTGGCGGGACTCCTCTACGGCCCGCTGGTCTACTTCTTCGCCCGTGAGGCGCGCGGCCACGGCGTGCCCGAGGTGATGTACGCCGTCGCCCAGCGTGGTGGGCGGATCGCTCCCAAGGTCGCCGTCGTCAAGGCCCTTGCCTCCGCGCTGTGCATCGGTGGCGGCGGCTCGGTCGGCCGCGAGGGGCCGATCGTGCAGATCGGTTCCGCGCTCGGCTCGACGCTCGGCTCGGTGGTCCGGCTCAACGAGGAACGGATGCGGGTCGCCGTCGCGTGCGGCGCCGCCGGCGGCATCGCGGCCACCTTCAACGCGCCGCTGGCCGGGGTGTTCTTCGCGATGGAGCTGATCCTCTCCGACTTCGCCGCCCGCTCCTTCGGCATGGTGGTGGTCTCCTCGGTGACCGCGAGCGTGATCGGCCGCGGCTTCTTCGGCAACACCCCGTTCCTCACGCTCCCCCACTTCGAGGTCGCCCACCTGTGGGAGTACCTGCCCTTCGCCGCCCTCGGCCTGCTGGCCGGCGCCGTCGGCGTGCTCTTCACCAAGGTGCTCTACGCCGTGGAGGACCTCTGCGACGCCGCGTGGCGTTGGCCGGAGTGGGCCCGTCCCGCCGTCGGCGGCGTGCTGCTCGGCCTGCTCCTCCTCGCCGTCCCGCAGATGTACGGCGTCGGCTACCCCGTGCTCGGCAACGGCGTGGCGGGCAAGTACGCCGTCGGGTTCCTCGTCGTCCTGCTGGTCGCCAAGATGGTCGCCACCAGCCTGACCATCGGCATCGGAGGCTCCGGCGGCGTCTTCGCCCCGAGCCTCTTCGTCGGCGCGATGCTCGGTGCCGCGTTCGGGCAGGGCCTCGCCGACCTCGCCCCCGGGGTGGCCGGCCAGGCGGGAGCGTTCGGGCTGATCGGCATGGGCGCGGTCTTCGCCGGCGCCGCCCGAGCCCCGATCACCGCGGTGGTGATCATGTTCGAGCTCACCGGGGAGTACTCCATCATCCTGCCGCTGATGATCGCCATCGTGCTGGCCACGGGCGTCAGCAACCTGCTCAGCCGCGACACCATCTACACGCTCAAGCTGCGCCGGCGCGGGATCGACCTGTCCAGCCCGACCTCCGGCACCGCGCGCGCCCTGGCGATGCCGGTCTCGGCCGTGATGGGTCCGGTCCCCGACCCGCTCCCCGACAGCCTGCCCCTGCTCGACGCCGTCTCGCGGCTGCGCGACGCGCCCGAGGCGATCCTCCCCGTCGTCGACGACCAGGGCGCCTACCGCGGTGTCGTCACCGGACGCCTGGTCGCCGACGTGCTCACCAGCGAGCACGGCGAGGACCGCACCGTCAGCGACGCCACCGACACCCCACCCACGGTGCGCGCCCACCAGACCCTCGACGCGGTCATCGACACCGTCGACCACGTCGGCACCCCGGCCGTGCCGGTGATGGACGAGACCGGCAAGCACCTCGTCGGCTGGCTGACCGCCTCGCGGATGCTGAACGCCGTACGCCCCTCCTCCGGCTAGGCTCGCCTCGCGACGAGGGGAGAGCCATGGCTGAGCGGGGCAGGCCGTTCGACGCTCGTCGAGCGGGCGTCCTGCTGCACGTCACCTCCTTGCCCACCGCGAGCCCCGACGGGACGGGTGGCGACCTTGGAGACGAGGCGTTCCGGTTCGTCGACTTCCTCGCGGACGCCGGCTGCACGGTCTGGCAGGTGCTCCCCCTGGTGCCGCCGCACGAGGAGGAGGGCTCGCCGTACAACGCACGGTCGGCGATGGCGGGCAACCCCGACCTGATCAGCCCGGAACGCCAGCGGGCCGCGGGCCTGGCCGACCCGACGCAGCTCGACCCGGCCCGACGGGCTGCCTTCGAGACCTGGTGCGCCGAGCAGGGTCACTGGCTCGAGCCGTACGTCGAGTTCACCGCTCTGCGCGAGCTGGCGGGGCGGGCACCGTGGACCAGCTGGGAGCCCGGCCTGCGCGACCGGGATCCCCGTCGCGTCGCCGAGGTGCTCGCGCCGGTCGCCGCGCGGGTGCAGCAGCTGCGGTTCTCCCAATGGGTCTTCGCAGTGCACTGGGCGCAGCTGCGGGAGTACGCCGCCTCCCGGCAGGTGCTGCTCTTCGGCGACCTGCCGATCTTCGTCTCGCTCGACAGCGCCGACGTGTGGGCGTCGCGGCAGCTCTTCCAGCTCGACGATCGGGGCCGGCCGACCACCGTCACCGGTTGCCCGCCGGACTACTTCGCGGTCGACGGGCAGCGCTGGAACAACCCGCACTACGACTGGGACGCGATGGCCGCCGACGGCTTCAGCTGGTGGCGACGACGGATCGCCCGCCAGCGCGAGCTGTTCGACCTGGTGCGTATCGATCACTTCCGCGGCTTCGAGGCGGCCTGGCACGTGCCCTTCGAGGCACCGACCGCCCGCGAGGGTCGCTGGGTGCCCGGGCCGGGCGCCGACGTGCTGGCGGCGCTCGTGGACACCGCCGGACCCGGCACCCTGGTGGCGGAGGACCTCGGGGTGATCACCCCCGAGGTCGAGCAGCTCCGGAGGCGTTTCGGGCTTCCCGGCATGAAGATCCTGCAGTTCGCCTTCGACGGGGAGCCGGACAACCCGTACCTGCCCGGGCGGCACGGCGAGCAGAGCGTCGTCTACACCGGCACCCACGACAACGACACCACCCTCGGATGGTGGCAAGGGCTCGACGAGCCGAGCCGCGAACGGGTCCGCGCGGTCCTGACGGACCCGGACGAGCCGATGCCCTGGGGGCTCATCCGGCTCGCCGTGGAGTCGACCGCGCGGCTCGCCGTCCTCCCGGCGCAGGACCTGCTCGGCCTCGGCAGCGAGAGCCGGATGAACACCCCGGGCACCGACACGGGCAACTGGTGCTGGCAGGCACCTGCCGGCGCCTTCGACCGCGACCTGGCGGCGCGGCTGCGGGCGCTGGTCACCGCGTCGGGCCGGATGCCCTGATCGCAGCGCCCGGCTCAGGACTCCTCGAGCCGGGCGAGCTCCTCGGCGGTGAGGTCGAGGTCGGCAGCAGCCGCGGAGTCCCGGATCGACTGCGGACGCTTGGCGCCCGGGATCGGGATCACCACCGGGGACTGGGCCAGCTCCCAGGCGAGCGCGACCTGCTGGGGGCTGACGCCCCGGCGCTCGGCGACCTCGGCGAAGGCCGGGTGCTTCTCGGCCAGCTGCTTGGCGTCGCCGAGACCACCGAGGGGGCTCCACGGCAGGAAGGCGAGGCCGAGCTCCTCGCAGACGTCGATCTCCGGGCGACTGCTCCGGAAGGCCGGCGAGAACTGGTTCTGCACGCTGACGAGGGCGTCGCCGAGCACCTTGTGCGCCAGCCGGATCTGGTCCGGATCGGCGTTGGACAGGCCGATCATCCGGACCTTGCCGGACTCCGCGATCCGCTGCAAGGTGCCGACCACGTCCTCGTAGGGCACGTTCGGGTCCGGGCGATGGTGCTGCCAGAGCGCGATCTGCTCCACGCCGAGTCGGCGCAGGCTGTCGTCCACCGCCTGCACGAGGTGCTTCTCGGAGCTGTCGGTCTCCCAGCCACCGCCGTCGGTGCGGACGTGGCCGCCCTTGGTGGCGAGCAGCACCTGGTCGCGCACGCCGAGCTCGTCGAGGAGTGAGGCGATGAGCGACTCGTTCTCCCCCTGAGCCGCGGCACCCTTCTGCTCCCCGGGGCCGTAGGCGTCGGCGGTGTCGAACAAGGTGACGCCCGCGTCGAGGGCCGCACGCACCGTGTCGGCCAGCTGATCCCGTGGCTGGGCACCGGTCTGGTCGAAGGTCATCAGGCCCAGGCCGATGGCGCCCACCTCGACCGTTCCGACTGCATCGTTGCCAATTGTCCGTTTCCTCATGCAGTGGTCGTACCCGGTCCGCTCGCGGAGGAACCCACCGCAGTCACGGCCCGGGGCAGGAAGAGCGCGGCGACGAGGCCGCCGATCGAGAGCGCAGCCAGCACAGCGAGGGCGAGGCCGTACGAGCGCTCCGGCGTGGCCGCGATGCCCGCGACGATGACGGTGCCGGCGATGGCGACGCCCAGGGACGAGCCGAGGTTGGAGACGCTCCGCGAGAGCCCCGAGATCTCGCCCTGCCGGGAGTCGGGGAAGCTCGACTGCACCACGTTGACCGAGGGAGTCAGCATCGTGCCGAGCCCCACACCGATCAGCAACAGGCCGGGGGCGAACCCCCAACCGGTGTTGGACTCCGGCACCATCGCCAACAGCACGAGGATGCCCACGACGGCGAGGGCGAAGCCGACGGCGATGAGCCGGCGCTGGGGCGACCGCCGTGCGAGCCGCTCGGCGGCCAGGGAGGAGCCGAGGAGCCCGAAGGTGACCGCCGAGAAGATCACCCCGGTCTCGATGGCGTCGAAGCCGCGGAAGACCTGCAGGTACGCCGCGACCACGAAGCCCAGTCCGCTGAGCAGGATCCACTGCGCGTTCTGGGTGACCATGCCCAGGTTCGACGTACGGCTCTTGAACAGGGAGAGGGAGAGCAGCGGTTCCTCCCCCGCGCGCTGCTTGTTCCTGCAGGAGAGGAAGAACCAGGCCAGCACCAGGGCGCCGGCGACGATGAGCGCGAGCATGGCCCACCCGTTCTTGTCCGCCAGCATGATCCCGCCGACGACCAGGATCAGCCCGGCGGCGGAGAGCACCGAGCCCTTGACGTCGAAGGGCAGCTCCGGCTCGGCCGGCTTGGGATCCACGATGCGGCGGCCGAGCAGCACGATCGCGACGATGACGAGCGCCTGGAAGCCGAAGGCGGCCCGCCAGCTGATGGCGGAGGTGATCACCCCGCCGATCAGCGGGCCGGTCGCGCCGCCGATCCCGCCCATGGCGCTGACGGCGCCGAACGCTCGGGCCCGTGAGGCGATGTCGGTGAAGAGCAACGTGACCAGGATGTAGACCGGCGGGATCAGCAACGCGGTCCCGACGCCCTCGAGGATGGAGTTGCCCACGATCAACACGGGCAGGCCGGGCGCGACCGCGCTCAGGACAGCACCGACACCGTAGATGACCAGACCTACCTCGAAGCACCGCTTCCGGCCGTAGCGGTCCGAGAGCTTCCCACCCGGGATCATCAACGCCGCCATCACCAGCAGGAACAGCGTGATGGTCAGCTGCACACCGGCAACGTCGGTGTGCAGGTCCTTGCTGATGTCGTTGATCATCACGTTCATGTTCGAGCCGGCGAAGCTGCAGATGAACTGGGCCAGCGCCAGCGGGATCAGCATCGGGCGGAGCGCCTTGCGGGTGTCCACCTCGTCACGTGCCTTGGTCACGCGGCAACCGCACCCGTCGTTTCCGGCCAGGACATCACGCATCGCGGGTGAACCGGCCGGAGAGACTGCCTGTTTCACCCGAGTCGGGCGATCGATGCCTGCCGGGAGTGGGCTCCACTGCCGCTGGAGGCAAGGACATGCTCACACTGACTGTGTGGATCTTCGACACCGTGGATGCCGCCGCTTGTGCCGCCGCGCCGCTGAACGAGCTGGGCCGACAGCGCGGGCACGGCCTGCTGGAGACTGCCGTGGTCATGTGGGGCGCTGAGGATCGGCAGCCCGACGTCGAGATGTACGGCGACGCCCGGGATGATCCGCTCGAGCGACCGTTCTGGGCTGTCGTGCTGGGCCTCATCTTCAGCCTTCCGCTGCTCGGCGCGGCACTCGCCCACCCGGCCGCCGGCTCCACAGCCGCGATGATCGACGTCGGTCTCAGCGAGACCTTCATGAATCGCGTCCGGGACGAGGTGGTCCCGGGCACCTCCGCCCTCTTCGCACTGCTGTCGGCCGAAGAGCTACCGCTCCTGCAGTCGCGCCTTGCGGGGCAGCGGTGCCAGGAGTTGACCACAGAGATCACAGGGGTGCACGAGACAGCCGTTCGCGAGCTGTTCTGTTCCTGAGCCGGGGCCTCGGTCCCGTCCCTGAGCAGGGGCATCGGTCCCGTCCCGGACAGGGCTTCTCGCCCTGTCGACCGTGATCGGCGGCGGCTACGTTGCAGGCACAGGAGAAACCAGCCGTACCGTCGCGGTCGCAAGGGGGCCGCGGACTCTGCGCCGCGCACATGAAGAGACCTCGAAGAAGCCGAAGGTTGCTCCCATGCCCGACTCGCGACCCACGCCAGCCGCTGCCATTCCGCACCAGCGCACCTCCTCGCGGACACCACCGCGAGCCAGCCAGGTCAGCGACATCAGACGGTTCCCCGTGCTGCCCCGGACGTACATCCCGCGGACGCGGGTGTGGGAACGCCTGGACGAGTCCACGCAGTATCCCGGTGTCACCCTCCTCGTGGCACCGGCCGGGGCCGGTAAGACGCTCGGGGTCGCCGGCTGGCTGCTGCGACATCGTGACCCCCGGGGCGCCGTGTGGCTCTCGCGCGCCGGAGACCTCTCACCTCAACAGCTCAGGCGGGCGACCGAACGCCCTGCCGACGGCTCGGCCCCGCCCCTCGTCGTCATCGACGACGCACACGAGCTCAGTCCCGCGTGTGTGAACTGGCTCGACGATCGGCTGCAGCACGATCCCGAAGGCATCAGCCTCCTGCTCCTCTCCCGCTGGGACCTTCCGCTCACGCGCCTGGTCCCCGAGCTGCTCGGACACCTGACGATCCTGCGCGGCGCACTGCTCCGGCTGGACCCGTCGGAAACGGCGCAGCTGGTGTCCGCCCACGTAGGCGATGCGTCAGAAGAGCTGATCGAGACCATCGCCGCACAGGGACAGGGCTGGTGCGCAGCGGTTGTGCTCACCGCCAGGACGGCCGCGATGAGCCCGGACCCCCTGACGTCGGTCCGCACGGCCCGGACGAGCTCCAACGCTGTCGACCGGGTCGCGCGCGAGGCCTTTGCGGCGCTCAGTCCCCGGCAGCGCCATGTGCTCCTGTGCGTGGCCGACGAGGATGCGGTCTCGGCCACGCTTGCGCGGCATCTCTCCAACGACCCGATCGCGGACCGTGTCCTCGAGGAGCTCGAGGACACCGGGCTGCTGGTCACCAGGCAGGTGACCGCCACCAGTCCGCTTCCGGCACAGCCGATCGAGGATCCTGCCGACGGCCTGGGCCTCGACGAGGGGCAGCAGGTCACCTACCGGGTGCATCCCCTCTTGGCGGAGGTGGCACGTCGGCGCATGCACGCCGGAGGGGTGGACGTCGAGCGGGCCCGGTCGACCGTCGGTCGTGCGGTCGACCTCGACGTCGGCCGGGGACACCTCGCCGACAGCCTTCGCCGCCTGCTCGCCGTCTCCGACCACGAGCGGGTCGTGCGGCTGCTGATCAGTCACGGTGTTCCGCTGGTGCTCACGGGTGATGCCCGCAGTGTGCGCGCCTTCGCAGCACACCATGCCGACCTGGTGGAGGACGCGTCCGCGTGCTGGTTCCCCATCGCCCTCGAGCGGTGGCAGGCCGGATGCGAGGAGTCCGCTCGCTACTGGTTGCACCGGGTGACAGGACGGGACAGGAGCAAGGGCTCCGAGGAGCACGGACCGGCCTCGGCCCGCGACGCCACGTGTGCGCACGTCATGCTCGCCCTTCTGGGCGACGAACCGCTCGCTGGTGCCGCGGCGGAGGCGCGCGAGCTGCTGGCGGCCACGACCGAGTATGGCAACGGCCGCTGGCCGGACGTCGCCCTGCTGCAGATGCTGCTGGGGATGGCTCAACTGCGCTTCGGTGACCTGGAGGCAGCTGCACAGAACCTCGGAGCCGTCGCCCTGCACGCCGGTCCGCTGGCAGCTCAGGCACTCCGCGTCGACGCCCTTTCACAGCTGGCAGTCTCCGAGTTCCTGCGCGGACGTGAGCACGTCGTCCTCGAGCTCGCGAGCTCACTTCCGACGGTGCCCCCCACGGCCGCGACAGCCGACGCCGGGCTCCGCGTGACCGCGGAGCTGTCGCGGCTGCAGATGGTGGCCGACCCGGGTCCTGTCGCAACCCGTGGCGGTGACACCTTCGTCCGAGTCCACCCCGCCGATGCACCCGGTCAGGTCCTGGCGCTGATGCTCGAGTCCCGTCGTTTCCTCATGCGCGGACTCGCGGCCGACGCCGCCCGGGTCCTCGACGCGGGCATCGACACCGCAGCCCTGCCCGACTCCCTGCGCGTGCCCGTCCTGGTGGAGCAGGCCCTGCACGCGATGCTGTCACTCGACCGCACCCGTCTCAGGTCCCTGCAGACCGAGCTCACCGAGGCCGGCGCTCCGGGCGAAGCCGCCTTCGTCGCCGGACTCAGCGCCGACATCGCCGACGACCTGCCGTCGGCCATCACCCACTTCACCTTCGCCGCTGAGCACTCCGCCTGCCAACAGCCCGCCGTTGCCGCCCTTGCGTCGACCTGCAAGGCTCAGCTGCTCGACGTGATGGGGCGATCGGAGGAGGCGCTTGCCGCGCTGGAACGGGCCCTTGTCGACACGGCAGTGCGCCGTAACGCTGTGCCCTTCCTGGGCTGGAGCCGGCACGGCACGCCGGTGACGCGCCTGTTGAGCAACCTGGCATCTGACCGTCGCACGCGATGGGCTGAGGAACTGGCACGCACGACGGCCGGACGGCCCAGCGGCATCACCGGCCTTGCCGGTCCGGTCACCGCGACGCCCCAGGAACGCGAGCGGGTGACGACCGGAGGGCTGCGAATGGACCTCAGCCCGCGGGAACGTGACGTCCTGCACGAGCTGGCTCGGGGCTCGACCTACTCGGGAATCGCCGCGAACCTCTTCGTCAGCGAGAACACCGTCAAGACCCATGTCTCCAGCCTGTACGCCAAGCTCGGCGTGGCCCGGCGGAGCGAGGCTCTCGCGGTCGCGCGCACCCTGCGGATGCTGTGAGGTGACGTGCGGGCTCGGTCGCCACGCGGCCGGCCACCTCAGCGGGCGCTGAGATCCTTGCCGCCGAAGGTCTCGATGAGCGTCTCCCTCTCGGCCTCGGTCAGGTTCGAGGCCACCAGCGTGCTGCCGCGCATCCTGAACCGCTCCCCCAACCGGTCGAGATCGCCCTGTTCGGTCATCGCGAAGAGCGCGGAGGTTCCCTCGGTGATCTGCGTCCTGATCGCCTCGAGCTGCTCCCGTGAGATCCCGACGCCCTCCGTGGCCTTGCTGATGGCACCGATGGCCGCCCCCGCCACGCCGCCGACCACGGGCACCAGGAAGAGCGAACCGACGACGACCCCCCAGAAGGCGCCCCACCCGGCATCGCGCGAGACGCCGTGCCGATGCTTGGTGCTCGGCCGCTCTGCACCCACCGGCCAGCTGACGACCGCATAGTCGAGCACCTTGACCAGACGGTCCCTCTGCGCCTCCCGCAGCGCGCTCGCGGCGTGTGCCGCGCCGCCGGGGTCGTCGAACTTCCACACCGTGAAGGCAGTCATCACGCACGCTCCTCACCGACCCGCCGTACGGCACCTGCTCGCCGTCAAGGCCGGCATCGACAAGTGAAACTGCCGAGCTGCTCGCCTCCGATCACCCGAAGCGGGTGACGGGGCGGCTGAGGCGCGGAAGGACGCTGGGAGACATCGGACGCCCGGAGGTTGCTGATGACCATCCACGAGCAGAGGTCCCCCGCTCCCGAGCAGGAGCTGCAGGAGCTGCGCGCCGAGGTGGCGCGACTGCAGGAGGAGCTGGGCAGGTCCGGCCAGCAGCCACCGCCACCGGCACCACCGACGCGGCCACGCGGCCGCACCGCCCGCTGGGTGGGCGCTGCTGCCCTCTTCCTGGTGGTTGCGATCCTGGCACCCCTCAGCGTCGTGGCCACCTGGGTGCACGACGAGGTCTCCGACACGAACAGGTACGTCCAGACCGTGACCCCGCTGGCGTCGGACCCCGCCGTCCAGCAGGCGGTGACGACGAGGGCGACCAACGCCGTCATGGACAACATCGACGTGCCGGCGGTGACCCAGGAGGCGGTCAGTGCGCTCAGCGCCCGAGGACTGCCGCCGCGGGTGGCCGCCGGGCTCTCTGCCCTCTCCACCCCGCTGGAGAACGGCGTGCGCAGCTTCGTGGAGAAGGCCGTCTCGCGGCTGGTGCACTCGAACGCGTTCCAGCAGGCCTGGGTGACGGTCAACCGAACCGCACATGCGCAGATGGTGGCGGTCCTGACCGGCAAGAAGACCGGGGCGGTGACGGTTGTCGGCGATCGTGTCACCCTGAACCTTGCCCCGGTCATCGCCCAGGTGAAGACACGCCTGGAGCAGGCCGGGTTCGGGCTGGCTGCCCGCGTCCCCGAGGTCAGCACGAACATCACGCTGCTGCAGTCGGCCGACATCACCAAGGCGCAGACGGGCTTCCGCCTGTTGGGGGCCGTGGCCACCGCCCTGCCGATCCTGGCCGTGCTCTGCCTCGCCGGCGCGGTCGCCCTGGCCCCGGGCCGACGTCGTGCGCTCGTGATCGGCGGGCTCGTGGTGGCGGGCTCGATGCTGCTGCTCGGCCTGCTGCTGAACGCCTTCCGCGCCGTCTACCTCGGCTCGCTCCCAGCTGACGTGTCCCCCAGCGCCGCCGCTGCCGTCTACGACACCCTCGTCGGCTTCATCCGACTGAACCTGCGGGCTGTCCTCGTGCTCTTCCTCGCGCTCGCGTTCGTCGCCTGGGTGACGGGTCCGTCCGCCGCAGCCGTCTCCGTGAGGAAGGGCTCGAGCAGAGCGGTGAACTACGTCCGGCACGGCTCGGAACAGGCCGGCGTGCACACAGGCGCCTTCGGCGCCTCCCTCTACCGCCTCCGGGTGCCCATCCGCCTCGGCATCGCCGGGCTGGTCGTGCTGATCTACGTGCTCGCGGCCCATCCGACCGGCGCCTTCACCATCACCCTGCTGGCCGTTGCCGCGCTCGTGCTCCTGGTGATCGAGCTCCTCGCCAGGCCACCTGCGGTGACGACGACGCCGCCCCAGGAGCCGACCACGACCGAGGTCGCGCCCACGGA
>DATDNR010000022.1:0-2926 GCA_036518175.1 Marmoricola sp.
CTTCTTCTCCCGGAGGTGCAGCGGATGACCGCCACGCTCGGTGCCGCCCCCGACCCGGTCGCCGAACGGCTGCTGAGGTCGTCGGCGCGACAGTCCTACGACCCCGAGGTCGACATCGACTGGGAGGCGCCGCTCCTGGAAGGCAAGTGGGGCATGCCCCCCGAGCGGCTCTCCCTCTACGGCACCACGCTGTGGCACCGGCTGACCGAGGAGCAGCGGCTCGCCTACTCGGCGCACGAGACCGCCAGCGTGGCCAGCGTCGGGCTCTGGTTCGAGCTGCTGCTGATGCAGATGATGACCCGTGACGCGTACGACGACGACCCGACCGGGTCGCACATGCACTACGCGCTCACCGAGGTCGCCGACGAGTGCCGGCACTCGGTGATGTTCGGCAAGGCGATCGCCCGCATGGGCGTGCCGGCGTACGGGCCCCAGAAGGCGATCCACCGGATGGGCCGGCTGTTCAACCACACCGTGCGCGGCGCCTCGGCGTACGCCTCGATCCTGGTGGCCGAGGAGACGCTGGACACCTGGCAGCGGGAGCTGCTCAAGGACGACCGGGTGCAGCCGCTCGTGCGGATGGTGTCGCGGATCCACGTCCTGGAGGAGGCCCGGCACATGACCTTCGCCCGCGAGGAGGTCCGCCGGCAGCTGGCCGGCCTCAAGCCGTGGCAGCTGCGCGTGCAGGCCGCGCTCACCGCGCAGACGTCGTTCCTGGTGGCCCGGGCCCTGGTCAACCCGGAGGTCTACCGCAGCGTCGGCATCGACCCCCGAGAGGGCCGTCAGTCAGCGCTGGCCAACCCGCACTACCGCGCGACGATGCGCTGGATGGGGGAGAAGCCGGTGGCGTTCCTGCGCGAGCAGGGGCTGATCCCCGCTTCGCAGGAACGCGTCTGGCGCGCCTCGTTGCTCCTCGGCTGAACCGTCTCAGCCGGCCGGCGCGATCCGGCCGCTGACCTCACCGAGGGCGATCCGGCCTCCCAGGGCGCCGGGTGCCGTCGCCCGCAGCACCACCTCGTCGCCGTCGCGCAGGAACGTCCGGCCGTCGGCGAGCGGCTCCTTGCCGCCCCAGGACAGCTCGAGGAACGAGCCGCGCTGGTCGCGCTCGTCGCCGCTCACCGTGCCGGAGGCGAACAGGTCGCCGGTGCGCAGCGACGCGCCGTTGACCGTCAGGTGCGCGAGCATCTGGGCCGGCGACCAGTACATCGCGGCGTACGGCGGCCGCGAGACCACCTCGCCGTTGAGCACGACCTCGAGCTCGATGTCATAGCCTGCGGGCTCGTCGACCTTGAGGTAGTCCAGCGGCACGGGATCCTGCCCCGGCAGGTCGCAGCGGGCCGCCTCGAGGGCCTGCAGCGGCGTGATCCAGCCCGAGACGGAGGTCGCGAACGACTTGCCGAGGAAGGGCCCGAGCGGCACGTACTCCCAGGACTGGATGTCGCGGGCGGACCAGTCGTTGACCAGGGTGACCCCGAAGACGTGGTCGGCGAAGGCGGTCGTCGGCACCTGCTCGCCGAGCGACGTCGGCGTGCCCACGACGAACCCGAGCTCGGCCTCGATGTCGAGTCGCTCGGAGGGGCCGAAGTCCGGCGCGTCGGCGCCGGCCGGCTTGCGCTGTCCCTGGGGCCGCCGCACCTCGGTGCCCGAGACCACGACGGTGCCCGCGCGCCCGTGGTACCCGACGGGCAGGTGCCGCCAGTTCGGCTTCAGCGCCTCCTGGTCGGGCCGGAAGATCTTGCCGACGTTCGTCGCATGCTGCAGGCAGCAGTAGAAGTCGACGTAGTCGGCCACCTCGAAGGGCAGGTGCAGCTGCACCTCGTCCACCGGCACCAGGTTCGGCTCGACCAGGTCACGCTCGGTCTCCTCGCTGAGCAGCTGCACCAGCCAGCCGCGGACCGACTCCCAGGCCGGGCGCCCGAGCGCGAGCAGCGGGTCCAGGCTCTGCGCCTCGAACACGTGCGCGCTCTCCAGCATCTCCCCGGCGGCGACCGGTGCGACGTCGAGCACGTGGTCTCCGATGCGCACGCCCACCCGGGGTGGCTCGTCGCCCCGGCTGAAGACCCCGTAGGGGAGGTTGTCGACGTCGTACGGCGAACCGGCCGCACCCTGCACCCAGCTGTTCATCAGTTGCCTCCCAGGAGTCCGAGCTCGACGAGGTCGTGGTGTGGTTCGAGGACGCTGCAGCTGCCGAAGGACGTGAACCAGCGCCGGGTGCGGGCGAGCACGTCCTCGCCCACCTCCCGCACCCGTGGCGCGGGATCGGTGTCCTCCAGCACCGGCACCGGGTCGTCACCCTCCAGGGTCGCCCGGGTGGCCAGCAGCACGTTGAGGAAGCCGTGGTGCTCGAATCCGGTCTCGGGGTCGCGGTGGCGCACGGCGTTGTGCAGCCCGGCGGTGCACTTGAAGGGCAGCTCGCGGTCCAGGGCCGCGTCGATGCAGGCGGCGAGCTCGGCGCTGGTGGGGAAGGCGTCGGCGGAGACGCCGCCGGTGCGGAACTTCAGCGGCACCTCCCGGGCCGCCAGCTCGTCGAGCGCGCCCAACCAGCCGGCTCCGGGCTCGCCACGCAGCCGCGGTGGCTCGACGAAGGCGGCGGCACCGGCGAGCTCCTCCTCGACGGCGTCGAGCGCCGTCACCACGCGCACGGCGTTGCGCGCGAGGTCGTCCTCGTCGCGCAGCGCGATCTCCAGGCCACGCAGCTGGAGCCGGGGAGCGCGCGACGCCCACCGCACGGCAGGCTCGATCGCGCCCGCGCCGCCGGTGACGACCACGCTGACCGCGAGCGCTTCCTCCTCGCCCATCAGCTCCTCGTAGCGGATGTTGCCGTCCGCGTCGCGGTGCGCGGTGTGACGGGTACGGGGGATGTCGCCGACAGCTCTGTAGTACGCCACGTGCCAACACTCTCAAGCGGTGCTTTAGCGTGGCAACC
>DATDNR010000023.1:0-18057 GCA_036518175.1 Marmoricola sp.
TGCGGACCTGACCACGCCGGGACCGCTCAACCGCCCCGGGTCACCGTCGCCCGGCGCGCTGCGCGCCGCAGGGTGGTCAGCACCGCCGGGCCGAGCAGCACCAGGGCGAGGCTGTTGGTGATCGCCCGACCGGTGTCGAAGGAGCCGGTCGAGGTCACCAGGGTGAAGATCCAGAAGCGGCGCAGGTTCTCGACGAGCGGCGCGCCCGGCACGAACGCGACGGACCCGGCGTGCCCGGGCAGCGCCACGCCCAGGGCGAACGGCCAGCTCGACATGTTCAGCAGCAGGCCGTACAGGTAGGCGGCCACCACGCCGTACCCGACCAGCATCGCGATCTCCGCCCGACCGCGCACCCGGCGCGGCAGCAGCCCCGCGCCCATGCCCACCCAGGCGGAGCCGAGCATCTGGTAGGGCAACCAGGGCCCGACGCCCCCGGTGAGCAGCGCGGAAGCGAACAGCGACGTGCAGCCGAGCACGAAGCCCAGACCGGCGCCGAAGACCCGGCCGGCCAGGATCAGCAGGAAGAAGACCAGCTCGAACCCACCGAGACCGGCCGAGAGGCCCCGCATCACCGCGTTGATCGCGGTGAGCACGCCGAGCATCGCCAGTGCCTTGGAGTCGATGCCGCCCTCGGCGAGCTCGGCGAGCACCACCAGGATGACCACCGGCAGCAGCACCAGGAAGAAGAACGGCGGCTGGCTCTGGCCGTCACCGGGATGCCGCACCAGCAGCGGCCAGCAGAACATCAACAGGCCCGCGACCGAAGCGACGCACAGCACGGCGGCAGAGCGCAGCCGCAGCGGCAGCGACACTCCTGCGGCGCTGAGCGCGCTCACGGGACCTGCTCCCGCACCGCGTCCTCGACCTGCCCGACCGTCAGCCAGCCGCGCCCCAGCACCTTGAGCACCTGCGGCGCGAAGGCAGGTGACTCGGCCACCACCCGCGCCGTCGGCCCGGAGGAGACCACCTCCCCGTCCGCGAGCACGACGACCTCGTCGGCGACCTGGGCGACGAACTCGACGTCATGGGTGGAGAGCAGCACGGCCCGTCCGGCGCCGGCCTGCGCCCGCAGCATCGTCGCCAGCGCAGCCTTGCCCGGGTAGTCCAGGCCCCGGGTCGGCTCGTCGAGGGCGACCACCGCCGGATCGCTGCTGAGCACGATGGCGAGCACGAGGGCCAGGCGCTGTCCTTCGGAGAGGTCGCGCGGGTGGCGGGTCCCGTCCACGCCCGGAGCGAGCCGGTCGAGCAGCGACCGGGCGCGGCCAGCGGGTGCGGCGGCCTCCCCGTCGGCCGCGGCCAGCTCGGCGTCGACGCTCTCGAGGTAGAGCAGGTCGGCGGGGGTCTGGGGGACCAGTCCGACCAGCCGACGCCGCTCGTCCGGGGCGAGCCGGGCCGGGTCGCTGCCGCCGACCGCGACCGAGCCCTTCGAGCGCGGGCGGGAGCCCTGCAGGGCCCACAGCAGCGACGACTTGCCGGAGCCGTTGCGCCCCATCACGGCGGTCACCCGCCCGGCGAGGAGGTCGAGGGACACGTCCCGTACCGCGACCACGTGGCCGTAGCCGACCCGCAGGTCACGCGCCTCCAGCACCGCCGGGCCCGCGGTCCGGACCGCCTCGGGGGCATCTCCGAGGGTGGCCCGAAGGCCGCGGGCATACCGACGTGCGTCGCGCACCGCGAGCGGCAGCGGCTGCCAGCCCGCCCAGCGGCCCAGCTCGATGATCGGCGGGGCGACCGGGGCGTGCGCCAGCAGGTCCGCCGGCGCGCCGGTCTCGACGGTGCCGTCGCCGTGCAGCAACGCCATCCGGTCGGCGAAGGGTGCCACCCGCTCGAGCCGGTGCTCGGCGACCACCACCCCGAGACCGAGGTCCTGCACGAGCCTGGCCAGGGTGGCAAGCACCTCCTCGGCCGCGGTCGGATCGAGGGCCGAGGTGGGCTCGTCGAGCACCAGGAAGCGCGGGTGCATGGTCAGCACGGCGCCGATCGCCACCCGCTGCTGCTGGCCGCCGGAGAGGGTGCGCAGGTCGCGGGCACGCAGGTCGGCGATGCCGAGTAGGTCGAGGGTCTCCTCGACCCGGCGGCGCATCGTCTCCGACGAGAGTCCCAGCTGCTCCATGCCGTAGGCGAGCTCCTCCTCCACGGTGTCGGTGACGAAGCCCCGCGAAGGATCCTGGCCGACGTAGCCGACCAGGTGTGCCCGCTCGCGGGGTGGCTGGTGGAGCACGCTGCGGCCGTCGACGAGGACATCACCGGAGAGCCGGCCGCCGGTGAAGGTGGGCACCAGCCCGTTGAAGGAGCCGAGCAGCGTGGACTTCCCCGTGCCGGTGCGGCCCGCGACCAGCATCAGCTCGCCCTCGTGCACGGTCAGGTCCGCACCGTGCAGCACCGGCGCGGTGTGGTCGTCGTAGGAGAAGGTCAGCCGTCGCAGCTCGATCACGCGGCCACCTCCCGTCTCGGTCGCGACACCCGCTCGGCTCCGACAGCCGGGGCCGGCGGGGCGACGAAGGCCGGAAGCGCCCCGACCAGCAGCACCAGCAGCGCCGCCAGCGTCACGGGCGGCACGCCCGGGATGCCCGGGTGGGCCACGGCGTAGTCGCGGCCGATCAGGAAGTGGCCACCGACGGCGACCAGCACACCGGTGGCCGCGACCGCCAGCTCGGGCGGAGCCCAGCGGTCGGGACGGTAGCGGCTGCGTTGCACCCGTCGGCCGGCGGAGACGAACCCGGCCAGCGCGACCAGCGCCCCGCCGAGGAGCAGCGGGCGACCCAGCCATCCCGGGGCGTTGCCGTCGAGCAGCCCGTCGGTGCCGACGCACAGGCCCAGGAGGCCGGCGATCATCAATGCCCCGGTCGTCCGCCGCTGGGCCGGCGGCACCGCGGCGCTGCGACCGTAGCCGCGCGCGTCCATGCCGGCAGCCAGCGCGACGGAGCGTTCGAGCGCGTCCTCCATCACCGGCACGACGATGCCGCGCAAGCGGGCCAGCCGTCCTCCGGGGACTCCCCGCAACGTCCGGGCCGCGCGCACCCGCCGCAGGCTGTCCGACAGCTGCGGAAGGATCGCGACGGCGACCACGACGGCGGTGCCGACCTCGTAGAGGGCCGGCGGCATCGACTTCAGCAACCGCTTGGGGTTGGCCAGCGCGTTGGCCGCGCCGACGCAGACCACGATCGCGGCCAGGCGCAGACCGTCGTAGAGCCCGGCGAGGAGCGAGTCGACCGTGATCGGGCCCAGCAGCCGCACGCCCGACGCCCAGCCGGGCAGCGGGACCACCGGCAGGTCGAGCAGCACGTCGCCGGTCGCCACCCCGCTGAAGACGGTGCGGAAGACCACGCGGACCACGACGATGACGAGCGCCACGACCAGGTAGAGCCGGAACGATCCCGACCACGGATGGTCGGAACGCCGCAGCATCACCACGAAACCGGCAACGGCCATGAGCACCACGAGCAGCAACGGGTTGGTGGTCAGTGAGGCGGCGACGGCGAGGCCCAGCGCCCAGAGCCACCAGGCCCCCGGGTGCAGGTCCCTCGCCGGCCGCCGCACCGTGCCGGCCCTAGGAAGCGGTCCCGCGACGCCGCATCGCGACCGCGCCACCGCCGGCGAGCAGCAGCACCACGACCACGATCGGCACCCACACCGGGACGCCGGAGCCGCCGTCGCCGGACTGCTGCCGGTCGGAGGCCGCGGGCCGCGCCGCCGTCTGCTTCGTGGACGCGCCGGTGCGGTCCGCCACCGTCGGTGCGGTGACGGCGGGCTTGGCCACCTTCTTGCCGCTCTCCCAGACCATGGCCACGGCGCCCCCCTCGGGCACCTTCAGCTTGGTCACCGCGACGGGCGCCATCTTCCAGGAGCCGGACCTGCCGTTGCTGAAGAACAGGCCCCACCACGGGTCACCGGAGCCGGGCATCTTGCACTGGGCCGGCTTGTGCCCGACGGCGCAGACGAAGCCCGGCTGGTCGGGGACGTACTGGAGCGGGTAGCCGGCGGCGTCGAAGGCCTTGTCACCACTCTGACCGGCCGCGTGGGGCGCGCACCCGCGGGCGACGCCACCGCCGAGGTCGCCGTAGTCGACGACGACGTCGACGCCCTGCCCGGTGCAGCCGGAGCCGGCGGCGAGCGCCGGGCCTGTCGTGCCCAGGGCCAGGCCCAGGCAGGTGGTGGCGGTGAGCGCGAGCGCCACCGCCAGGCGGACGAGAGTGGCCATTGCTTTCCTTCCCGCTGCAGACAGCGAGAGGCCGGCATGGCCACCCACTGCTTCCCTCGACAGCGTGTGATCGAAGACGCGTCGCAGCGGGTATTCCGGCTCGCCGCCCTGGGGCGGCCTACGGTTGCGGGTCAGCGCCGGATTCGGACCGGCTTCCCCCGACTACGGGCGTGTGTTGACGTTGACGCCCGAGGATATCAACGGCCGGTCACGGCTGTCGCCCCCCGCACGGTGACGCGGCGCACAGCGGAGCTCCCGTTATGGTCGTGGGCCGGTTGTCAGCAAACGCCGACGTCTGGAGGCTCTCTCGGTGAGCTCGACCACCCCCGACCGGTCCGACGATCCGGAACGCCCTGCGCCGATGCCGGTGCTCCGCCGCGCGGTGGCCGCCTCGGCCATCGGCAACGCGGTGGAGTGGTTCGACTACGGCATCTACGCCTACGGCGTGGACCACATCGCCAAGGCGCTCTTCCCCGGCAGCTCGGCGAACGCGGTCGCCTTCACGTTGCTGGGCTTCGCCCTCTCCTTCGTGGTGCGCCCGCTGGGCGGCATCATCTGGGGTCCGCTCGGAGACCGCATCGGCCGCAAGCGGGTGCTGGCCACCACGATCCTGCTGATGGCCGGCTCCACCTTCCTGGTGGCGTTCGTGCCCTCCTACGCCAGCATCGGCATCTGGGCGCCGGCCGCGCTGTACGCGCTGCGGATCCTGCAGGGCTTCTCGACCGGCGGGGAGTACGGCGGCGCCGCGACCTTCATGGCCGAGTACGCCCCCAACCGCCGGCGCGGCTTCTTCGGCAGCTTCCTGGAGTTCGGCACGCTCTCCGGCTTCAGCCTCGGCGCGCTCCTGATGCTCGGCCTCATCGCCGGGCTCAGCGGCAGCCAGATGGATGCCTGGGGCTGGCGGCTGCCGTTCCTGGTCGCCGGCCCGCTGGGGCTGGTCGGCATGTACCTGCGCGCGAGGATGGAGGACACCCCGGTCTTCCGGGACCTCGAGTCGAAGGAACAGGTCGAGGAGAACGCCACCGGTGCGCTGAAGGAGGCGTGCGTCTCCTACGTCCCGCAGCTGCTGAAGCTCTTCGGCATGGTGATCGCCCTGAACGTCGTGAACTACACGCTGCTCAGCTACATGCCGACCTACCTGCAGAACACCATCGGCCTGGGCAACACCAGCGCCCTGGTCGTGCCGATCGTCGGCCAGCTGGTGATGATGGCGGTGCTGCCCTTCGTCGGCGCCCTGTCCGACCGCACCGGCCGCAAGCCGCTGTGGGCGGCCTCGCTGCTCGGCCTCGCCGTGCTGAGCGTGCCGTTGTTCAAGCTGATGGGCACCGGCTTCGCCGGCGCGATCCTCGCGTTCGCGATCCTCGGCCTGCTCTACACCCCGCAGCTGGCGACGATCTCGGCCACCTTCCCGGCGATGTTCCCCTCCCACGTCAGGTTCGCGGGGCTGGCCCTCGGCTACAACCTGGCCACCTCGATCTTCGGCGGCACCGCCCCGCTGGTGAACGACCGGCTGATCGCCGGCACCGGTGACCAGCTGTGGCCGGCGTACTACATGGTGATCGCCTGCCTGGTCGGCCTGGTCGCGGTCGTGTTCCTGGTGGAGACCAAGGGCGTCTCCATCCGCGGCACCGGGATGCCGGGCACCGAGGAGGCGTCGGGCGCCGCCGCGGGCGAGGCCGCCTGAGCAGCCTCAGGAGGCGGCGCGCGCCGCGCGGACGTCGCGTACGGCGACCGCGCCGGTGCCCTCGTCGCGGAACTCGAAGAGCTGGCTGGCGACCAGCAGCTTGCTCAACGACGCGTAGCCGTAGTTGCGCGGGTCGAACGACGACTGGTTGGAGATGTGCTGGCCGACCGTCCCCACCAGCGCCCAGCCGTCCTCGTCCGCCGAGGCCTTCACCGCGTTGCGCAGCAACCGCACCAGCGAGGCGTCCTGCTTCAGCTTCGCGGTCGGCACCCGCAGCCGGCGCTTGGGCGCCTCCTCCTCGTCCTCGTTGTCCTCGCCGAGCTGGTCGAGGAAGAGGAACCGGGAGCAGGCACTGACGAAGGGCGCCGGCGTCTTCTGCGCACCGAAGCCGTAGACCGCGGCACCCTTCTCGCGCAGGTGCATCACCAGCGGGGTGAAGTCCGCGTCGCTGGAGACGATCCCGAAGGCCTCGGGCTGGTCGGTGTAGAGCAGCTCCATCGCGTCGATCACCAGCGCGATGTCACTGGCGTTCTTGCGCTTGCTGTAGTCGTAGAGCTGGATCGGCCGGATCGCCTTGTCGTGCAACACCTCGGCCCAGCCCCGGAGCTCGGGCTTGGTCCAGTTGCCGTAGGCGCGGCGGATGCTGGTCTCGCCGTACGCCGAGAGCTCGTTGAGGATGTCGTCGATCTTGCTCGCCGGCGAGTTGTCCGCGTCGATCAGCAGCGCGATCCGCGGCCGCCTGCCCGACCCGTTCGCCATCAGGCGAGCTTCTCGAGGATCAGCTCGCGCACCCGGCCGGCATCGGCCTGCCCGCGCATCTCCTTCATCACCGCGCCGATCAGCGCACCGGCCGCCGCCACCTTGCCCTCCCGGATCTTCTGGGCGACGTCGGGGTTCGCCGCGATCGCACGGTCGACCGCCTCACCCAGCGCTGCCTCGTCGGAGACGACCGCGAGCCCGCGGGACTCGACCACCTGGTCGGGATCGCCCTCGCCGGCCAGCACACCGTCGAAGACCTGCCGGGCCAGCTTGTCGTTGATCGAGCCGGCGTCGACCAGCGCCTGGATCCGGGCCACCTGGTCAGGAGTGATCGGCAGGTCGGCGAGCTCGACGCCCTGCTCGTTGGCACGCCGGGCGAGCTCGGAGAGCCACCACTTGCGGGCGGCCTGCGGCGCTGCTCCGGCGGCGACGGTCCGCTCGACCAGGGTGAGGGCGCCGGCGCCGACGGTGTCGCGCATCTCCAGGTCGGAGAAGCCCCACTCCTGCTGCAGCCGGGTGCGGCGCTCGCGGGGCGGTTCGGGCAGCCCGGCGCGCAGCTTCTCGACCCACTCCGGGTCCGGTGCGACCGGCACCAGGTCGGGCTCGGGGAAGTAGCGGTAGTCCTCGGCGTCGGACTTCTCCCGGCCGCTGGTGGTGATGCCGGTGTCCTCGTGCCAGTGCCGGGTCTCCTGCAGCACACGCTGCCCCGCGTCCAGGATCGCGGCCTGTCGGGAGATCTCGTAGCGGGCGGCGCGCTCGACCGAGCGCAGCGAGTTGACGTTCTTGGTCTCGGTGCGGGTGCCGAGCCGACCGCTGCCGGCCGGGGACAGCGACAGGTTGACGTCGCAGCGCATCGAGCCCTGCTCCATCCGCGCATCGGAGACGCCGAGCGCGAGGATCAGCTCGCGGAGATGGGCGACGTACGCCCGGGCCACCTGGGGCGCCCGCTCCCGCGTGCCGGTGATCGGCTTGGTGACGATCTCGATCAACGGGATGCCGGCACGGTTGTAGTCGACCAGCGAGTACTCCGCGCCGTGGATGCGCCCGGAGGTGCCGACATGCAGCGACTTGCCGGTGTCCTCCTCCATGTGGGCGCGCTCGATGCCGATCCGGTAGGTCTCCCCGTCGACCTCGACGTCGGTCCAGCCGTCGAAGCAGATCGGCTCGTCGTACTGCGAGGTCTGGAAGTTCTTCGGCATGTCGGGGTAGAAGTAGTTCTTCCGGGCGAAGCGGCACCACTCGGCGACCCTGCAGTTGAGCGCCAGCCCGATGCGGATGGCGGACTCCACGGCCTTGCCGTTGACCACCGGCATCGAGCCGGGCAGGCCCAGGCAGGTCGGGCAGACCTGGGTGTTGGGCTCGGCACCGAACTCGCCGGAGCAGCCGCAGAACATCTTCGATGCGGTGTTCAGCTCGACGTGCACCTCCAGGCCCATCGCCGGGTCGAAGCGGTCCAGCGCCTCCTCGAAGGACAGCAGGGTCTCCGTCATCGGTCTCCTTCCAGAGCAGGGGCCTTCGCGATCAGCGGGCCACCCCACTCCTGCTGCAACAGGGCCTCGAGCGCCGCGCCGACCCGGTAGACCCGGTCGTCCGCGAGCGCCGGTGCGAGCACCTGGAAGCCCGTCGGCAGGCCGTCCTCGTCGGCCAGCCCGTTGGGCACCGAGATGCCGGGCACACCCGCGAGGTTGGCGGGGATGGTGGCGAGGTCGTTGAGGTACATCGCCAGCGGGTCGTCGACCTTCTCGCCGATCGGGAAGGCGGTGGTCGGCGCGGTCGGCGAGACCAGCACGTCCACCTGCTCGAAGGCGCGGGCGAAGTCCCGGCCGATCAGGGTGCGGACCTTCTGCGCCTGGCCGTAGTAGGCGTCGTAGTAGCCGCTGGACAGCGCGTAGGTGCCGAGGATGATGCGACGCTTCACCTCGGCGCCGAACCCGGCGTCGCGGGTGGCCCGCATGACCTCCTCGGCGCTGGGGTCGGTGATCCCCTCAGGCAGGACGCGCAGGCCATAGCGCATCGCGTCGAACCGCGCGAGGTTCGACGAGGCCTCCGCCGGGAGGATCAGGTAGTAGGTCGCCAGCGCGTGCACGAAGGTCGGGCAGGAGACCTCGACGACCTCCGCGCCTGCCTTGGTGAGCAGCTCGACGGACTCCTCGAACCGGGCGAGCACCCCCGGCTGCCAACCCTCGCCACGCATCTGCGAGATCACGCCCACCCGCACACCGGCGAGGTCGCCGCCGGCACCCTCCCGGGCCGCCTCCACCAGCGCAGGCTGCGGCTGGTCGATCGAGGTCGAGTCCAGCGGGTCGTGCCCGCCGATCACCTCGTGCAGCAGCGCGGCATCGAGCACCGTGCGGGTCACCGGCCCGGCCTGGTCGAGCGAGTTGGCCAGGGCCACGAGGCCGTATCGGGAGACCCCGCCGTACGTCGGCTTCATCCCGACCGTCCCGGTCACCGCTCCCGGCTGGCGGATCGAGCCACCGGTGTCGGTGCCGATGGCCAGCGGCGCCTCGAAGGCCGCCACCGCCGCGGCGGACCCACCCCCGGAGCCACCCGGGATGCGGTCGAGGTCCCACGGATTGTGCGTCGGGCCGTAGGCGGAGTGCTCGGTGGAGGAGCCCATCGCGAACTCGTCCATGTTGGTCTTGCCCAGGATCGGCAGGCCGGCCTCGCGGAGGCGGGCGACCACGGTGGCGTCGTACGGCGGCAGCCAACCCTGGAGGATCCGCGAACCGCACGTCGTGGGCAGCCCCCGGGTCGCCATCACGTCCTTGACCGCGATCGGCACACCGTCGAGCGGCGAGGCCGGGCGGCCCGCGGCGCGCCGCTCGTCGGCCGCCCGCGCCGAGTCGAGCGCACCGTCGGCGTCGACGTGCAGGAAGGCGTGCACCGGCCCGTCCACGGCCGCGATCCGGTCCAGGTGGGCCCGGGTGAGCTCGACGCTGCTGATCTCGCCTGCGGCCAATGCGTCGGCGAGCTCGGCCGCGGTGCTCCGGACGAGGTCGGTGCTCACTGCTCGTCCCCCAGGATCCGCGGCACCTTGAACCGCTGCTGCTCCTGCTCCGGCGCCCCCGACAGCGCCTGCTCGGCGGTCAGGCCGGGTCGCACGACGTCGTCGCGGAAGACGTTGGTCAGCGGCAGCGGGTGCGACGTCGGCGGGATGTCTCCGGCGGCGACCTCGTTGATCGAGGTGACCGACTCGAGGATCACCGCCAGCTGCGGGGCCAGGTGGTCGAGCTCCTCGTCGGACAGCTCGATCCGGGCGAGGTCGGCGAGATGGCGGACCTCCTCCCGCGTGACGGTGCCCGGGGACGGGGCAGGCGTGTCAGGCATGACGTCCATCCTAGGGAGTCACCCACCGGGCACCTGGCCCTAGGCTCCGGCCATGGACGAGCCACGCAGCGAGCAGAACCTGACCGCCGACGAGCGCACCCAGCTCGAGGCCTTCCTCGACGACAACCGTGACGAGCTCGTGGCCTGCGTCGAGGGACTGACCGACGAGCAGGCCCGCCGCCGGCTGGTGCCGTCGCTGACCACGCCGCTGGGTCTGCTCAAGCACGCAGTGTTCGTGGAGAAGGCCTGGTTCCACTGCTCGCTCGGTGGCAGCACGCGCCCGGAGGCGGGCATCCCGGAGACCGTCGACGAAAGCTTCGAGCTGGACGACGACGACACCGTCGCCGGACTGGTCGAGGAGTACCGCCGCGCCTGCGACGAGGCACGGACGATCGCGGCGTCGTACTCCCTGGACGACCTTGCCGTGCACAACCGGCGCGGCCCGCTCTCCCTGCGCTGGATCTACGTCCACATGATCGAGGAGCTCGCCCGGCACGCGGGTCACGCCGACATCCTCCGCGAGCAGATCCTTGCGGCCGACGGGAGCGCGAGCGCGGGGCACGAGGCGGGGCACGAGGCGGGGTAGCGTTCGCAGCGTGCGGTTCGCGGTCTCCATCCCCCAGACCGACGCGACCGGCTTCGACGCGGTCGGGGTCAAGGCCTACCTGGCCCGTGCCGAGGAGCTCGGCTTCGCGGGTGCGTGGGCGATGGAGCAGACGATCGGCCCCACCCCGCTGCTTGCGCCGCTCGAGCTGCTGGCCTACGCCGCGGCATGCACCGAGCGGATCCGGCTGGGCGTGGCGGTGCTGGTCAGCACCCTGCACGACCCGCTCCAGCTGGCCGCGGCCATCACCGCGGTCGACCGGCTCAGCCATGGACGCCTCGACGTGGGGCTGTCCGCCGGCGGGGGCTTCCGCAAGTTCGAGGCGTTCGGGGTCGACCGGGCCACCTTCGTCTCCCGGTTCACCGAGGGCCTGGAGCTGATGAAGGCGGCCTGGTCGGACGAACCGCGGGTGAGCTTCGAGGGCCGCTTCCGCCAGGTCGCCGACCTGCCGATCATGCCCAAGCCGGTGCAGCGCCCGCACCCGCCGATCTGGTTCGGTGCCGGCGCACCGCGCTCGATCGCCCGAGCGGTCCGCCACGGCGACGCCTTCCTGGGTGCCGGATCGACGACGACCGCAGCCTTCGCCGAGCATGCCGCCATGGTGCGGCAGGAGCTCGACCGGCAGGGACGCGACGCCGAGCGCTTCACGATCGGCAAGCGGGTCTACCTGATGGTCGATGACGACCCCGCGCGGGCCCGCGAACGGGTGCTGGAAGGGTTGCGCCGGGTGTACGGCCCGATGCCCGGCATCGAGGACGTCCCGGTGTCCGGTACGCCGCAGGGCGTGGCGGACGGCGTGCGCGCGGTGCTGGACGCCGGTGCGGAGATGATCCTGCTGCACCCGCTCGGCGCCGATGTGGCCGAGGACCGCGAGCAGCTGGAGCGCCTGGCCTCCGAGGTGATCCCGCAGCTGGCCGGCTGAAGAGAGCACAGCAAGCACGATCAAGTGCGGGACGCGCCGGTCGACGCACCCTCGGTGGGAGACGCACCACTCGACCCCTTCCGGTCCGGGCGGTGAGAGCCGCCTACTCCGACGGCGGTTCCGCAGGTCCGGTCTCGAGCAGCTCCTTGAAGCCGTCCTCGTCGAGGATCGGCACTCCGAGCTGCTCGGCCCTGGCCGCCTTGGAGCCCGGGCTGTCACCCACCACCACGTAGTCGGTCTTCTTCGAGACCGACGACGCGGCCTTGCCACCGCGGGAGACGATCGCCTCCTTGGCGCCGTCGCGGCTGAAGTCGGCGAGCGATCCGGTGACGACCACGGTGAGGCCTTCGAGCGTCTGGGGCACGGAGGTGTCGCGCTCGTCGGCCATCCTCACCCCGGCCGCGGCCCATTTGTCGACGATCTCGGCGTGCCAGGACTCCTCCGGGTCGTCGAACCAGCGCCGCACCGACTCCGCGATGGTCGGCCCGACGCCCTCGGCGGCGGCGAGCTCCTCCTCCGTCGCGGAGCGGATCGCCTCCATCGAGCCGAACTCGGCGGCCAGGGCACGGGCGGCGGTGGGGCCGACGTGGCGGATGGACAGTCCGACGAGCACCCGCCACAGCGGTCGGTCGCGGGCCGCCTCGAGGTTGGCGAGCAGCTTGCGGGCGTTGGCGGTCAGCTGCGGGCCGTCCTCTCCCTTCTTCGGCGCCCGGGTGAACAGCGGTGTCTTCAGCAGCCCGTCCTCGTCGAGGTCGAAGACGTCACCCTCGTTGCGGATCACGCCGGCCTCGAGGAGCGCGACGGCGGCTTCGTAGCCGAGGCCCTCGATGTCGAAGGCGCCCCTGCCTGCGACGTGGAAGACCCGCTCGCGCACCTGCGCGGGGCAGTCGCGGTGGTTGGGGCAGCGCAGGTCCTTGTCGCCCTCCTTCTCCTGCACCAGCTCCGTGCCGCAGGCCGGGCAGGTCGTCGGCATCACCCACTCGGCAAGGCCGTCCGGACGCAGCGGCAGCACCGGCCCGAGGATCTCGGGGATCACGTCACCGGCCTTGCGCAGGATCACCGTGTCACCGGGACGCACGTCCTTGCGCCTGACCTCGCCGGCGTTGTGCAGCGTCGCCATCTCCACGGTCGAGCCGGCGACCTTGACCGGCTCCATCACCCCGAACGGGGTGACACGGCCGGTGCGGCCGGTGTTGACCTCGATCCGCAGCAGCCTGGTGTTGACCTCCTCGGGCGGGTACTTGAAGGCGATCGCCCAGCGCGGCGCCCGCGAGGTCGATCCGAGCCGCCGCTGGGTCGCCACGTCGTCGACCTTGACGACCACGCCGTCGATCTCGTGCTCGACGTCGTGGCGGTGCTCGCCGTAGTGCTCGATGTAGCCGAGCACGTCGGCCAGCGAGGGCAGCACGCGGACCCGGTCGCTGGTCGGCAGGCCCCAGGCGGCGAGGGCGTCGTACGCCTGCGACTGGGCCTTCGGCTCGAAGCCCTCACGCGCACCGATGCCGTGGCAGACCATGCCGAGCGCCCGGGACGCGGTGACCCGTGGGTCCTTCTGGCGCAGCGAGCCCGCGGCGGCGTTGCGGGGGTTGGCGAACTGGGGCTTGCCGATGTCGAGCATGTGCTCGTTGAGCCGCTCGAACGCCTCGACCGGCAGGAACACCTCGCCTCGCACCTCGAGCAGCGAGGGCGTCGGGTAGTCCGGGGAGTCCCGGAGCACGTGCGGGATCGCGTCGATCGTCTTCACGTTGGGCGTGACGTCCTCGCCGGTGCGCCCGTCGCCACGGGTCAGCGCGCGGACCAGCCGACCCCGCTCGTAGAGCAGGTTGATCGCCAGGCCGTCGACCTTGAGCTCGCACAGGTACGCCGACACCGAGACGCCGTCGCGTCGGATCCGGGCCTCCCAGGCCTCCAGCTCCTCGTAGGAGAAGGCATTGTCGAGGCTCTCCATCGGCCGCAGGTGGTCGGCCGCCGTGAACTCGGTGGACACCCCGCCGCCGACCTTCTGCGTCGGCGAGTCGGGAGTGCGCAGGTCGGGATGCTCCTCCTCCAGCGCCTCCAGCCGCCGCATCAGCCTGTCGAACTCCGCGTCGGAGATCGTCGGATCGTCCTTGACGTAGTAGCGCCAGCGGGCGTCCTCGACCTGCTCCGAGAGCTCGCGGTGCTCCTGCCGGGCGGCAGCGTCGGCCGCGGCCACCTCGGGAGTGGCCTCGGTGGTCTCCGGGATCTCGTCCGATGCGGTCACGGAGCCCATCTTGCCGTGCCCTCCCGACATCGCGTCGGGTCACGCCCGGCAGGATGGGTGCGTGTCCGACCGCCTGATCGTCAGCGGCCCTGACCGTCCCCGGGGGGTCGTGCTGATGCTGCACGGCGGGGCCCAGCGCAGCCATCGCCGCGTCGACGGCCGCAGCCTCTCCCTGCGGCGGATGCAGCTGATGTACGCGACGATCCAGTCGCGGGTGGCCGACGCCGGCTGCGCGCTGGGCCTGCTTCGCTTCACGGTCAAGGGCTGGAACGCCGACCTCGGCGACCCGGCGCCCGTCGGTGACGCGCGCTGGGCGCTGGCGGAGCTGGCCACCAGGTACCCAGGCACGCCCGTGGTGCTGCTCGGCCACTCGATGGGCGCCCGCACCGCCGTGCACGTCGCTGACGCGCACCAGGTGGTGGGCGTCGTCGGCCTCGCCCCGTGGTTCCCCGCCGACGAGCCGGTGCAGCGCCTCGCCGGCACGCAGGTGGTGGCCGCGCACGGCAGCCGCGACCGGACCACCTCGCCCGCGCAGACCCGAGCGTTCCTCCGGCGTGCCGCGGCGGTGGCCGCCTCCACCGAGTTCATCGACATGGGAGCGGTGGGCCACTACATGCTGAGCCACGTGCAGCGGTGGAACCGCACCGCGTTGCGCGCGTCGCTGGCGATGGTCCGCGACTACTCCTGACCCCCACCCCGGCCTTGGGCCCCGAGGAGCATCGTGCTTGGATGGAACGAAACCGTTTCGTTCCATTTTCGAGTCTCCGGAGTTCCCGATGACCACCCCTGGCCCCGCCCTGCGTCCTCGCGTCGAGGGGGATCGCGAGGAGCAGATCCTCGACGCGGCGCTGCACCTGCTCCTCGAGGTCGGCTACGACCGGCTGACCATGGACGCGGTCGCCCGCGCCGCGCGGGCGAGCAAGGCCACGCTCTACCGGCGCTGGGAGACCAAGCCCGCGCTGGTCATCGATGCGCTGCTGCGGGCCAAGTCCGCACCGCACCCGGTCGCGCCCGACACGGGCAGCCTGCGCGGCGATCTGCTGGAGACCTTCTGCGGCGCCAGTGGCGTGGCCAGCCAGGCGAGCACCAGCGTCCTCGCCGCGGTGCTGACCGCGATCAGCACCGACGCCGAGTTCGCCGCGCTCTTCCGGGAGAAGTTCATCGCCCCCAAGGTCGCCATCACCCGAGGGATCTACGAGCGCGCGATCGCGCGGGGAGAGATCGACGCCGCCGTCGACATCGAGGTGATCGGCCCCGCCCTCGCCGGCATCCTGCTGCACCGCGCCTACCTGCTCGGCCGCGTTCCCGACACCGCGACCATCGAGCGGGTGGTCGACCACGTCATCCTGCCCGCCGTCCGTGCCGCCGGCGCCACCTCCCCCGACGGAAAGTGATCCGATGACCGACGCCTCACCCACGACCGGCCGCGCCGGCACCGCCCACCGCCACCTCGGCTGGGCACTGGTGCTGATCTGCGTGGTGCAGCTGATGGTCGTGCTCGACAGCACGATCGCGAACATCGCGCTGCCCTACATCCAGTCCGACCTGGGCATCTCGCAGGCGAACCTGCAGTGGGTGGTGACCGGCTACGCGCTCGCCTTCGGGGGGCTGCTGCTGCTCGGCGGCCGGCTCGGGGACCTCTACGGGCGGCGGCGCATCTTCATGGTCGGGGTGACGATCTTCGCCGTCGCCTCGGGCCTCGGCGGGTTCGCCCAGAACGAGCTGATGCTGATCGGCTCGCGCGGACTGCAGGGCCTGGGCGCGGCGATCGCCTCGCCGACCGCGTTGGCGCTTATCACCACGACCTTCCCGGCCGGCCCGCAGCGCAACCGGGCCTTCTCCGTCTACGCCGCGATGTCCGGCGTCGGCGCCGCCGTCGGCCTCATCCTCGGTGGCTGGCTCACCGGGCTGCACCCGCAGGTCTTCGGCCACGTCCTCGACGGCTGGCGGCTGACCTTCCTGATCAACGTGCCGATCGGTCTCGCCGCGGCCTTCGCCGCGCCGCGACTGCTGGCGGAGAGCGAGTCGCACCCCGGGGAGCTGGACCTGCCCGGCGCCCTCACCGGCACGCTCGGCCTGGTCTCGATCGTCTACGGTCTCTCCCGCGCGGCCCAGCCCGCGCACGGCTGGAGCGACGCGGGCACGGTGGCCGCCCTCGTCACCGGTGCGCTGCTGCTGGTCGTGTTCCTGCTCATCGAGCGCTCGGTCCAGCACCCGCTGCTGCCCTTCCGGATCCTGGCCGACCGCACCCGGGCCACGGCGTTCGTCACGATGATGATCGTGCCCGCGGCGATGTTCGCGATGTTCTACTTCCTCTCCCAGGTCGTGCAGGACGTGATGGGCTGGTCACCGCTGCACACCGGCGTGGCCTTCCTGCCGTTCAGCGCCGGGATCGTGCTGGCCGCGACGGTCTCCTCCCGGCTGATCAGCAAGGTCGACCCCCGCTTCATCGCGGGCACGGGTACGGCGCTGGCGGGCCTGGCGCTGCTCCTCTTCTCCCGGATCTCGGTCGACGACGCGACAGCGCACCTGCTCCGGGTCGCCCGGCAGGGCGGCGACCTCGGCTCGTCGGTGAGCTACTGGGCCGACATCTTCCCGCCGGTCATCGTCATGTCGATCGGCATGGGCCTGACCTTCGTTCCGATGACGCTCTGCGCGGTGCACCGGGTCGACCACCGCGACTCCGGGGTCGGCTCCGGTGTGCTCAACACCATGCAGCAGGTGGGCGGCGCGCTGGGGCTCGCCACCCTCTCGACGGTCGCGGTGCACGCGCTCACCAGCCGGTTGCAGGAGCTGGTCGCCGCGGTGAAGGCGGCCGTGCCGGCCGGCGCGCCCTCCCCCAGCCCGCAGGTCGTGCAGCACGTGCGCGACGTGGTCTACCAGGCGGCGTTCACCCACGGGGCCACGCGCGCCTTCCTCACCGGGGCGTTCATGATCTGGTGCGCGTCGGTGATCGTCTGGGTCTTCCTCGACGTCAAGCACCAGGAGATGGCCAGCGACGAGGCCCCCGAGGTGGTCAGCCCCTGACCAGGCGCGCGGCGCTCGTGCGGGCCAGGGCGAGGGCCCGGCGGGCGTAGTCGGCGCTGGCGCCGGCCAGCCCGCACGACGGCGTCAGCACCAGTCGGTCCGCGACCTCGTCCGGGTCCAGGCCGAGCATGTCGAGGAAACGCAGCGTCCGGTCCACGACGGCCCGCTCGTCCGGTGACCGCGCGGGTTCGGTGGCGGGCACCACCCCGAGGAGGACCCGGTCGCCGCCGTCGAGGGCAGCACCGAGGGCGTCGTACGCCTCCGCGCCGAGGGCCAGCAGGTCCACCGACACCGCCGTGGCTCCTGCTCCCCGCAGCAGCGCCACCGGCACGTCCGCGGCGCAGCAGTGCGCGAGCGGCACGGCGCCCGCCCCGGTGACCGCGGCGAAGGCCCACTCCAGCGCCTCGGAGGCGAGCGGCACGTCCACCGAGCGGTGCCGGTGGAAGCCGGACGCCGTGGGCACGGACCCCGCCAGCACGGCCGGGAGCGCGGGCTCGTCGACCTGGACCAGCAGCCGCGCGTCCGGGAGGCGGCGCCGTACGTCGGCCACGTGCGCGCCGATCCCCTCGGCGAGCGCCTGGGCCAGCTCGCGGCGGGCTCCGACGTCGGCGAGCACCCGGTCGCCGCGGGGCCGCTCGACGGTGGCCGCCAGCGTCCAGGGCCCGGCCACCTGCAGCTTCAGCTCGCCCGCGTAGCCCTCCGCCAGTTCCTCAAGGGCGTCGAGGTCCTCGGCGAGCAGCGAGCGGGCCCGGCGATGGTCGATCCCGGCGGTCGACGCCGAGCCTCCGGTGAGCCGCCAGCCGGCCGGTTGCAGGTCGAAGCCGAGCTCGGCGACCAGGGCGGCCGCCCGCCCGGTGAGCCCGCCGATCGCACCCCGAGCCGGCAGCTCGGGCAGGTGCGGCAGGTCGGGCAGCTCCCCCAGCACGACGCGGACGGCCTCACGGATGTCGGTGCCGGGCATGGACCCGATCCCGGTGGCGACGGCACTCACGTGCGCCCACCCTAGCCCTCCGCGTGACCGGTGCGTCCGCGGCCCCGCTCGGCCGCCTACGGACCACGCGTTCGCTGACGCGCGACGGCGAGGACGCCGTCGTCCGCCTGGAGGTGCCGGGAGTGAGCACCGACGACATCGACGTCGGGGTCAGCGCCGGCGGGCTGGTGATCCGCGGGGAGCCGCGCGAGCGCACCGAGGAGACCGACGGTCGGCACCTGCGCGAGATCCGCTACGGCAGCTTCGAGCGCAGCTTCGCCCTGCCGTCGCACGTGACCGCCGAGGACGTCTCCGCGA
>DATDNR010000024.1:0-7162 GCA_036518175.1 Marmoricola sp.
CGACCACCCCGGGAGGCAGCATGAAGCCCTCGAACGTCCGCCTGACCATCGCCGGTGCCATCGCCGCGGCCGTCTGTCTCGTCGCCGGCGGCGTCGCCTACGCGGTCGGCAGCTCGCCGTCGCCGTCGCCCGGCCAGGCCCCGAGCGTCGTCGACCGCGACGACTCCGGCAGCAGCGGCCAGGACGAGGCCCAGGAAAGCAAGAGCGAGGGGCAGGAGAGCTCCGAGGCGGGTGAGGGCTCGGAGAAGTCGGAGGGCAACGAGCACTCCGAGGCGAACGAGAAGTCAGAGGGCAACGAGCACTCCCAGGCCAACGAGAAGTCGGAGAACAACGAGGGCTCCGAGCACTCCGACCAGTCCGAGCAGAACGACAACGACTGAGGGCTCTCGCCCTGCCCGCTGAGCGCGGCCACGCCGTACCCCACAGCGAACTGCCTCCGCGTGCGCACGTTCCGCGCTGACAACGGCGAACGGCCCGCTCCCCTCGTGAGGGAGCGGGCCGTGACGCAGCCGGTCAGCAGGACGACTTGTACAGCGCGGACTTGGCGCTGCCGTTCATGTTCTGCTTGGTCACGATGGTGAACCCGGTCTGGATCTTCTTCTTGGTCGGCTTGCCGTTCAGCGCGGCCATCGCCTGCTTCACGCCTTCCACGCCGATCTTGTAGGGCTGCTGGGCGACGAGCGCCTGCACGACACCCTGCTTCAGCGCCTTGACCTGGTCGGGGCCGGCGTCGAAGCCGACGACCTTGACCTGGTCCTGCTTGCCGGCCTGGCGGACGCCGGTCGCCGTACCCTCGGCCGCGAACAGGTTGGTGGCGAAGACACCGACCATGTCGGGGTTCTTCTGCAGCTCGGCGGTGACGATCTTGGCCGCGGTGGCGGGGTCGTCGTGGCTGTACTGCACGCCGAGGTAGGTGAATTTCGGGTCACCCTTGACCGCGTCCTCGAAGCCCTTCACCCGCGCGTCGGTGGTGGAGATGCCGGGGTCGACCGACACCACGAGCACCTTGCCGCCCTGCGGGGCGAGCCGCTTCAGCGCCTCGTACGCCGCCTTCCCGCCGCCGAGGTTGTCGGAGGAGATCTGCGAGACGGCGAAGGACGGGTCGTTCACGGTGGTGTCGACCAGCACGGTCTTGATGCCGGCGTTCGCGGCCGCCTTCAGCGGCGCCTCCATCGCGGAGACGTCGGTCGGGGCGACCAGCAGGGCGTCGGGCTTGCTGGCCGTCACCGAGTCGACGATCGGCTTCTGCAGGCTCGGGTCGAACTTCTGCGGGCCCTGCGTGGTGACGGTGGCGCCCTCCTTCTTCGCCTCGGCCTGGATGCCGCACTGCATGGTGATGTAGAACTGGTCACCGGCGACGCCCTGGACGAACGCAATCTTCTTGCTGCCCGAGCCGCTGGCGCCGTTCCCGCTGCTGGATCCACAGCCGGCAACCGCAGCGCCGAGCAGGACCGCCGCCGCCCCGAGGACGGCACCCTTCCGGATGCGATTCATCTTCTACCTCTTCCTTCTCATGCCTCTTGCGAGGCTGGTTTCCGGCTCCAGAGATGGAGCAACGGGTTCCTGCTGCGACCGCCGCGCATGGCGGCGGCACGGCGTACCTGGTCCACGTAGACCGCGGCGATCAGGACCGCACCGACGGCGACCTGCTGCCAGAAGGGCTGTACGCCGATGATCACGAAGCCGTTCTGCAGCACGGCGGGGATGAACAGGCCGACCACCGTGCCGAAGATCGTGCCGATGCCGCCGAAGAGCGACGTGCCGCCGATCACCACCGCGGCGATCACGTTCAGGTTGGTCTGCGACTGGCCGGCGATCGCGGTCGTGCCGAACTGGGCCAGCGACAGGATGCCGGCGACCCCGGCGAGCAGGCCGGAGAGCGCGTAGATCCTGATCAGGTGCCGGTCGACCTTGAGGCCCACCCGACGGGCGGCCTCCTCGTTGGAGCCGACCGCGTAGGTCACCCGGCCGAAGCGGGTGAAGTGCAGCACGATGCCGCCGAGCACCACGAAGACCAGCGCGATCACCACCAGCACCGGCACCTGCCCGAAGACGTTGCCGTAGCCGATGCTGTCCTCCATCACCTGTGGCACGACGCGGATGTCGACGCCGTGGGTGATGATCTCCGCGGCGCCGAGCGCCATCCCGAGCGTCCCCAGGGTGACGATCAGCGGCGGGATCTTCGCCTTGGCGATCAGCACCCCGTTGATCAGTCCCCAGGCCAGGCCGGCCAGCACCGCGGCGACGATGCCGAGCGCGGCGGTGCCCCAGCCGTCGCCGCCCTGCCAGAGCATCACCTTGGCACCGATCACCCCGGCGAAGACCATCACCGAGCCGATCGAGAGGTCGATGCCGGCGGTGACGATGACGAAGGTCATCCCGACACCGAGGATCGCCAGGATCGCGGCGTTCTGGGCGATCAGCCGCAGGTTGCCGATGCTGGAGAAGCGCCCCGGCGCCAGCACGGCGAAGACGAGCCAGATCGCGATCAGCACCAGCAGGATCTGGAAGGCCTGCATCTTCACCACCCGGCCGATCAGCGTGTCGCTGCCGGTGTCCGGGACGGCCACTGCCTGCGCGGTCATGCTGCCTCCTGCGTTGCTCCGGTCATCGCCGCGACCAGCTGCTCCATCGAGGTCTCGCTGGCCTGGTAGGTGGCGACGCGGCGGCCGAGCCGGAGCACCTGCACCCGGTCGGCCACCTCGATCACGTGCGGCATCGAGTGGCTGATGAAGACCACCGCCACGCCGTGGTCACGGACCCGGCGGATGGTGTCGAGCACGTTCTTGGTCTGCCGTACGCCGAGGGCCGCGGTGGGCTCGTCGAGGAAGACCACCTTGTTGGCCCAGTGCACCGCGCGGGCGATCGCGATCGCCTGCCGCTGCCCGCCGGACATCGAGCCGACCGGGGAGACCAGGCTCGGCACGGTGGCGCCGAGCCGGTCGAAGGCCTGCCGGGCCTGGGCGCGCATCGCCTTGTTGTCCATGAAGCCGAGGGCGCCGGCGAACCCGCCGCGCATGATCTCCCGGCCGAGGAACATGTTCTGCGCGGCGTCGAGGTGCGGGGCGAGCGCGAGGTCCTGGTAGACGGTCTCGATGCCCAGCGCGCTGGCCTGCATCGGGGTGTCCAGGGTCTGCCGCCTGCCCTCGAAGAGGATCTCGCCCTCGTCGATGGCGAGGTTGCCCGACAGCGCCTTGACCAGGGTGGACTTGCCGGCACCGTTGTCGCCGATCAGCGCCACCACCTCACCGGCCGCGATGTCGAAGTCGGCGCCGTCGAGCGCGGTGACGTGGCCGAACTGCCGCCGCAACCCGCGGGCCTCCAGGATGGGAGTCATCCCTGCCTCGCCTCCTTCCAGGGACGGGCGCGGCCGTCCGCGACCGCGACGAGCCCGTCCAGACGTCGTCGTCCCTCACCGGCGAGGAAGGAGCGCCGCTGCTCGACACCCATGCCGACGGCCTCCTTCCACACCGACCGCCCGGCGATGAAGCCGGACGCACCGCCCTCGTCACAGCAGATCCGCAGCACCTCGGCGAACTCGTCGAAGGCGACCCCGGCCGAGAGCACCGCCCAGGGCGCGTGGATCGAGTTGGCCAGCCGGCGGCAGGCCTCGGGGCTGCCGGGGTACTCCAGCTTGAGCAGGTCCGGCTGCAGGTCGTCGAGCGCGCGGGCGGCCTCGATGACCGCGTCGGCGCGTCGCTGCGGGGTGAGCTCCTCGCCGGGCAGCGGGTAGACGAGGTTCTCGATCACCGAGGGCACCCCGGTGGCACGGCAGTCCTCGACCACCTCGCGGATCACCTCGATCGCCTCGGCGGCGAGGTCGGGCTCGCCGGGGGCGGCCGGCCGGTCGGCGCGCAGCTGCACGAGGAACTTCACCGCGTCGCCGCCCTGGTCGAGCACCCAGGCGGCGTCCTGCTCCGGCAGCCGGGAGGCGCGGGGCTCGCCGTTGTGGTTGCCCCGCGAGGAGGGTTCGGCGGCGACGAGCACGCCGAAGTCACGGCTGTCGAGCACGTCCAGGGCGGGGACGCCGTACGTCGGGTCGAGCAGGAACGCGCTGGCCGACCCGGCGAGGTTGGCGAGCATGTCGGCCTTGAAGGCGACAAGCTCGTCCTCGGCCGGGTTCTCGACGCCGACGGCCGCATACATCCGCTTGAGCGTGTTGCGCTGGTCCATGGCGAGGACGGCGAACGTGCCTGCGGCGGACGCGATGCGGTCCAGTCCCGTCTGCTGCGTGGTGGTCTCGGACATTCCTCTTCCTCACTGTGGGGGGCTGTGCCGGGTCGTCTCCCGGACGAAGTCGATGAAGTCGGCCGCCTGGCCGGCGGCGAAGGCGCCGAACAGCGCGGCCCCGAAGGCCGTGTCCTCGGTGCGCGCGGAGAAGGTGACCCCGGGCAGCAGCGCGCTGCGCGCGGCGCGCACCGACTCCATCTGCGACCAGCCGCCGGAGACGACGCTGGCGCGGGGCGGTGCGACCGAGGCGTGCATCAGCGACAGCAGCCGGGCGACCTCGTCGGTGGCGTGCGCCAGCGTCGCGGCGAACAGCACGGCCGGGCTGAGCCCGTCGGCGTCGGTGCGGATGGCGAGCACGCCGTCGTCGTTGCGGGCGCCGGTGACCCGGACGGCGTCGGCGGCGCCCGGCTCGAGCTCGCAGACCAGCTTGTCGAGCTGCTCGCGGCCGTCCGCGTCGTTGATGCCGACCAGCTGCAGCACCCGGCGCAGCAGCAGCCCGGTCTTGGAGCCGGCGAGCATCACGCTGCTGCCGGGCACGACGTGGCGGCCGACGTTGACGCCCTCGGCGGCCAGCCGGGCCCGCTCGGCGGCGGGGACGGTCGCGCGCAGCGGCCGGACCAGCGCCTCCGCCGTACCCATCGAGTCATAGAGCTGGGTCTCCTCGACCACGCCTGCGGCCACCGAGGCGACCAGGTGGTCGTGGCCGGCGACGGTGAGCACCGCACCGGTACGACGATGCCGCCCCCAGCTGTCCCCGGCGCTGCGGATCTCGGGCAGGAAGCCGGCGGGCACGCCGAGCAGGTCGAGCGCCTCGGGCCAGGCGGCGGCGGTGTCCTGGTCGAGCAGGCCGGTGCGCGAGGCCAGCGACGTCTCCGCCGCGACGTCGCCGCCGAGGGCGTGCACCAGGAACTCCGGCACGCTCAGCCAGCGGTAGCCGGCCAGCTCGACGCCCTGGGCGCGGATGTGCAGCAGCTTGGCCACCGAGGGCAGCGCACTGACGGTCAGCCCGGTGCGCCGCGGGAGCTCCTCGCGGAACGCCGCCGGTGCGGCGAGCAGCTCCTCCTCCCCGCGCGGGTCGAACCAGGCGTAGATCGGCACCGGCGCCAGGCCGTCGGGGCCGACGAGCACGCCGGCCTCGGCCATCCCGGAGATGCCGATGCTCACCGGGGTGCCGTCCGCGACGACCTGCTCCAGCAGCGCCTCGACGATGCCGACCAGCCGGTGCGGGTCGAGCTCGGCGCGGCCGCCGGCGCTGCCCTGCCACGGGGTGGCCTGCCGGGCGTGGCCGACGACGGTGCCGCCCCCCGCGCAGGCCAGCGCCTTGACCCAGGTGCTGCCGACGTCGACGCCGACGTGCAGGTCGGTCATCGCGCACCCGCCCGCGTCACGGGGTCGCCGGGGCGGGCCACGACGACGCGGGCGTCGCCGGTGACGGTCCAGTCGCCGAAGCCGGCGGGTACGGCGAGCGCCGCGCCCTGCTGCACCTCGACCTCGTCGCCGTCGCCGCGCAGCGTCCCGGAGCCCTCGAGCACGATCACCGCGGCGAAGCCGGCCGGCATCCGCGCACCGGCGCCGGCCAGGTCGAGCCGGAAGAACGGCCGGGCCGCCTCGGGCAGCAGCGCAAGCGCGGTGGCGGCTGAGGCGGAGAGGTCGGTGTGCACCTGCAGCGCGGCGAGCTCGTCGGCGGCCAGCGCCTTCGTGGAGACGGCCTGCATGGCCAGGTCGAAGCCGAGGCCGAGGTGGGACTCCTCGCGGGTGGAGGTGGTCACCGACCACTCCAGCAGGATGGAGAAGTCGGTCGGCTCCTGCACCTCGGTGATGAAGACGCCGGCGCCGATGGCGTGCGCGGTGCCGGCGGGCACCAGGATGCCGTCGCCGGGGCGGACCTCGATGCGGTTGAGGTGGCCGAGCAGCCAGGCGTTGTCCTGCTCGTCGCGGGCGCGGGCGAGCTCGTCGGGGTCGACGTCGGCGTTCCAGCCGAGGTAGACCGCGGCGTCGTCGGTGGCGTCGAGCACCAGCCAGGCCTCGGTCTTGCCGTAGGGGCAGTCCAGGTGCCGGGCCGCGAAGGCGCGGTCGGGGTGCACGTGCACCGGCAGCCGCTCGCCGGCGTCGAGCAGCTTGACCAGGATGCCGACGTCGCCGTCGGAGGTCTCGGTGCCGAGCCAGCCGCGGGGGTCCTTGACGACCAGGTCGCGCAGCAGGTCGCCCTCGGCGGTGCGGGCCGGCCCCACTCCGGGGGCGTCGGCCCGGCTGACGGTGGCGGCGATCCACTCCTCGGGCTGGCGCGGCGAGGTCACCTCGATGCCGCGCAGTGCACCGATCTTCGGGCCGCCGACGTAGAAGTGCTCGACGAGGTTGGGGGCCAGGAACGCGGGCTTCATGCGGGCTGCACCTCTCCGGAGCCACGGACGATGAGCGGGGTGTCGACGAGGATCGTGCGGGGCGCGTCGCCGGGGATCTCCGCGTCGGGGTCGACGGCGCGCTGCTTGCGAGCGTCGAGGTGGGTCAGCACCCGCTCGATGGCGGCGATGCCGATCGCGACCGGGTCCTGCTTGACGATGGTCACCGCCGGGCGCAGCGTCTGGGCGAGGGTGAAGTCGCCGAAGCTGACGAAGGCCACATCGGTGCGCCCGGTGGTGTGCAGGTGGTGCACCACACCGATGGCCGCACGCGGGTTCGCTGCGAAGATCGCGGTCGGCGCCTCCTCGGCGGCGAGCAGCTCGGCGGCGACCCCGGCGGCGTCGACGTCGCGGGTCGGGCCGTGGCGGATCCAGGCCGGGTCGGGCTCCAGGCCCGCGGCGTGCATGCTGGCGTAGTAGCCGCGCAGCCGGGCGGTGGTGGTCGGGTAGCGCTCGTCGCTGCCGACGAAGGCGATCCGGCGGTGCCCGTGGGCGATCAGGTGGTCGACCGCCTGCCGGGAGACGCCCTCGTC
>DATDNR010000025.1:0-2300 GCA_036518175.1 Marmoricola sp.
CAGAAGGAGGCGGGATGGGCGCCCTGGTCCACACGAACCCGCGGCTGCGTGACGAGTCCGCACCCGAGCCCGGGCCGGACGCGCCCGAGGGCGCCTGATGCGCGGTCTGGCAGGCCGCGGCGTGCTGGTCAGCGGCGGCACCAGCGGCATCGGGCTCGCCGCCGCGCAGCGGTTCCTCGAGGAGGGCTGCCGGGTCCTCGTCACCGGCCACGCCGAGGCCGACGTCGACCGCGCCCTGGACACGCTCGCCGAGCACGCCGGGCTGGCCGGTGGCCGGGTGCTCGACGTGCGCGACACCGCGGCGATCGGCGCGGTCGTGGCGGCCGCCGACGAGGCCTGCGGCGGGCTCAGCGTGCTGGCCAACAACGCCGGCGTCGCCCGGCGTACGCCCTTCCTCGAGATCTCGACCGACGACTGGCGCGACATCCTCGAGGTCAACCTGACCGGCATGTTCGCGGTCGCCCAGGCCTTCGCCCGCACGCTCGTCGCCGCGGGCCGCACCGGGTCGGTGGTCAACATGGCCTCCACCAACGCCTTCGGCGGCGAGGAGGACTACGCCCACTACAACGCCTCCAAGGGCGGGGTGGTGCAGCTGACCCGGTCGATGGCCGTCGAGCTGGGCCGGCACGGCATCCGGGTCAACGCGGTCTGTCCTGGCTACATCGACACCCCGCTCAACGCCGGCATCGCCGGCCAGCTCGAGCCGGGCTTCGCCGAGCGCTACGCCCAGGAGCGGATCCCCCTCGGCCGGGTCGGCCGCACCGACGAGGTCGCCGCCGCCTACGCCTTCCTGGCCAGTGACGAGGCGTCGTTCGTGCACGGCGCCACGCTGGTCGTCGACGGCGGCCAGCTGGCGGTGATGTGATGACGGCGGAGGGCTCGCGGCTGAGCGCCCAGTGCTGCAGCCACCAGCAGCTCGAGCTCGGCGAGGGCGTCCGCTGGGACGGCCGGCGCGACGAGCTGCTGTGGGTCGACGTGCACCGCGGCCGGCTGCACATCGCCTCGGTCAGCGGCACCGGCCTCGACCGGCTGGCGGAGATCGACGTCGGCGGGCCGCTCACCGCGGTCTTCCCGCTGCCGGACCTCGACGACGGCTGGCTGGTCGGGCACGGGCAGGGGCTGGCCGCCCTGGACCGCTCCGGCCGGCTGCGCGAGCTGGTCGCCCCCGAGCGGCACCGGCCCGGGCACACCCGGGTCAACGACGGCGCCTGCGACGCCGAGGGCCGGCTGTGGCTGGGCAGCATGGAGTACGCCGGAGCAGCCGACGCCGGGCGTCTCTACCGCCTCGACCTCTCCGGCCGGCTCACCGTCGCGCTGGCCCCCACGACCGTCTCGAACGGCATCGGCTGGAGCCCGGACGGGCAGACCATGTACTTCGTCGACAGCGGCGCCGGCACCGTGACCGCCTACGCCTTCGACGACGGCGAGCTGCGCGACCCGCGGGTGCTGGTGCACGTCGACGACGGCGGCGTGCCCGACGGCCTCTGCGTCGACGACGAGGGCTGCGTGTGGGTGGCCATCTGGGGCGGCGGCGAGGTCCGGCGCTACGGGCCCGACGGGGCGCTGCTCGCCCGGGTGGAGACGCCGGCGCGGCAGCCGTCGTGCTGCGCCTTCGGCGGTCCGGACCGCGACGTCCTCTTCATCACCAGCGCCCGGGTCGGGCAGAGCGAGACCGAGCTGTCCCACCAGCCGCACGCCGGCTGCCTCTTCGCCGTCGAGGCCGGGGTCACCGGACCGGCGGCGCTCCCCTACCGTGGGCCGCTCGAGGTGACCGATGCGACGGTCGACGACGCGGGAGGTGCTGCCTGATGCGGCTGGTCAGCTACGCCGGGCCGCACGATGACCCTGGCTCTGCCGGCTCTCCGGCCCTGTCGGCTCGGCCGTCGCCCTTGCGTCGGGAGGAGCTACCCCCTCGGTTGATGACACGTTCGTTCCACCGCGTGGGCTGCCGGCACGAACGTGTCATCAACGGGGAGATACCCACACCCGCCGAGCCGGCGATCGCTCGGCCCCGGACCGCAACGCGCCCCGACCGGGACCTTTGCCGGTTGAGACGGGGCGCACGATCGGTCACGCTGGGCGGGTGACCGCTGGGGGCACGAACCAGGACGGCGCAGCCGACGTCGAGTCGCCGGAAGCGCAGCAGGCGCAGGTCAACGCCGAGGAACGCGCCTCGTCGCTCGAGGCACGCGAGGGCCGGATGACGCGCCGTGAGCACCTTGCCGAGGAGCGCGAGGCGGTGGCGCAGGAGCGGGACCGGGCTGCCGACCTCCGAGAGCAGATCGCCGACGAGCGCGAGC
>DATDNR010000026.1:0-8116 GCA_036518175.1 Marmoricola sp.
GCAGGACAGCATCGACCGCATCGAGGAGCTGCTGGCGCGGGCCAGGAGCCTGTCGCAGATCATCGCGATCGAGACCGACCTGGGCAACCGGCAGGCCGAGCTGGACTCCCTCAAGCAGCAGCAGGCCTGGCTCTCCGACCAGACCTCGCTGTCGACGGTGCAGGTCACCATCACCCGCACCGCCGCGCCGGTGCCGCCGCGCCAGCACCACCAGGGCCTGCTCGCCGGCCTGGTCACCGGCTGGCACGCGCTGGCCGCCACGGCGGTCGGGGTGCTGACGGTGGTCGGGGTGCTGCTGCCGTTCGCGCTCGTCGTCGGTGTGCTCGCCGTGCCGCTGTGGCTGGGCTGGCGTCGGTGGGGCCGCAAGCCGCCGACGGAGACCGCCGCCTAGTGCTCCTAGCGTGCGGAGTGCTCGTGCACGAAGTCGGTCAGCCGGGCCAGCTGGTCGGGGTCGGTCGACGGGATCACGCCGTGGCCGAGGTTGAAGACGTGCCCCGGGGCGGCGGTGCCTGCCTCGAGCACCTCCTCGGCGCGGGTGGTCATCACCTCGGTCGGGGCGAAGACCAGGCTCGGGTCGAGGTTGCCCTGCACGGCCCGCCCCGGGAGTCGTCGTACGGCGGCGTCCAGCGGCACCCGCCAGTCGACGCCGACCACGTCGGCACCCGCCTCCCCCATCAGGTCGAGGATCTCGCCGGTGCCGACGCCGAAGTGGATCCGCGGCACCTCGGGGACCGCGGCCAGCACCGAGGCGGAGTGCGGCATCACCGCGCTCCGGTAGTCGCTGCGCGAGAGCGCTCCGGCCCAGGAGTCGAACAGCTGCACCGCCGAGGCGCCGGCCGCGACCTGCACCTGCAGGTAGGCCGCGGCGATGCCGGCGATCTTGCGCATCAGGGCCTGCCAGACCTCGGGCGCGCCGAACATCAGCGCCTTGGTGCGGGCGTGGTCCTTCGACGGCCCGCCCTCGACGAGGTACGACGCCACCGTGAACGGCGCCCCCGCGAAGCCGATCAGCGGTGTCGTGCCGAGCTCGGCGACCAGCTGCCGCACCGCCTCGGTCACGAACGGCACGTGCTCGGGGGTCAGGTCGGGGATCGCCTCGACGTCGGCGAGCGTGGCCACCGGCCGGGCGACCACCGGCCCGGTGCCGGGCACGATGTCGAGGTCGACCCCGACCGCCTTGAGCGGCAGCACGATGTCGGAGAAGAAGATCGCCGCGTCGACGCCGTACCGGCGCACCGGCTGCAGGGTGATCTCGGTGACCAGGTCGGGCCGCATGCAGGAGTCCAGCATCGAGATGCCCTCGCGGACGCGGCGGTACTCCGGCAGCGACCGGCCGGCCTGGCGCATGAACCAGACCGGCGTGTAGGGCGTCGGCTCGCCCCGCGCCGCGAGCAGGAAGGCGGAGCGGGCGGTCTCGGGAGCGGCGGGCATGGGCCGATCCTCGCAGGTCAGGGCGGCGAGTCGTTTTCCGGGACTCGCCCGCCCGCCCTAGTCTGAGGCCATGACGGCCCCCCAGCAGCCTCGCATCGGTGAGCCCCTGGCGCCCGTGGAGTTCCGGCGTGCCGTCGCACGCATGCGCGAGGCCCGGCTCCGGCCCGAGCTCTTCGTCGAGGAGATGCCCGCACCCCAGCGGATCGCCCCGTTCGCGTCGGCCCTGTCCGGTGACGTCACCGTCGACGGCGACGACGTCGGCAGCGGCCGCATCGTGGTGCTGCACGACCCGGCGGGCAACGACGCCTGGGAGGGCACCTTCCGCTGCGTGGCCTACGTGCGCGCCGACATCGACCCCGAGCTGGTCACCGACCCGCTGCTGGCCGAGGTCGGCTGGAGCTGGCTGACCGAGGCGCTCGACGCCCATGGGGCGGGCTACGCCGTGCCGTCCGGCACGGTCACCTGCGTGGCGTCGGAGAGCTTCGGCGGGATGGCCGGGGAGCCGGCCAGCGCGCAGATCGAGATCCGCGCCTCGTGGAGCCCCGTCGGCGACCTCGCCCCGCACGTCGAGGCGTGGGGCGAGCTGCTCTGCACCGCCGCGGGCCTGCCTCCGGTGCCGGAGGGTGTCGCCACCATGCCCAGCCGACGCGGGCAGCGCGGCGACGAGTGATGACGGCTGCGGCAGGATCGGCGACCCCGGACGAGTCCGGAGCCGGAGCCCCCGCACCCGAGGCTCCGCCCGCGCCGCTGCTGCGCCTGCGTGAAGGGCTGCCCGCCGTCGTCGACACCGAGGCCGGCCTCGACGAGGTCGTGAAACGGGTCGGAGCGGCCAGCGGCCCGGTCGCGCTGGACGCCGAACGGGCCTCGGGCTACCGCTACTCCGCACGCGCCTACCTGATCCAGCTGCGCCGCGACGGTGCCGGCACCGCACTGATCGACCCGACCGCCTTCGACGACCTGCAGGCCCTCGACGCGGCGTTCGACGGCGCCGAGTGGATCCTGCACGCCGCCACCCAGGACCTGCCCTGCCTGCGCGAGGTCGGGCTGAGGCCCGTGCAGCTGTTCGACACCGAGCTGGCCGCCCGGCTGCTCGGCTATCCCCGGGTCGGGCTGGCCACCCTCGTCGAGAGCATCCTGGGCCGCTCGATGCGCAAGGAGCACTCCGCCGTCGACTGGTCCAAGCGCCCGCTCCCGGAGCCGTGGCTGGAGTACGCCGCGCTCGACGTCGAGGTGCTGGTGGAGCTGCGCGACGAGCTCGAGCGACAGCTCGTGGAGGCCGGCAAGGACCGCTGGGCGCGCGAGGAGTTCGCCGCCCTGGTCGACTACCAGCCGCCGGTGCGGGTCGACCCGTGGCGGCGCACCTCCGGGCTGCACAAGGTGCGCGGCCGCCGGGCGATGGCGGCGGTGCGCGAGCTGTGGACCGCCCGCGACGCGCTCGCCGCTGACCGGGACACCACGCCGGGCCGGTTGCTGCCCGACTCCGCGATCGTCGCGGCCGCCAACGCGCTGCCCACCAGCCGGCGTGCCCTGCTGGCCACCGCCGGGTTCCACGGCCGGGCGGCCTCGAGGTACGCCGAGGAGTGGCTCGCCGCCATCCGCACCGCCCGGGAGCTGCCGGATTCCGCGCTGCCACCACTCGCCAACCGCAGCGACGGTCCTCCGCAGGTGCGTGCCTGGGCCGACCGCGACCCGGTCGCCGCCGCCCGGCTGGTGCGGGCCCGCGCGGGGATCACCGCGCTGTCGCGCCGGCTCTCGGTGCCGGCGGAGAACCTGCTCACCCCCGACTACCTGCGCCGGGTGCTGTGGTCACCGCCCGACGCCGGCGACGCTGAGCTCGACGAGGCGGTCGCGGCAGAGCTGCGGCGGCTCGGTGCCCGCCCGTGGCAGGTGGAGGTGACCGGCCCGGTGATCACCGACGCCATCCGGCACCCGCATCGCCCGGTCGAGGACCCCGCGGACTGATCCGGCGCCGGCAGCCGCACCCGGGCGTCGTCGATTTCCGGGTGGGCCCGACCGTGCGCGTCCTAGGGTGGGCACGTGAGCGATCCGCACGACCGGCGCACCCACCATCGGCCGTCGCTGCCCGGCTCGATGCACTTCGAGGGCATCGAGGGCGGTGCCGACCCCGCGACCGTCCGGGAGGCCGCCGACCGGGCCGCCGCCGCGCTGGTGCGGGGCGCCCACGGCGACGGCGACGACCAGCTCGTCGAACGGGTCGTGCACCTCGCCGACTCCGAGGGCCTGGAGACGCTGGCCGCCCTGTGGGCCGGCGCTCCCGCGGACTCCCTGGCCGGGTCGCTGTGGCGGCTCTACCTGCTGCGGCAGTGGGTGTACGCCGACCCGCGCACCGCCGCCGAGGAGTTCGACCGCGGCCGTCACCACGTGCCGGTCTCCGAGGTCGTCTCCGGCGTGGCCGACCCGCCCGGACCCGGCGAGGTCCGGCAGATGGTCGATGCGCTGCTGCGCGGGGTGGTCCGCGGGGAGTACGCCGACACCCTCTTCCGGGCAGCGGCCTTCGCCAAGGTCGCCGCGGCCGGGCGCGCCCGCCGGGAGGCGATGCAGGGTGAGTCGTCGTACGCCTCGGACCTGGCGGCCTCCCGGCTGCTCACCCTGGCCGAGCAGCTCGAGCACGCCGCCCACCTGGAGCTGGCCGGCGAGCTCGCCTGACCGGTCGCGACCGGTGTCGCCTGTCCGCGCCGCGCGGGAGCAGCAGCTCGGCCCGGCCCCTGGATCCAGGGACCGGGCCGGAAGCTGAACGCCGGACCGGGAGCGCCTCACGGCGCGTGGCCGCTCGCAGCGGCATATGTTGGGACCCGGGGCTGCCGCGGTCCGGCGTCCTGTCGAGTCTAGCGGCCCGCTCCTGAGTTCAAGGGCGATCCACAGCCGATCCTCGATCCCCCGGCATCCGATCCTCGGTCGCGCTCCGGGGTCGGTCGCTCAGCGGTCGAGCAGCTTGCGGATCCGAGCGTCGGAGACCGGCATCGCGGTGCCGAGCTGCTGGGCCCAGAGCGAGACGCGGTACTCCTCGAGCATCCAGCGCACCCGCTCCAGGTCCTCCCCCGGTGGCCGACCGGGCGGCAGCGCGTCCAGACGGTGCTGCCAGGCCTGCTGCAGCGGCGCGACCCGCGCCATCAGCTCGGCGTCCCGGCGCGGTTCGGCGTCCAGCCGCTCCCGGCGCTGTCGCAGCGCGGCGAGGTAGCGCGGGTAGTCGCGCAGCGCCGCGGCCCCGGCCTCGCCGATGAAGCCGCGGTGCACCAGGCGTTCCAGGCACCCGCGCATGTCCGAGACCGAGGCCAGCGCGGCCATGTCGACCCGGCCGCTGAGCGTCCGCTCGACCTCGCGCCACTCGGCCAGCACCCGGAGCACCTGCGCCAGCACGCCCCGCGACCGCTCGTCGAGCTCACGCCTCGCGACCGAGGCCAGTGTCGCGAAGGCGGACTCGTCGCGCACCACCCCGGCGTGGTCGACGAGCTCACCCGCGGCCGCGAGCACGCAGTCGTCGAGCAGCTCGGCGACCGTGGGGTACGGCGACCCCGCGAGGCCGAGCTTCGCCGCGTTGTCCAGACCACCGAGCAGGTCCGGGGCCGGTACGACGAGCACCAGCAGCCGGCGCACCCCCAGGCGGTGCCGGGCCGCCTGCTCGTCCGCGGACCCGAACACCTTCACCCCGACCGTGGTCCCCTCGTCGACCAGCGCCGGGAAGCCGTGCACCTCGTGCCCGGCCCGGACCTGCCGGAACGACGGTTCGATGGTGCCGAAGGTCCACGACCTCTGCCCGGTGACGGTGACCGCCGAGGCCGCCGACTCCATCGCCTGCTCGAAGGAGGACCGCAGCGGCTCCTTCAGCGCCTCGAGGTCCTTGCCGCGGGCGACCTCGGCACCCTCGTCGTCGACGATCCGGAAGGTCGGCCGCAGGTGGGCCGGCACCCGGGCCCAGTCCCAGGCGTCCGCCGGCACGTGCACCCCGGTCTGGGACCGCAGGTAGCGGGCGAGCGCCGCGGGCAGCGCCTCCTCCCCCGGCGGCACCGCGGAGAGGAAGGCGCGGGCGACGTTCGGCGCCGGCACGAAGTTGACCCGCAGCTGCTTGGGCAGCGAGCGGATCAGGGCGGTCACCAGCTCCTCGCGCAGCCCCGGCACGTTCCAGGTGAAGGGTGCCGCGCCGACCGTGTTCAGCGTCGCCACCGGCAGGTCGATGGTGACGCCGTCCTGCTCCGTGCCCGGCTCGAAGGTGTAGCTGACCGGCAGCTCGGCCGGTCCCTCACGCCACTCGTCGGGGAAGTCCTCGCTGCGCACCTCGGCGCCCTCGTGCACCAGCATCTCGGGGTCGAAGGTGAGCAGGTCGGGGTGTCGGCGACGCTCCTGCTTCCACCAGGTGTCGAAGTGCGCGCCGGAGACGACGTCGGCGGGGATCCGGGCGTCGTAGAAGTCGAAGAGCGTGTGCTCGTCGACGACGATCCCCCGGCGCCGCGCCCGGTGCTCGAGCTCCTCGGCCTCCTCCAGCAGCCGCCGGTTGGTCTCGAAGAAGCGGTGCCGGGCGCGCCACTCGCCCTGGACGAGGGCGTGCCGGATGAACAGCTCCCGGGCCAGCTCCGGCTGCACCTTGCCGATGCCGGTGAGGCGGTCGGCGACGAGCGGCACGCCGTACAGGGTCACCCGTTCGTAGGCCATCGCGGACTCGCGCTTGCGCGACCAGTGCGGCTCCGACCAGCTGCGCTTGACCAGGTGGGCGCCGATCCGCTCCGCCCAGGCCGGGTCGATCGCGGCCACCTGCCGCGCCCACAGCCGGGAGGTCTCGACCAGCTCGGCCGCCATCACGAACGACGGCTGGTTGCGGAACAGCCCCGACCCCGGGAAGATCGCGAACCGGGCGCCGCGTGCCCCCAGGTAGTCGCGTCGCTCCGGGTCGCGCAGCCCGATGTGGGAGAGCAGCCCGGACAGCAGCGCCTGGTGGATGCCGTCGCCGTCGGGAGTGTCCGCCGGGCGGCCGGGCACCAGGCCGATCTCCCTGGCGACCTCGCGCAGCTGCCGCTCGAAGTCCTGCCACTCGCGCACCCGCAGGTAGTTGAGGAACTCCTCGCGGCACATCCGGCGGAAGGAGCTGGACCCGCGCTGCTTCTGCTGCTCGCGCAGGTAGCGCCACAGGTTGAGCCAGGTGAGGAAGTCGGAGGTCTTGTCGCGGAAGCGGGCGTGCAGCTGGTCGGCGCGGGCCTGCTGCTCCACCGGGCGCTCGCGCGGGTCCTGAATCGACAGCGCCGCCGCGAGCACGAGCACCTCGCGCAGGCAGCCCAGCCGGTCGGCCTCCAGGATCATCCGGCCCAGCTGCGGGTCGATCGGCAGCCGCGCGAGCCGGCGGCCGATGCCGGTGAGCCGGCCGCGGCCCGAGAGCGCGCCCAGCTCCTCGAGCAGCTGCGTCCCCGCGCGCACGTTGCGCTGGTCGGGCGGGTCGACGAACGGGAACCGCCCGACGTCGCCGAGGCCCAGCGAGGTCATCTGCAGGATCACGCTGGCCAGGCCGGTGCGCAGGATCTCGGGGTCGGTGAACTCCGGGCGGCCGAGGAAGTCCTCCTCGGAGTAGAGCCGGATCGCGATGCCCGCCTCGACACGGCCGCACCGCCCCGACCGCTGGTTGGCCGAGGCCTGGCTGATCGGCTCGATCGGCAGCCGCTGCACCTTGGTGCGGCTGGAGTAGCGGGAGATCCGCGCCAGCCCGGTGTCGATCACGTAGCGGATGCCGGGCACGGTGAGCGAGGTCTCCGCGACGTTGGTGGCGAGCACCACCCGGCGCCGGGTGTGCGGTTCGAAGACGCGGTGCTGCTCGGCGGCCGAGAGGCGAGAGAAGAGCGGTACGACGTCGAAGCCGGCCGCGGGCCGTCCGCGTCCGGAGGCCTGCTCGACCAGCGCGTCGGCGGTGTCGCGGATCTCCCGCTCCCCGGGCAGGAACACGAGGATGTCCCCGGGTCCCTCGGCGACCAGCTCGTCCACCGCGGCGGAGATCGCCTCGGTCTGGTCACGGACGACCGGCTCGCCCTCGTCGTCGTCGTACGCCTCCTCGATGAGCGGCCGGTAGCGGACCTCGACCGGGTAGGTGCGTCCGGAGACCTCGACGATCGGCGCGGGCCGCCCGGAGGCGTCGGCGAAGTGGGCGGCGAACCGCTCGGGGTCGATGGTCGCCGAGGTGATGATCACCTTCAGGTCCGGCCGCCGCGGCAGCAGCCGCTTGAGATAGCCGAGGATGAAGTCGATGTTGAGGCTGCGCTCGTGAGCCTCGTCGATGATCAGCGTGTCGTAGCGGCGCAGCTCCCGGTCGCGCTGCAGCTCGGCCAGCAGGATGCCGTCGGTCATCAGCTTGACGCGGCTGGCCCGCGAGGTGCGGTCGGTGAACCGCACCTGGTAGCCGACGAGGTCACCCAGCTCGGTGCCGAGCTCCTCGGCGATCCGCTCGGCCACGCTGCGCGCGGCGATCCGCCGCGGCTGGGTGTGCCCGATCCGGCCCTTGCGGCCGCGCCCCAGGGCCAGGCAGATCTTGGGCAGCTGGGTCGTCTTGCCCGACCCGGTCTCGCCGGCGACGACCACCACCTGGTGGTCCCGGATCGCGGCGGCGATGTCGTCGCGCCGCGCCGAGACCGGCAGCTCCTCGGGGAAGCTGATCCGCAGGTCGGGCGGCGCTGCCTCGGGCGCTGGGCCG
>DATDNR010000027.1:0-7070 GCA_036518175.1 Marmoricola sp.
TGGCCATCAAGGACTTCCTCGACAACGACCAGAAGGGGCTGCGCGTGCAGCACCTGCTGCAGGCCTGCGTCGACGAGTTCAAGGAGAACGAGGACCTGCCCAACACCACCAACCCCGACGACTGGGCGCGGATCTCGGGCACGAAGGGGGAGCGGATCGTCTTCATCCGCACGCTCATCACCGGCAAGCAGGGCACCGAGCCGGGCCGGTCCATCGACAACGTCGCCAACACCGGCCAGTACCTCTGACCGGCACCAGCGCACCGGCATCCTGCGCGTCGTGACCGCCTCGAACCCCGCCGACCTCCCGGAGGGCCAGCGCCCTCCCGGAGGAGGCTGGGCCGAGGTCGACCGGCACGACGTGGAGGCGATCCTGGAGGTGCGTCGCGAGCTCGGCCCGGCGTACGACGACGCGGTGGTCGATGCGTTCGCCGACCGCGTGGAGCGCGCCATCGCCGCACGGGTGGACGCCCGGATCGCCCACGAGCAGGCGCTGCGCAGGGCCGAGGGCCGCCGCGACGGTGGTCAGGTGGCGCTGGGCATCACCTCGTTGGCGCTGGGCGTGCCGATCTCCGGGATCGCGGCCGGCATCTCCCACCTGCCGGGCCTCGTGGTCGCCTGGGGCGGGATCGCGGTGGTCAACCTCGCCTGCGCGTGGCAGCGTCGCCCCCGTCGGTGACGTCGGTGACGTCACCGACCGTCGCCCCCAGCGCTTCGAGCACCTCCGCCGCGTCCAGCGTCAGCGCCACGCCGTGGGCGCCGCCGCCGAGCGAGACCGTGCCGGCCAGCCGCTCGTCGGCCACCACCGGCCACGGGTTCCGCGAGCCCAGCGGTGTGATCGTGCCGCGCTCGTAGCCGGTCACCTCCCGGGCCACCCGGGCATCGGGCAGGGAGAGTCGGTTCACCCCCAGCAGCGAGCGCAGCCTGGGCCAGGCGATCTCCCGGTCACCGGGCACCAGCACGAAGCGGTAGTCCGCGTCGGTGAGACGCACCACCAGGGTCTTGACGACCTGACCCGGCTGCAGGCCCCGCGCAGCGGCCGCCTCGGCCAGGGAGCGCACCGGCCCGTGCCGGGTGACCGCGAAGGCGATCCCGGCACGCTGTGCGGCGGTGATCGCGCGCAGCGCGCCGTAGTCGCCGATCCCCTCGTCCGCCAGCCTGCCGAGCAGCTGGGCGGTGTCGGGCACGAACCTCGCGGGAGTCTCGTCGACCAGTGCCGCGACCTCGTCGAGGCCCGCCCAGCGCGCCGTGGCGACCTCCTCGGGCTGCAGGGTGAAGGAACCGTTCCAGACCACCTCGTAGGCGTGCTCGAAGCACCGGGTGGTGTCGTCCTCGTAGAGGTGGGTGGTCAGTGGGCGCAGCTCGACGCCGCCGACACCGAGCTCCTCGGCGAGCTCGCGGCGCGCGGAGTCGGTGGGATCCTCACCGGCACGGAGCACCCCGCCGGCGGCGGCGTCCCACAGCCCGGGCGCCCAGTCCTTGGTCTCGGTGCGGCGGTGCACGTGCAGGCGCCCGTCGGGGTGGCGGACCAGCACCGCGGTGGACGCGTGGCGCAGGTTGTCGCGGCGTACGACGCCCCGGGGTGCCGTGCCCGTCACCCGCCCCTGCGCGTCGACCAGGGCGACGAGCTCGTCGGCGTCGCGGGCCGGACCAGGAGTGAACACGCCGCCATCCTTGCCCGTGCGGCGGCTACCCTCAATCTCGTGAGCGTCCGACGTGTGATGGGCACCGAGACGGAGTTCGGGATCACCGTCTCGGGGCAGCCGCACGCCAACCCGATGGTGGCCAGCACGCGGCTGGTCAACGCCTATGCCTCGGCGACGCTGAAGGCCCGGCGCGCCCGCTGGGACTTCGAGGAGGAGTCGCCGCTGCGCGACGCGCGCGGCTTCGACATGTCCCGTGAGGTGGCCGATCCCTCGCAGCTGACCGACGAGGACCTCGGGCTGGCCAACGTGATCCTCACCAACGGCGCCCGTCTCTACGTCGACCACGCCCACCCGGAGTACTCCGCACCGGAGTGCACCAACCCGCTCGACGTGGTCGCCTGGGACAAGGCCGGAGAGCAGATCGCGCTGGACGCCTGCCGGTTCGCCGCGGTGCCGACCGAGGGCGACCTGGTCCTGTACAAGAACAACACCGACAACAAGGGCGCGTCCTACGGGGCGCACGAGAACTACCTGGTCCGCAGGTCGACGCCCTTCGGTGACATCGTCCGGCACCTGACGCCGTTCTTCGTCAGCCGTCAGGTCGTCTGCGGCGCCGGGCGTGTCGGCCTGGGCCAGGACGGACGCCAGCACGGCTTCCAGATCAGCCAGCGTGCGGACTTCTTCGAGGTCGAGGTCGGCCTGGAGACCACGCTGAAGCGGCCGATCATCAACACCCGCGACGAGCCGCACGCGGACCCCGAGCGCTACCGCCGGCTGCACGTGATCATCGGCGACGCGAACCTGGCCGAGGTCTCGAACTACCTCAAGATGGGCACCACGGCGCTGGTGCTCTCGATGATCGAGGACCGCTTCATCAGCACCGACCTGAGCGTGGCGCGCCCCGTGGGCACCCTCAAGGACGTCTCCCACGACCCGTCGCTGAAGCACGCCTTCGAGCTCGACGACGGGCGCACCATCACCGCTGTGCAGCTGCAGTGGGAGTACTTCCGCCTGGCGGAGTCCTATGTGCAGCAGCGCTACGGCGACGACGCCGACACCCAGACCAAGGACGTCCTCGCCCGGTGGGAGTCGGTGCTCACCCGGCTCGAGCGTGACCCCTTCGAGTGTGCCCAGGAGCTCGACTGGGTCGCGAAGCTGAAGCTGCTGGAGTCCTACCGCCAGCGCGACGGGCTGGGCTGGGACGACGCGAAGCTGCACGCGATCGACCTGCAGTACGCCGACATCCGCCCCGACAAGGGGCTCTACCACCGGCTGGTGCGGCTGGGCCGCATCGACCGGCTGCTCACCGACGAGATCGTGACCGAGGCGATGCACGAGCCCCCGGAGGACACCCGGGCCTACTTCCGCGGCCGCTGCCTGGCCAAGTACGCCGACAACATCGCCGCCGCCTCGTGGGACTCGGTGATCTTCGACCTGCCCGGCCACGAGTCGCTGCAACGGGTGCCGACGATCGACCCCCTGCGCGGGACCCGGCGGCACGTGGGCCGGTTGCTGGACGAGAACGACACCGCCCTGCAGCTGTTCGAGGCCCTGACGCGCTAGGACTCGATAGGGTCGGTGACGAGGCCGTGCTCGAGGGCACAGCACCCGGGCAAGGCAGGGAAGGGAAGGAGAGCGCGATGGCACAGGAGCAGAAGCAGCCGCGCAAGTCGCAGCAGGACGAGGAGCAGGTCGAGGAGGCCCCGGCCGCTGCCGACACCGAGCGCAAGGAACAGCTCGACGAGGACATCGACGCGATCCTCGACGAGATCGACGACGTGCTGGAGACGAACGCGGAGGACTTCGTGAAGTCGTTCATCCAGAAGGGCGGGGAGTAGTCCACGTGACCGACGCCCGCCTCCCCGACGCCTTCCTGACGCCAGGGACGTCCTCGTTCGCCGAGTTCGTCGGCAGCGTCGCACCCGAGATGCTGCCCTCGCGGCGGCGGCTGCCCCAGGGCAGTGCCGCCGACCTCGCGCCGCACGCCACCACGATCGTCGCGGCCACGTTCCCCGGTGGCGTGGTGATGGCCGGTGACCGCCGCGCCACCATGGGCAACATCATCGCCCAGCGCGACATCGAGAAGGTCTTCCCCGCAGACGAGTACTCCGTCGTCGGCATCGCCGGCACCGCCGGACTGGCCGTGGAGATGGTCCGGCTCTTCCAGACCGAGCTCGAGCACTACGAGAAGATCGAGGGCAGCGAGCTGTCCATCGACGGCAAGGCCAACCGGCTGGCGGCGCTGATCCGCTCCAACCTCGGCCTGGCGATGCAGGGCCTGGCCGTGGTGCCGCTCTTCGCCGGTTACGACGTGCACACCGAGCAGGGCCGCATCATCAGCTACGACGTCACCGGCGGCCGCTACGAGGAGACCGCGTTCCACTCGGTCGGCTCCGGCTCGGTCTTCGCCCGCGGCGCGCTGAAGAAGCTCTACCGCGAGGACCTCACCGCCGACGAGTGCGTGATGGCGGTCGTGCAGGCGTTGTACGACGCCGCCGACGACGACTCGGCCACCGGCGGACCGGACCTGACCCGGCGGATCTTCCCGGTGGTCAGCGTGATCACCGGCGACGGCCACCGGCGCATCCCCGACGACGAGGTCGCCGCGATCGCCGACCAGGTGGTGGCCGGCCGGATGCAGCGTCCCGACGGCCCCGCCGCCGCCCTGAACTGACCCCCCGAACCGACAGGAGCGCCACCGACCATGACGATGCCGTTCTACGTCTCGCCCGAGCAGATGATGAAGGACCGGGCGGACTTCGCGCGCAAGGGCATCGCCCGGGGCCGCTCGGTGGCGGTGATGCAGTACTCCGACGGGATCCTCTTCGTCTCGGAGAACCCCTCGCAGGCGCTGCACAAGGTCAGCGAGATCTACGACCGGATCGCCTTCGCGGCGGTGGGCCGCTACAACGAGTTCGAGAACCTGCGCATCGCCGGCGTCCGGCTGGCCGACATGCGCGGCTACTCCTACGACCGGCGCGACGTCACCGGTCGCGGGCTCGCGAACGCCTACGCCCAGACCCTCGGCACGATCTTCTCCAGCGGCGGCGAGAAGCCCTACGAGGTCGAGATCTTCGTCGCCGAGGTGGGCGACACGCCCGAGCACGACCAGATCTTCCGGCTCACCTTCGACGGCCAGGTCGCCGACGAGCAGCACTTCGCCGTGATGGGTGGCGAGGCCGAGGCGGTGTCGTCGTACCTCCGGGAGCACCTGGGCACGAACCCCACCCTCGAGGAGGCGGTCCGGGTGGCCACCGCAGCGCTCGGGCACGGCGAGGGCACCAGCCGGCAGGTCTCCGCGCGCGACCTCGAGGCGGCGGTCCTCGACCGCACCCGCACCCAGAAGCGCAAGTTCCGCCGGCTGCCGGTGTCGAGCCTGACACGGATCCTCGGCAACGGGGCGCCCGCCGGAGGCGCCGTCGACGGGGGCCGCCCGGCCCCGGACGGCGGCGGGCCGGACGCCGAGCCCCCCGTGGCACCGCCGCTGGGCGACGACGGCCCGACCGGCTGAACCCGGCCCGTCAGCGGCCGCTCGGGGCGGGACCGGTGGTCGCGCCCGGACGGAGCTCGGCCGGGAGCAGCACGTCGGCGCCCGGCTGGCCGGCGAGCAGGGCGGAGACCAGACGACCGAGGGCCCGGCCCTTCTCCTCTCCGTGCTGGTCGACGGTGGTCAGCGGGCGGTCGAGCCACGGCAGCGACAGGCCGTCGAAGCCGGTCACGCTGAGGTCCTCGGGGACCCGCAGGCCCCGCTCGGTCGCCGCCTGGAGGACACCGGCCGCCAGCAGGTCGCTCTGCGCGACGATGGCGGTGGGGCGGCGGTCCGGACCGGCGTCGAGCAGCAGGGCCGCTGCCGCGCGGCCGCCGTCGACGTCGGCGCTGGCCGCCTCCACGACCGGCGCGGACCGGCCGGCGCGCGCGAGGAAGCCCTGGGCCCGCAGCCGGGCGTCGACGTACTCGGCACGGGCGATGTCGTCGAGGTCGATCCGACGCGTGTCCGCGAGCCGTCCCAGGGGCATGGTGACGTGCGCGATGCGACGGTGGCCCAGCTGCCACAGGTGCTCGACCGCCGCGGCCTGTGCGGCGTGCTCGTCGATGCGCACCTGGTGGACCCGCGGGTCCAGCGGACTGCCGGTGCCGACCATGGGGACGTGCCGCGCCGCGGCGTGGTCCACGAGCGGTGTCTCGGGCGGCCGGCACATGGAGAAGACCAGCGCGTCGAGGGCCAGGCCCGCGACCTGGGCGAGCAGCCGTTGCTCGTCGTCGGGGGGCTGGGCGAGCAGCAGCATGCCGGTCGGGATGGCGTCGAGCTCGTGCGCGAGCCCATCGAGCACGGCCACCGCGAACGGGTCACGGAAGGCGTGCAGCAGCCGGCCCTCCACCAGCACGCCCACCGCGCCGGCGCGACCCTGACGCAGCGAGGAGGCCCGCGGGTCCGGCCCGACGTACCCGAGCTCCGCAGCCGCGGCACGCACCCGATCCGCTGTCGTCGCCGCCACCGGCCCCCGGCCGCTGAACACCACCGAGGCGGTGGACGCGGACACCCCGGCCCGCGTGGCGACGTCCCGCAAGGTGGGTCGCTCGCCGGCCATGGAGGAGATAGTATCGAATCGATTCGAGTCGAATCGATTCGACGTGTCGTGCCGCCCCCGAGGAGAGGTCGCCGTGTCCTCGTCCACTGTCCGTGATCCCCTCGTCGTCGGACGCCGCCTCGCCGCGGCCCGGTGGGCCGTCGTCGCCGTCTTCGCGGTGAACGGTGCGTGCTTCGCGACCTGGGCGTCCCGCATCCCCGACGTGAAGCACGTCCTCGGACTCAGCCCCGGACATCTGGGGCTGGTGCTGCTGGCAGCCGCGGTCGGCAGCCTGCTGGGGCTGCCCGCCTCGGGCTCGATCGCCAGCCGGTGGGGGAGCCGGAGCACCGTGCACATCGGCGTCGGCTGCCTGGTCGCCGGCCAGGCGGTCGCGGCGATCGCGGTCAGCGTGGTCGGCTCGGCGCCGCTGCTGGCGGCAGGACTGTTCCTCGACGGCCTCGGCATCGGGGTCTGGGACGTCGGCATGAATCTCGAGGGCGCCGCCGTGGAGCGCCTGCTCGGGCGCAGCATCATGCCGCGCTTCCACGCCGCGTTCAGCGGCGGCACGGTCGCCGGAGCGGTCGTGGGCGCGGGGCTCTCCGCTGCCGGCGTGCCGGTCGGCCTGCACCTCGTCGTGGCGACCGTCCTCCTGGGCCTGGTCGGTCTCGTCGCCTCCCGGCGCTTCCTGCCGCGGGCCTTCGAGGAGGAGCCGGACGCCTCCGCCGACGCGACCACGCACGGGTCCACGCACGGGTCCGGGAGCACGTCGGCCGAGGCCATCCGTCCGCGCGCGGCCTGGCTCGAACCCCGCACGCTGCTCATCGGGCTGGTCGTCCTGGTCGCCGCCTTCACCGAGG
>DATDNR010000028.1:0-19008 GCA_036518175.1 Marmoricola sp.
GGGGTCACCGCCGAGTACCTGGTCAACGCCGACGACATCCAGATCAAGATGGCCCAGGGCGCCAAGCCCGGGGAGGGCGGTCAGCTGCCCGGCCATAAGGTCGACAAGAACATCGCCCGCGTGCGCCTTGGAGACACCCGCGGCGACCGTGCCGACGCCGACCTCGGAGACCAGCTTGACGTGGATCCGCGCCTGCGGGTTCGCGTTCTTGAGGTCGTGGATCAGCTGGGCCAGGTCCTCGATGGAGTAGATGTCGTGGTGCGGGGGCGGCGAGATCAGCCCGACCCCGGGCGTGCTGTGGCGGGTGCGCGCCACCCATGGGTAGACCTTGTGGCCGGGCAGCTGGCCGCCCTCCCCGGGCTTGGCGCCCTGGGCCATCTTGATCTGGATGTCGTCGGCGTTGGTGAGGTACTCCGCGGTCACGCCGAACCGACCGGAGGCGACCTGCTTGATCGCCGAGCGGCGCTCGGGGTCGTGCAGCCGCTCGGGGTCCTCGCCGCCCTCGCCGGTGTTGGACTTGCCGCCGAGGCGGTTCATTGCGACGGCGAGCGTCTCGTGGGCCTCCTGGCTGATCGACCCGTAGGACATCGCGCCGGTCGAGAACCGCTTGACGATCTCGGAGACCGGCTCGACCTCGTCGATCGGCACCGGCTGCCGACCTGTCTCCCCGGCTTCCTTGAACCGGAACAGCCCGCGCAGCGTCATCAGCCGCTCGGCCTGCTCGTCGACCGCCCTGGTGTACTGCTTGAAGATGTCGTAGCGGCCGGTGCGCGTGGAGTGCTGCAGCCGGAAGACGGTCTCGGGGTTGAAGAGGTGCAGCTCGCCCTCCCGGCGCCACTGGTACTCCCCGCCCATCGGGAGGTCGCGGTGGGCGGGCGCGATGCCGTCGACCGGGTAGGCCGTCCGGTGCCGACGGGCCACCTCCTCGGCGATCGTGTCGAGGTCGATGCCGCCGAGCTTGGAGGTGGTGCCGGTGAAGTAGCGGTCCACGACCTCCTGGGAGAGCCCGAGCGCCTCGAAGATCTGCGCGCCGGTGTAGGAGGCGACGGTGGAGACGCCCATCTTGGACATCACCTTCAGCACGCCCTTGCCCAGTGACCTGACCAGGTTGGCGACCGCCCTGTCAGGGTCGTTCTTGACGTAGTGGCCTGCCCTGGCGAGGTCCTCCACGGACTCCATGGCCAGGTAGGGGTTCACGGCCGCGGCGCCGTACCCGACGAGCAGGGCCACGTGGTGCACCTCGCGGACGTCACCGGCCTCGACCACCAGGCCGACCTGGGTGCGGGTCTTCTCGCGCACCAGGTGGTGGTGCACGGCGGCGGTCATCAGCAGCGACGGGATCGGCGCCTCGGTCGCGTCGGAGTGCCGGTCGGAGAGCACGATGATCCGGGCCCCGTCGGCGATCGCCGCGGACACCTCGCGGCAGATCTCCTCCAGGCGTCGCGCCAGGCCCGCGCCGCCCTCGACGACCGGGTAGAGGCCGCGGGCGACGTGGGTGACGAAGCCGGGCAGGTCGCCGTCGCGGTTGATGTGGCGGATCTTGACCAGCTCGTCGTTGGTGATCACCGGGAACGGCAGCACCACCTGCCGGCAGGAGGCCGGCGCCGGTTCGAGCAGGTTCGACTCCGGTCCGATCGTGCCGCTCAGGCTGGTGACCAGCTCCTCACGGATCGCGTCCAGCGGTGGGTTCGTCACCTGGGCGAACAGCTGGCTGAAGTAGTCGAAGAGCAGCCGGGGCCGCTGGGAGAGCACCGCGACCGGGGTGTCGGTGCCCATCGAACCGATCGGTTCGGCGCCGGTGTTGGCCATCGGCGTGAGCAGGACCCGCAGCTCCTCCTCGGTGTAGCCGAAGACCTGCTGGCGGCGGGTGACCGAGGCGTGGGAGTGCACGACGTGCTCGCGCTCGGGCAGGTCCGGCAGCCGGATCAGGCCGGCGTGCAGCCACTCGTCGTACGGGTTCTCCGAGGCGAGCTGGTCCTTGATCTCCTCGTCCTCGATGATGCGGTGCTCGTCGGTGTCGACCAGGAACATCCGGCCCGGCTGTAACCGGCCCTTGCGCACCACTCGGGCGGGGTCGATGTCGAGGACGCCGACCTCGGAGGCCAGCACCACCAGGCCGTCGTCGGTCACCCAGTAGCGCGAGGGCCGCAGGCCGTTGCGGTCGAGCACCGCCCCCACCTGGGTGCCGTCGGTGAACACCACGCAGGCGGGCCCGTCCCACGGCTCCATCAGCGAGGCGTGGAACTCGTAGAACGCGCGCCGCGCCGGGTCCATCTCGGCGTGGTTCTCCCACGCCTCCGGGATCATCATCAGCACCGCGTGGGGCAGGCTGCGCCCACCCATGTGCAGCAGCTCCAGCACCTCGTCGAAGGATGCCGAGTCCGAGGCCCCCGGCGTGCAGATCGGGAACAGCCGCTCGAGGTCACCGGGGATCAGCTCGCTGCGCAGCAGCGCCTCCCGGGCGCGCATCCAGTTGCGGTTGCCCATCACGGTGTTGATCTCGCCGTTGTGGGCGATGAACCGGAAGGGGTGGGACAGCGGCCAGCTGGGGAAGGTGTTGGTGGAGAAACGGGAGTGCACCACCGCGATGGCCGACTCGACCCGGTCGTCGCGCAGGTCGGGGAAGACCCGGTCGAGCTGGTCGGGGTTCAGCATCCCCTTGTAGACCAGGGTCCGCGAGGACAGCGACGGGAAGTAGGCGTCGGTCTCGCGCTCGGCCCGCTTGCGCAGGCAGAAGGCGAGGCGCTCCAGCCCCATGCCGAGCAGCCGGGAGCCGCTGGAGGAGACGAACAGCTGCGCGAAGGTCGGCATCACCTCCAGCGCGGTGCGGCCCAGCGGGGCGGCGTCGGTGGGCACCTCCCGCCAGCCGAGCACGGTCAGACCCTCCTCGGCCGCGATCTGCTCGATGCGGGCGCGGGTCTTGCCGACCTGCTCGTCGTCGCCGTTGATGAAGGCGGTGCCGACGGCGTACGAGCGGGCCGGCGGCAGCGCGAAGTCGACCACCTCGCGGAAGAAGCGGTCGGGCACCTGGAGCAGGATCCCGGCGCCGTCGCCGGAGTTCGTCTCGGCGCCGACGGCGCCGCGGTGCTCGAGGTTGAGCAACGCGGTCAGGGCCTGCGTGACGACCTGGTGGCTGGGGACGCCGGTGAGGGTGGCGACGAAGGCGACGCCGCAGGCGTCGTGCTCGTGGCTGCCGTCGTAGAGCCCCTGGGGCGGCGGGAATGCCTCCATGATGGTCTCCCGTCGTCGGTCAGCGCACACGCGTGAGCGCGTGCGGTTGGAGTGGAGTCTGGCGAGATCTCGTGGCCAGCTGGGACGACATTGGCCCTGCGGAGCGATGTCAGGGTACAACATCCGAGTGCTGAGACGACCGTCCGGTCAGCGAGACGACGAGCCACGCCGCACGCCCGCGGCCAGGTCGGCGGTCAGCTCCCGGAGCGCGGCGAGGCCCGCCCGCCGGTCGTCGGGGTGATCGAGCAGCGCCCGCACGAAGGCGGAGCCGACGATCACCGCGTCGGCGTACGACGCCACCTCGGCGGCCTGCTCGCCGTTGGAGACACCGAGTCCGACGCCGACCGGCAGCTCGGTGACCTCGCGGACACGCTTGACCAGCGGGCCGGCGAGCACCGAGGTGCTGCTCCGGGCCCCGGTGACGCCCATCACCGCCGTCGCGTAGACGAAGCCACGGCAGGCCGACACGGTCGCTGCCAGCCGCGCGTCCGTCGACGACGGGGCGACCAGGAAGACCTTGTCGAGGCGGTGGGCGTCGGCGGCAGCGATCCACTCCTTCGCCTCGTCGGGCACCAGGTCGGGGGTGATCAGCCCGGCGCCCCCCGCCCGCGCGAGGTCGGCGGCGAACCGGTCGACGCCGTAGCGCTCGACCGGGTTCCAGTAGGTCATCACCAGCGTCGGGGCACCGGTGGTGGCGACCGCCTCGACCGTGCGCAGCACGTCGCTGGTGCGCACACCGGCCTCGAGCGCCTGCTGCGCCGCGGCCTGGATGGTCGGGCCGTCCATCACCGGGTCGCTGTAGGGCAGCCCGACCTCGACCACGTCGCAGCCGGCCTCGACCATCGTGGTCATCGCCTCGATGCCCCCCTCGACGTCGGGGAACCCGGCGGGCAGGTAGCCGACCAGGACGGCCCGCTCCTCGGCCCGCGCCGCCTCGAAGGCGCGAGCGACGGTCGTGGCGCTCACTTGGCGCCCTCGGCGATCTGCTCCTCGGTCGCCTGCTCCGGGGTCCCGTCGGGGCGAGCCTGGCCCAGCCCGAACCACTCGATCGCCGTGCCCATGTCCTTGTCGCCGCGTCCGGACAGGTTGACCAGGATCGTCCCGCCGGGGCGCTCGGCGGCCAGGCGCAGCGCGCCGGCCACGGCGTGGGCGGACTCGATCGCCGGGATGATGCCCTCGGTGCGCGAGAGCAGTGCCATCGCGTCCATCGCCTCGGCGTCGGTGACGGGCAGGTAGGTCGCCCGACCGGTCGCGGCCAGGTGCGCGTGCTCGGGTCCGACCCCGGGGTAGTCCAGGCCGGCGGAGATCGAGTGCGACTCGATGGTCTGGCCGTCGTCGTCCTGGAGCACGAAGGTGCGGGCGCCGTGCAGCACCCCGACGTCGCCGGCGTGGATGGTGGCCGCGTGCCGGCCCGTCTCGAAGCCGTCGCCGCCTGCCTCGAAGCCGTAGATGGCCACCGTCGGGTCGTCGAGGAAGGCCTCGAAGAGGCCGATGGCGTTCGAGCCGCCACCGACACAGGCGGCGATCACGTCGGGCAGGCCGTCGGTGAGCTCCAGGCACTGGGCGCGCGCCTCGTCCCCGATGCCGCGGCAGAAGTCGCGGACCATGGCGGGGAACGGGTGCGCCCCGGCCGCGGTGCCGAGCAGGTAATGGGTGTCGTCCACGCTGGCCACCCAGTCCCGCAGCGCCTCGTTGATCGCGTCCTTGAGGGTCCGGGAGCCGGAGGTCACGGGGATCACCTCCGCGCCGAGCAGCTGCATCCGCGCGACGTTGAGTGCCTGCCGCCGGGTGTCGACCTCGCCCATGTAGACCACGCAGTCGAGACCGAGGTAGGCGCAGGCGGTCGCGGTGGCGACCCCGTGCTGGCCGGCGCCGGTCTCGGCGATCACGCGGGTCTTGCCCATCCGCCGCGTCAGCAGCGCCTGCCCGAGCACGTTGCGGATCTTGTGCGCGCCGGTGTGGTTGAGGTCCTCGCGCTTGAGCAGGATCCGGGCGCCGGCGTGCTCGCTGAGCCGGGTGGCGTCGTAGAGCAGGCTGGGTACGCCGGCGTACTCCCGCAGCATCCGCTCGAACTCCCCGGTGAACTCCTCGTCGGCCATCGCCTGCTGCCAGGCCTCGGTGAGCTCGTCGAGGGCGGCGATCAGCGCCTCCGGCATGAAGCGACCACCGAAGCGGCCGAAGTGGCCCACCGCGTCGGGCCCGTGCTCGGTCGTCGTCACCACTGCTCCCCTGCCTGCCGGCACGCCTCCTCGGCGGCCTTCTTCATCGCCACGACCGCGGCCGCGGGCTCGCCGTGCCGCACCAGTGCCTCGCCGACCAGCACCACGTCGGCGCCCTCCCGGGCGTAGCGAGCGGCGTCCTCGGGGCCACCGACACCGGACTCGGCGACCCGGACGACGCCCTCAGGCACCAGTCCCGCGAGCCGGGCGAAGGTGTCCGGGTCGACCTCGAGCGTGCGCAGGTTGCGGGCGTTGACCCCGACCAGCCGGGCGCCGACGTCGAGGGCACGGCCCACCTCACCGGCGTCGTGCGTCTCCACGAGCGGGGTCAGTCCGAGCTCGACGGCGCGGTCGTGGAGTCGGCGCAGCTCCTCGTCGGCGAGGGCTGCCACGATCAACAGCACCAGGTCGGCGCCCGCGGCCCGGGCCTCGAGCAGCTGGTACTCCGTGACGACGAAGTCCTTGCGCAGCAGCGGGGTCTCGACCGCGGCGCGCACGGCGCGGAGGTCGTCCAGCGAGCCGTTGAAGCGGCGCTGCTCGGTCAGCACCGAGATCGCGTCGGCGCCGCCGTCGGCATAGGCGCGCGCGAGCACGGCGGGGTCGGGGATGTCCGCGAGATCGCCCTTGCTCGGTGACCGGCGCTTCACCTCGGCGATCACCGCCAACCCCGGACGGCGGAAGGCGGGCATCGGGTCGCGTGGTGCCGGCAGCTCTGCGGCCGCGGCGAGCAGCGCGTCCTCGCTGACCCGTTCGCGCCGGGCAGCGAGGTCCTCGCGCACGCCGGCGACGATCTCGTCGAGCACGGACATCGGCAGACCTCAGGGGTTTCGGGGACGACGACAAGGCTCTCACGGCCGCCCGGCCGCGCAGGCAACCGGTCCGGCAGGCAAACCGGGTGCACGCAGGGCTCAGGCCCAGTACGCGTGACCCCACGGGGTGTTGCGGACCACGGTGAAGGCCACCAGCAGCGCTCCGGCGGCCCACCACGCCGGCCGGGCACGAGCGCCGGTCAGGTCCGGACCCGGCCGACCGCGCCAACGGCAGGACAGCCACCAGATCCAGCCGGCGAGGAGGAGCGGGACGGCGACCACGAACGCGGCATTGCTGTGGAACGCCGCGTCGAGGCGCAGGTGGGTCAGGTCGTTGACGGCCCGCAGGCTGCCGCAGGCGGGGCAGTCCAGGCCGGTCAGCGCCCGCAGCGGGCAGAGCCCCCAGCTGCCGCCCACGTGCGGGTCGCGCCAGCGCAGCAGGAGCGCCGCCAGCAGCACCCCGGCGGCCAGGAGCACCGGGCCCTGCAGGCGCCGGGACCGGACCCGGGAGGTCAGCGCGACCGGCACCGCTCTCAGCTGGCGCCGAGCCCCATCCGGGACATCACGGTGCCGACGACCAGGGCGAGGGGCGCCAGGGCGACACCGATCCAGAAGACCACCATGCTGCCGGCCATCAGACCGATGCCCCCCACCACGAACGCGGCCAGACCGATGATCACGGCCGTCCAGGCGGCCGGGGTGTTGCCATGGTGGGAAGACATGGGTGCGGCTCCTCCTGGAGAGTCGATGTTCGTCGACATTCTAGGCAGGGCCTGGATCTGTCGGGTCGTCACCCTCGTCGAGGCTCCGCCACATGTCCCTCTCCTGCGCGCTGTCGCTGGTCCGGGTGGCCGGGGCGTCGTACCGGGTGCCCATGGCCGGCCAGGTGTGCGCCCGGCGCACCGCGACGACCAGTGCGAGCGTCGACCCGGCGGCGCTGAGCAGAGCGACCCAGTACCAGCCGGTGAGCGGCAGGGGCACCCGGCCGGCTGCCCGGGGGCCGAGGCCGAACTGTCCTGCCAGGTTGTGCCGGACCGCGCCGGGCACCTGGCCGGAGCCGAGCACGACGGCGACGAGGAGGGCCAGGGCGAAGACGGCGCCGACGACGGCCATGGCGGTGCGCGCCCGGCCGCGGACGACCAGCAGCACGCCCCACGACGCGAGCGCCACCAGGGCCAGGGCGGGCGCCACGGCTGAGCGGGCGTAGGGCTGCAGCGTGCTCGCCACCACCGGCGACCGCACCGCCGAGCCCAGGGCCGCGTGCACGTCGACCCACGGCTTGGCGGAGGCGAGCGCCGCCAGCGCAGCGAGGACCACGCCCCCGCCTGCGACGACGGCGAAACCGCGGCGCGCTGCGCCGCGGTCAGCCGGCGGCGCGGCCACCGGCGTCGGCGAGGAGCACGTCGTCGTCGAAACAGGTGCGGGCCCCGGTGTGGCAGGCGGCACCCTCCTGGTCGACCTTGACCAGGAGGGTGTCGCCGTCACAGTCGAGGCGCACCTCACGGACGTGCTGCCGGTGGCCGGAGGTCTCCCCCTTGACCCAGTACTCCTGCCGCGACCGGCTCCAGAAGGTGGTCCGGCCGCTGGTCAGCGTGCGGTGCAGCGCCTCGTCGTCCATCCAGCCCAGCATCAGCACCTCGCCGGAGTCGTGCTGCTGCACGACGGCGGGGACGAGGCCCTCGGCCGAGCGCTTGAGGCGGGCGGCGATGGCGGGGTCCAGGGAGCTCACCGATGCAGTATGCCGGGTGCTGCTGATCAGCGGTTGCGCAGTGTGCCGGCGAACCAGTGGTGGGTCCAGACCCGCTCGACGTGCACGTGCTTGCCCGGGTAGGGAGCGTGCAGCACCCGACGGTGGTGGTTGCGCCAGCCGACGAAGATGCCGACGTGGTAGACCCCACCGCTGTCGGTGAAGAACATCAGGTCGCCCTTGCGCATGTGGCTCTTCCTGATGCGGCGGGCGAAGTGCGACTGGGCGCTGGCGGTGCGCGGGAAGTGTCCGAAGCCGGCCCTCTTGTGGAAGGCGAAGTAGGTCAGGCCCGAGCAGTCGAAGCGGCGGGGGCCGTCGCTGCCGTAGTGGTACGGATCGCCGATCTGGTTGCGGGCCACCGAGATCGCGTGCCGCACGCGCGTCGCCGCGTCGGCGCTCGGAGCGGTCAGCACCGCGGTGGAGACGGCCATCAGCAGGGCCAGGGACAGGGTCGCGAAGAGGCTCATCGAGAGCGCGACGGGGTGGCGGCGGCGCAGGGTCGCAGACATGGGTTCCTTTCCACGCCTGCGGGGTTAGCTGTCGGGTTGGGGCCGAAAGGTGCCCTGTCCTGGTGGACTTCACCCCGAGCCCGGCGGTGCCGGGCGTGGAACGTCGGTTCCCCCACTCCTGCCTGTGGTCTCGGGACGGTCCGGGTGGCAGGACTCGGCGTCCCGGACCGGTTGCGTATTCGTTCAGTTGTGTGCTCCCGCAGGGCGGGACGGACACCCACCGTAGGGATCGGACTGCACGCTGTCACCCCGAAACGCAGCGACGTGAGTCAGTTCACGGCGAAATGGACGTGGTCCATGTGGTTGGCGGTGGCCGATCCGCGGTCGGGCATCAGGCGCCAGCCCTCATCGGCGCGTACCGGGGTCCAGATGTGCTGGCGGTAGATGATGTCGTAGATGTCGAGCTCCGCGGCGTGGGCCTGCAGGAACGCGGCGATCCGGTAGCCGACGGACGGGTCGGAGGTCATCGCGTCGACCGCGTGCCCCGTGTCGTGCTCGGGCCGGTCGGCGACACCGCCGTACACCGTCACCTGCGGGAAGTTGTGGCAGACCGCCTCGTAGGCGCGGACGGCTGCCGGCACCAGCCCGTTCGTCACCGCCTCGGTCCCCGGACAGGGGGTGTCGGCGAGCGCCATCCGCGCCGGGTCGGGCGCGGGCGGGTGGTCGCTGAGGTAGGCCACGTGCACCCACCTGCGCTGCCCGTGGTCGGAGATCTCGGCGAAGCCGTTGAGCACCCGGCCGGTGACGCGCACCTTGTGGCCGGACGGCACCAGCCCGACGACGCGGGCGCCCGGGTCGGCGCTGAGCCACACGTCCAGGTCGGCGGTCGTCCACTTCGTGTCGACCACGTCGGGCAGCGGCGCCCGGTGCAGCTGCTCGACGACCGCTGCCTGGGAGACGCGGTCGGTCCGTGAGGACCGCGAGACGCGGGCCGCCCGGCTGGCGACCGCCAGCGGGCGGGAGAGCGAGGCCTGCGCCCACGCAGTGTCGCCGGCGGCGACGCGGGGTGCCTGCTGAGGGGCATCGGTGGCGGCGACGCCGGCACCCACGGCGCCGAGGGTCAGCAGCGGCGCAGCGAGGAGTGCCAGCCGGGCGTGGCGGCGCGGCCACCTGCTCCGGGCGGGGAGCGAGTGTCGGCCTGAGGGCAAGGCTCGTCCAATCGTCGAGGTCGGGACTGGTTGATGAAAACACGAAAACGCCCACGGCTGTCGAATTGCCGTAGGTCGGAGCAGCCCCGGAAGCGGCGTGCGCGGGCCGGCGGGAACGCCGGAGGATCAGCCGCCGCTGGTCTCCGACGGGTCCTCGCGAAGCACCTGGCCGGTGCCGTCGGCGTCGTCGAGCCAGCCCTCGGGCAGCGCGACCCGCTTGCGCGGACTGCCCTGCCGGCCGCGGGGAGCGCCCAGCTCGGAGACGGGGAACGGCTCGGTCGGGTCGAGCTCGGTGAGCAGCGCGTCGAGCTCGTCCAGGGTGCTCACCAGCGCGAGCGCGTGACGCAGCTCGCCCCCGGCGCGGAAGCCCTTGAGGTACCACGACACGTGCTTGCGGAACTCCTTGCAGCCCCGCTCCTCGCCCATGTGGCCGGCCAGCAGCTCGGCATGCCGACGCATCATGGCGACGACCTCGCCCAGGGTCGGGAGCGTGGCGAGCCGCTCCCCCGCGAAGGCCGCAGCGAGGTCACGGAACAGCCACGGCCGACCCAGGCACCCGCGCCCCACGACCACACCGGCGGCTCCGGTCCGCTCGACCATGCGCAGGGCGTCGGCCGCCTCCCAGATGTCGCCGTTGCCGAGCACCGGGATGTCCACGTGCTGCACGAGCTGGGCGATGGCCTGCCAGTCGGCCTCGCCGGAGTAGGCCTGGACCGCCGTCCGGCCGTGCAGCGCGATCGCGGCCGCGCCGGCCTCCTGCGCGATCCGGCCGGCGTCGAGGAACGTCAGGTGCTCCTCGTCGATGCCCTTGCGGGTCTTCACCGTGACCGGCACGCCGTGGCGGCCGGCAGCCTCGACCGCGCTCTCCACGATGGCGCCGAACAGCTTGCGCTTCCACGGCAGCGCCGCGCCTCCACCCTTGCGAGTGACCTTGGGGACCGGGCAGCCGAAGTTGAGGTCGACGTGCGCGACGGCGTACTCGGTGCACAGGATCTCGGTCGCCTTGCCGACGTAGGCGGGGTCGGTGCCGTAGAGCTGGACCGAGCGGAGGTCCTCGAGCTCGTCGAAGACCAGCATCCGGCGGGTCGTCTCGTCACCCTCGACGAGGCCGCGGGAGGTGATCATCTCGCAGACGTAGAGGCCGGCGCCCTGCTCGCGGCACAGCCGTCGGTAGGCCGCGTTGGTGATGCCGGCCATCGGGGCCAGCACCACCGGGGTGTCGACGCGGACGTTGCCGAGGTGGAGGGGGTTCAGTGGTTGTTCCCGTGCTTCTCGTGGCTCTTCTTGTGCTGTTTCGCCTTATCCTGTTTCGCCTTGTGCTGCTTCGCCTTGTGGTGCTGCTTGGGCTGCTGCACCTGCCCGGTCCAGGTGATCGGAGCGTAGGCCTGCAGCGGCCGGAAGCTCATCGCGGTGAAGCTGCCGTGCCCGGGCACCAGGTAGAGCAGGCAGGTGCTGAGCTGCGCCCTCGGCCCGAACTTCTTCGGCAGCGGCGTCGAGGGACAGGCCGCGAACCTGTTGGTGAACCCGGAGGAGTGGATCAGCGTGTTGTCCTGGTCGACGAGCCAGACCGGGACGTCGGTGCGGCCCACGTCACCGCTGCCGACGTTGCGCACGTCGACGTCGACGTAGTACGGCGTGGAGTTGCGGGTGCGCCGGTCGAGGACGTACGCCGAGAGGTCGGAGATCCTGGCCCGCCGCACGCGGGTGACGGTGAGCCGCAGCACGGTGTTGCGCTTGCTGTTCGGCTCGTAGGCCACGGTCGCCGGCTGTCCGAAGGACAGCTTGGTGCCGGGCGGTGTGATCTTCACCCCCGGCGGCACCGACACGTCACCGGTCGGCAGCGCGACGGACGGCTTCGGCTTCGGGGCCGCGGGATGCTGCGCCTTGCTGGGCTGGGCACCGCAGCCGGAGACGACGAGGGCGACGGCCAGCGCGCAGCCGAGCAGTGCTGCGGGCGCACGCGTGAAGTGACGCAGGGGAAGGCGATCCACCCGGACATTGTGCCTGTCCGGGTTGCTGCTGCCCGGCATTGACCTCAGCAACCCGGCAGTCGGGTGGCGAACCACGCGCGCAGCCCCTCCATCGGGATCCGCTCCTGCGCCATGGTGTCGCGCTCGCGCACGGTGACGGCGCCGTCTTCGAGGCTGTCGAAGTCGACGGTGACGCAGTAGGGCGTGCCGATCTCGTCCTGGCGGCGGTAGCGCCGCCCGATGGCGCCGGCGTCGTCGAACTCCACGTTCCAGCTGCCGCGCAGCTCCGCGGCCAGGTCGCGGGCCTTGGGCGTGAGGTCGGCGTTGCGGCTCAGCGGGAGCACCGCCACCTTGACCGGCGCCAGGCGTGGGTCGAGCCGCAGCACGGTGCGCTTGTCGACGCCCCCCTTCGTGTTCGGCGCCTCGTCCTCGGCGTAGGCGTCGATGAGGAAGGCCATCAGGCTGCGGGTCAGGCCTGCTGCCGGCTCGATCACGTAGGGCACGTAGCGCTCGTCGCTGGCCTGGTCGTAGTAGGAGAGGTCCTGGCCGGAGAACTTGCTGTGCTGGGTGAGGTCGAAGTCGGTGCGGTTCGCGATGCCCTCGAGCTCCTCGAAGTCACGCCCCGAGAAGCCGAAGCGGTACTCGATGTCGACGGTGCGCTTCGCGTAGTGCGACAGCTTCTCCTCGGGGTGCTCGTAGTGCCGGATGTTGGCGGGATCGATGCCGAGGTCGGTGTACCAGCGGGTGCGCTCGTCGATCCAGTACTGGTGCCACTCCTCGTCCTCCCCCGGCTTGACGAAGAACTCCATCTCCATCTGCTCGAACTCGCGGGTGCGGAAGATGAAGTTGCCGGGCGTGATCTCGTTGCGGAAGCTCTTGCCCTGCTGGGCGATGCCGAAGGGCGGCTTCTTCCGCGAGGTCTGCACGACGTTGGCGAAGTTGAGGAAGATGCCCTGCGCCGTCTCTGGCCGCAGGTAGTGCAGGCCGGACTCGTCCTCGATCACGCCGAGGTAGGTCTTCAGCATCATGTTGAACTGGCGAGGGGCGGTCCAGGCGCCGCGGGTGCCGCAGTTGGGGCAGGGCACGGACTCGTTGATGTCGACCGAGTCCGGGTCGACCTGGTCGCCCTTGGCGTTCCTGCGTTCGGCGTACTCCTCCTGCAGGTGGTCCTCGCGGAAGCGCTTGTGGCACGACTGGCACTCGACCAGCGGGTCGGTGAACGTGCTCAGGTGGCCGGAGGCCTCCCAGGTGCGGGTGGGCAGGATCACGCTGGAGTCGAGGCCGACGACGTCCTCGCGAGCGGTGACCAGCGCGCGCCACCACTGCCGCTTGATGTTCTCCTTCAGCTCCACGCCGAGCGGGCCGTAGTCCCAGGCCGAACGGGTCCCGCCGTAGATCTCGCCACAGGGGAAGACGAATCCGCGCCGCTTGGCGAGGGAGACGACGCTGTCGAGGGCGGATGCAGGCTTCTTGGCCACGGACTCGGTGCTCCTGACGGGACGGGACGCCGACTGGCTGCCGGCCGAACCGTCAGCCTAGCGATCGGGGAACGGCCACGTTGAGGTCCCCCTCGACGTCCTCGTAGGCGCTGGGCTCGTCGATCGCGCGGGACAGGACGGGGACCGCGCCCACCTTGACGTCGTACGACGACAGCGCCCGCCGGTAGCTCCCGACATCGCGCCACCGGGTCACCAGCGCCCACAGGGCGGGCTCGTCCACGTTGCGCCCCAGGGAGCCGTCGAGGAAGCCCTCCTGCCCGGACAGCACGGCCAGCGCTCTCTCGAGGGCGGCGCGGAAGGCGGCGTCGTCCGGTTCGGCCCGGAACCTGTTCACCACGAGCACGGGACGATGCTACAAGTTGACAACGGTTCTCATCTGGAATGAGAATCATTCCCATGTGGCGGGTGACCGCGGTGCTGCTGGCACTGGTGACGACGGTGTCCGTGGCCGGCTGCGCGGTCGAGCGGTCGTCACGCCCGACGGTGGTCGCGTCGTTCTACCCGCTGCAGTTCGTGGCCGAACGCATCGTCGGCCCCGACGCCCGCGTGCTCGACCTGACCGCTCCCGGGGTGGAGCCGCACGACCTCGAGCTGACCGTGCGGCAGACGGCGGAGCTCTCCGCGGCGAGCGCGGTGCTCTACGAGCACGGTCTGCAGCCCAGCGTCGACGAGGCGGTCGCCAACAACGCGCCGGCCCACGCACTGGACACCACCACTGTCGTGCCGCTGCGCGGCGAAGACCCGCACTTCTGGCAGGACCCGGTGCTGCTCGCCCGCGTCGCCCGGGCGTTCACCCGCACCATGGTGGCCGCCCAACCGGCGCACGCCGCCGCCTTCCGGGCTCGCGACCAGCGCCTGCAGCGGCAGCTGCGCCGGCTCGACGCCGACTACCGGCAGGGGCTGGCGCACTGCCGCACCCGGACGCTGGTGGTCAGCCACGACGCGTTCGAGTACCTGGGCCGGCGCTACCACCTCCAGGTGCACGCGATCGCCGGTCTCACCCCGGATGCGGAACCCTCGCCCCGTCACCTGCAGCAGCTGGCCGGGCTGATCCGCTCCTCGGGGATCACCACGGTCTTCAACGAGCGGCTGGCGAGCTCGCAGATGGCCGACACGCTCTCGGCGGACCTGGGCCTGCGCACCGGAGTGCTGGACACCCTGGAGGGCCTCACCTCGACGGACCCGCACGCGAGCTACCTGTCCATCATGCGCGCCAACCTGGCCGCGATCCGGAAGGCGGACTCATGCAGCTGAACGACGATGCCGACGTCCTGCGCGTCTCCGATGCCTCGGTGAGCATCAACGGTCGCCCGATCCTGCGCGACGTGGACCTGGCCGTGCGGCGTGGAGAGGTGGTCGCGATCCTCGGCGCCAACGGTTCGGGCAAGTCGACGCTGGTCAAGGCGGTGGTGGGGCTGCGGCCGCTCAGCCATGGCGAGGTCCGGCTCTTCGGCACTCCGCTCCCCGCCTTCCGGCAGTGGTCACGGGTCGGCTACGTGCCCCAGCGCTCCTCGGCCGCCCAGGGCGTGCCCTCCTCGGTGTGGGAGATCGCCGCCTCGGGGCGGGTCGGCTCCCGCCGCCCCTTCACCCCGGCCCGGCGCGGCGACCGGGCGGCCGTTCGCGCCGCGCTGCGCGCCGTGGGACTCGAGGACCGCGCCGCGCAGCCGATGGCGACGTTGTCCGGGGGCCAGCAGCAACGGGTCCTGGTGGCCCGCACGCTGGCCTCGGACCCGGAGCTGCTCCTGCTCGACGAGCCGAACGCGGGCGTGGACCTGACCAGCCAGGAGGCGATCGCGGCGACCCTCGAGGCCCGCGCCGCGGCCGGAGCGACCGTCGTGGTGGTGCTGCACGAGCTGGGCCCCTTCGCGCCGATGATCCAGCGCACGGTGGTGCTCAGCGGAGGGCGGGTGGTCCACGACGGCGCTGTCGAGGGTGCCGGCGCGCTCGCTCTGCCCGACCACGGGCACCACCACTACCCCACCAGCCGTACGGCGCTCGCGCCGGACGTCCAGGCACCCCTCGAGGGAGGCAGCTGATGCTCGACATCCTGGTCTCGCCCTTCATGCTGCGGGCCTTCCTGGCGGCCGCCGTCACCGGGATCTCGGCCCCGGCCGTCGGCACCTACCTGGTGCAGCGCCGGCTCTCCCTCCTCGGTGACGGCATCGGGCACATCTGCGTCACCGGTGTGGCCCTGGGACTGCTCACCGGCACCGCACCCACGCTCACCGCGGTCCTGGTGGCCGCGGGCGGCGCCCTGCTCATCGAGATCATCCGGGCGACCGGCAAGGCGTCCGGCGACGTGGCGCTGGCGCTGCTGTTCTACGGCGGCATCGCCGGCGGGCTGATGCTGGTCTCCTTCGCCGGCAACGGCGCGTTCGCCCTGCAGGGCTACCTCTTCGGGTCGATCACCACGATCTCGGGCTCCGACGTCGCGGTGGCGACCGTGATGGCCGCGGCGGTGGTGCTGGTCGCGCTGGCCCTGATGCCGCAGCTCTTCGCGGTCTCCAACGACGAGGACTTCGCGCGCACCAGCGGGCTGCCGGTGCGGCTCTACAGCGTGCTGATCGCGGTGCTGGCCGCGCTCACCATCACCGTGGCGATGCGCACCGTCGGACTCCTCCTGGTCAGTGCCTTGATGGTGATCCCGGTGGCCACCTCGCAGCAGTTCGCGCGCAGCTTCCGGCGCACGATGCTGGGCGGGATGCTGGCCGGCGGCACCGCGGCCCTCGTCGGACTCACCACCTCGGCCTTCGTCGACGTCCCGCCGGGGGCCACGATCGTGCTGGTGTCGCTCGCCGGCTTCGCCCTGACCGCTCCGGTCGGAGCCGCGGTGCAGCGCCGCCGACGACGCCGCGTGCCCTTCCCGACCGATCCGCCCTCGGGACACCTCGAGGTCGACGAGCCCCACGGCCACGAGCACGGGCCGGGTTGCGGCCACGAGGCCGTCGAGCACGGCGACCACGTCGACTACATCCACGGAGCCCACCGCCACGCGGTGCACGGAGGTCACTATGACGAGCACTGACCACGGCCGGTCCGGCCGCCAGCCCACGCGGCAGCAGCGCGCCGTGGCCGCCGCCCTGGAGACCGCCGACGACTTCCGCAGCGCCCAGGAGATCCACGAGCAGCTGCGGGCCACGGGGGCCGGGGTGGGGCTGTCGACGGTGTACCGGACGCTGCAGGCGATGGCCGACGCCGGGGAGGTCGACGTGCTCCGCTCCGAGGCCGGCGAGGCGGTCTACCGGCAGTGCAGCACCCGGCACCACCACCACCTGGTCTGCCGCTCCTGCGGCGCGACCGTCGAGGTGGAGGGACCCACGGTGGAGCGCTGGACCGACGCGGTGGCGGCCGAGCACGGGTTCACCGACGTCAGCCACACGGTGGAGATCTTCGGCACCTGCCCGGACTGCTGAGCCGGTCAGGAGTTGGGCAGTGCGCCGCCGTAGCGCCGGTCCCGGCGCGCGTAGGTCTCGATCGCGGCCCAGAGGTGGCGGCGGTCGACGTCGGGCCAGTAGACGTCGGTGAAGACCATCTCGGAGTAGGCCGCCTGCCAGAGCATGAAGTTGGACAGTCGCTGCTCCCCCGACGTGCGCCAGACGAGGTCGGCGTCGGGCAGCTCCGGGACGTAGAGGTGGCGGGCCAGCACCTTCTCGTCGACCCGTTCGGGGTTCAGCCGTCCCGCTGCGACCTCGCGGGCCACGGCACGCGCCGCGTCGGCCAGCTCCGAGCGCCCTCCGTAGTTGACGCACATGGTGAGCGTCAGCACCTCGTTGTCGGCGGTCATCTCCTCGGCGATCCGCAGCTCCTTGATCACCGAGCGCCACAGGCGCGGCGCCCGGCCGGCCCAGCGCACGCGCACTCCGAGCTGGTGCATCTCGTCGCGGCGCCGGCGGATCACGTCGCGGTTGAAGCCCATCAGGAAGCGGACCTCGTCCGGTGAGCGCGTCCAGTTCTCGGTCGAGAACGCGTAGGCGGAGATGGCCTTGACGCCGATCTCGATGGCGCCCTCGACGACGTCGAAGAGGGAGTGCTCCCCCTGCTCGTGGCCCGCGGTGCGCGGCAGCCCCCGCTCCGCCGCCCAGCGGCCGTTGCCGTCCATGATGATCGCGACGTGCCGGGGCACCAGTGCCGAGGGCACCGGCGGAGGGGTGGCGCCGGACGGGTGCGGGTCGGGTCGTCGTACCTCTCGCCTGGCGCTCTTCCTCACGACCGCGAGACTATCCACGCACCGCCGTCGAGGAGTCCCCGGACGGTGCCGCCGGGGACCCGGCAGGGGCTCCGGCAGGCGATCCCGCGTAGGGCAGCGACCGCAGCCCGCGCTCGAGGTGCCAGGAGACGTACGCCGCGACCAGCCCCCGGGCCTCCCGGCGGTTGCGGTCCTCGGCGGTGTCGACCATCGCCCAGTCGCCCGCGAGCAGCGCGCCGAGCAGCCGCACCGTCCCGGCAGCCGGGCTGGACGAACCGGGCAGCCGGCAGCCGCTGCACAGCACGCCGCCCGCCGACGGGTTGACGGCGGTGTGCGGACCGGGGGCGCCGCAGCGCACGCAGGCGTCGAAGGACGGGGCGTACCCGGCGACCGCCAGCGAGCGGAGCAGGAAGGAGTCGAGCAGGTCGCCGGCCCGGTGCTCACCCGCCGCGAGGGCACGCAGGGCACCGACGAGCAGGAGGTACTGCTGCACCGACGGCTGGCGCTCCTCGGCCACTAGCCGCTCGGCCGTCTCCAGCATCACCGACCCCGCGGTGTAGCGGTCGTAGTCGGCGCTGATCCGCGCGCCGAACGGCGCCAGGGTGACCGCCTGGGTCACCACGTCGAGGTTGCGGCCCTCGGCCAGCTGCAGGTCGACGTGGGTGAACGGCTCCAGCCGGGAGCCGAACCGGGAGGAGGTGCGCCGGACGCCCTTCGCCACGGCACGGACCACTCCGTGCCGTCGGGTCAGCAGCGTGATGATGCGGTCGGCCTCGGCCAGCTTGCGCGTGCGGAGCACGACCGCGTCATCGCTGTAGAGGGGCACACCCTCATCCTCCCCTACCCGCGCCGTCGTCCGGCGCCGGACACGGGCTCCTGCCAGCACCGGTCGACGAACGCGGCGGCCAGGCGGTCGAGCCGTTCGGGCCGCACCCGCCACTCGAGGATGCTGCGCGCCTGCACGAACTCGGCCCGGGGCAGCTCCTCGGCCAGCATCGCGGCATCGGCGGCCGGGTGGATGGGGTCGCGCTCATGGCCGATCACGAGCGCCGGTACGTCGATCGCCCGGCGCTGCTTCGACGACGGGGCCACCCGACCGAAGAAGATCCCGTGGATCGCCGCGGCCATGGCGCCCGGTCGCTGGCTGAGCGTGTCAAGCGCCACGCCCGCCCAGAACGGGACCACCCCGCGCGGCACCGCATGGGCGGTCCAGCGCAGGGCGGTGACGGCACCGGGCAGGAACCGGGAGACGAACAGCAGCGGCGCGAAGGCGAGGACGCCGGCCTCGAGGGCGTTGTCGAGCACGGGCATCTCGGCGATGAGGCCGCGGACGCGGTCCGGTGCGATCGTGGCCACCTCGAGCGACACGTTGGCGCCCAGCGAGGTGCCCCCGACCACGGCCTGGCCGGCGCCGAGCTCGTCGAGCAGGGCCACCACCTGCTCGGCGAACGCGGTCATCGAGTACAGCAACGGGTCCTCGGGCCGGTCGGAGCGGCCGTGGCCGAGGAGGTCAACGGTGACCACGTGGGCGCCCTCGCCGGCCAGCGCGCGTGCCAGCGGCTGGTGCATGCGGCGCGGCATCAGCTGGCCGTGGATGAGCACGACCCAGCGCTCGCCGCTGCCGTACTCCGTGTACTCCAGGCGATGTCCGTCGCAGAAGAACTGCCCGATTCGCTCCGAAACCAGCCGC
>DATDNR010000029.1:0-26322 GCA_036518175.1 Marmoricola sp.
GAGAGAGCCATGCGCACGAGAGTCATCATCGCGAGCACCACGGTTGCAGTCACCGTCGCCGCAGGCGCGGTGGCCGTCGGCGCAGCCAATGCGAGCAGCACCGGCGCGGCCGTCACCACTGGGCGGCACATCACGGTCGTCGAGCGAGCCGTCTCCGACACGGTCGTCGACACGGGGCCCAAGGGAGACAGCCAGGGCGACCTGCTCTCCTTCGCGAACCCGGTGTTCAACGCCGCCAACTCGAAGAAGGTCGGCCATGACAACGGCTCGTGCATCCGCACCAGGGTCGGCAGAGCGTGGGAGTGCTCATGGACGACGCGACTGGCGAGAGGGTCGCTCGTCGTCGAAGGGCCGTTCCTGGACAAGCACGACTCGACGCTCGCCATCACTGGCGGGACCGGTGCGTACTCCCGCGCCCGGGGCGTGATGCACCTGCACGCGCGCAATGCGATGGGCACCGCCTACACCTTCGCGTTCGTCGTGCAGCGCTGAAGCCGGGGGCCCTGAGCACGGCGTGAGGCGGGCCCGCTCGCGGGCAGATGGACCTGGCTCAGCGGTGCTTGCCGGGCGGTACGACGTGGGTCTTGTTCTCCGCCGCTGCCTTCTGGCGCTTCTCGGCGCGCTTCTCCTTGAGAGACTTGCCCGCCTTCTTGGACATGTGCTGCCGAGGCGATTTGTCGGCCATGACCGCTCCTTGGCGAAGCCTCACTGGCTTCTCGCGTCCAGCGTACGCCGAGCTGACGCGGCCAGAGGGAGGATGGGCACTGCGCGTATCGTCCGAGACTGAGCGGAGGTGTGTTCATGGGGCGAGTGGTGCACTTCGAGATCCAGGCTGACGACGTCGAGCGGGCCAAGGCCTTCTACTCCGCGGTCTTCGGCTGGTCCTTCGAGGACTGGGGGCAGGTCACGGGCGCGACCTACTGGGGCGTGGTGACCGGCCCGGACGACGAGCCGGGGATCAACGGCGGCCTCCTGCAGCGCCCTGTCGCGGCGCCTGCTCCTCAGCAGGGCACGAACGCCTTCGTGTGCACGATGGGCGTCGAGGACTACGACGCGACTGAGCGGCGGATCCTCCAGTCCGGCGGACAGGTGGCCCTGCCCAAGATGGCGCTGACCGGCATGGCCTGGCAGGGCTACTACCTGGACACGGAGGGCAACACCTTCGGGATCCACCAGCCGGATCCGAACGCCGCCTGACTGTGGTCAGAGGCCCCAGAGGGCCGCGACATGTCGGGCGTCCGTGCCGCAACACCCGCCCACGATCGACAGCGCGGGTAGACGGTCGCGCAGGGCGTCGTACGAGGAGGTCAGCAGGCCCAGGTCACCCGCGTCGAGCTCCGCGGCCGCGTCCAGCTCGGCATGGCTGAGCGTGGACGCGTTCGGGTTCACCTGGACGATGCGCCTGAGCCAGTCGCCCTCCTCCAGCGCGGGCGCGATGTGCGTCGGATGAGCGCAGTTGACCAGGTATCCGTCGGCTGGTTCCTCTGCCTCGACGCGAGCGACCGCGTCACGCAGAGAAGTGCCGTCGGGCAGCCGGCCGTCTGTCTCCACCGTGAAGCCGATCAGCACGGGGACGTCGGCACGACGGGCAGCGCGTGCGATCCCGATGCCTTCCTCGACTCCGGTGATGGTGTACGACGCAACCACGTCGACTCCCGCGTCAGCCAAGGCCTCGACCTGATCACTGTGGTAGTCCGCTGCCTCGTCCGGATCGGCCTTGTCGCCGGCGACGTAGCCATCGCCGCGAGGCCCGATCGCTCCGATGATCCGTACGTCGAGGATGCGGGTGTAGGACGCCCGGAGCTGATCCAGGAACTCGATCGCTGTCTGATTGATCCGAGTGAGGGCGGCCGCGTCGTACCCGATCCTGGCTCCCCAGTCGTGGTTCGCCCGCCAGGTCGGCGACTCCAGGGTCAGGCCGGCGCCGGCGCGGCGGGCCACGGCCGCATATCCGTCGTAGTAGCGGCGCAGCAGCCGTCTGCCGTCGTCGTTCTCGACGAGAGGGAAGGACGCGAACTCGGGCAGGTCGACGCCATGATTGAAGATCAGGTCGGTCTCCAGCCCTCCGTCGCTGACGTACCGGCCGGACGACCAGAACGGGATCTCGGCGGTCCCCATGGCGCACCTCCCTGGGAAGCGGATCAGCCGTGGTAGCACGGGCGCCCGGCCCGCTGACAGGGGCTTTGTGCCTGCGTCGGGTCGGACGGGCCCGGCACCGATGGGCTGGCCGACGAGCAGGCCGATCAGTCCTCGACGGTGGTGACCACTTTCGTCACCGACGCCCGGCGCGGCGTCGACGAGAACCCGAACCGTGGCGCGGGAAGCACCGGCGCGAGCTCGCCGACATCCGCGCCGTCGAAGGAGCCACCGACCCTGACGACCGCGTGGTGGTCGGTGGCGCCGTACCACTCGCGCCGGCCGCCACCGGCCGAGCCACGGGTACGCACCCCGCGCACCAGCAGCCGGGCAACGGGGTCGGTGACCAGCGACCAGCGGGGACTTTCCGCAAGTCCCGCCGGCACCAGCCGCAGCGCCCGGCCGAGCACCGTACGCCGTCCCACGGCGATGTCCAGCTCGAGGGACGGCGCACGCACCGACCACGACTCGACGCCCTCGACGGTGATCGGCTCCACCCGGACCTCGTCGAAGACGTAGGTCGCAGCGACGAACTCGGCCACGTCTGCTCTCGGAGCGACCAGCACCCGGTGGCCGCCGGACGTCTCCACCATCGCGTCCGCGAATGCGCCGTACGGCGACTCTCCCCACCGGCCGACGACGACCCGGACGCCGCTCGTCGTCCCGACGCCGGCGATCGCACCCCGGAACCGCTTGGCCTCTCCGCCCACCGACACCAGCCTCGCACACGACCTGTGCCCGCCGAGCAGTGCAGGTGAGAGGCCGCCCCACCTCCGCCGGGAGGGTGGCCAGTGGAGGTGGGGCGGGTTGTCAGGGCAATGCGGAGGGAGCCCTGACGCGTCTTCACGCTAGGCATCCGACGAAAGGGACGAGGTAGGGCCAAAAGTCCCGAACGAGGGCAATCCAGTGTGTCGGTCGGCGCGATGCACCGGGAGTGTGTGGTCGGCTCACCGGCGGGGTACGACGAGCATGATGGAACAAGCGCATCCTCCGCCGTTGCCCTGCCCTGTGTGCGGCCAGGAGATCGAGAGGCTCCACGGCCACGGAGCCAGCGTCTTCGACGCCTGGCCCTGCGGCCACCGGGTCCGGCTCGTGCCTGATGAACAGCCCGGTCAGGCTCATCTGACTCCTCAGTGACGGGTCAGTGGGCGGAATGGCGAGACCGCTCCCCCCGCCGATCACGTCAGGTTGGAAAGGCCTGCCGCCACCGCGAAGCCCAGCACTGTGACCAGGCCGGCCCGGTTGCCGGCCTTCTGCTTGGCCTCGGGGACCATCGAGTCGGTCAGCATGACCAGGAGAGCACCGGCAGCGAATCCGTCCACCGCGGCCTTGACGTCGCCTCCGACCAGCCGGGCGACGAGGTATCCGAGGAGGGTGGCGAGGGCGCACAGCACCGTGACCGCAACCCACAGGGTGAGCACCTGTCCCTGCGTCTTGCCCGCGCGGCGCATGTCGCTGGCAGACCCGATCGCCTCGGGAAGGTTGGAGATGAAGATCGCCACCAGCAACGCAACGCTGACGCCCTGACCGGTGGCCAGTCCGATGCCGAGCACCGCCTGTTCCGGGATGCCGTCGAGCAGGGCGCCCAGCGCGAGCGGAAGCCCGGCGGATCCGCCGCCGGCTCGGCCGCCGATGTGGCTGACCGCCCGATCCGCGAAGAAGAAGGCGAAGGCCCCGGCGGCCAGACCGATGGCCACCGACACCGGGCCGCCCATGCGCAGGCCCTCCTCGGCGAGCTCGAAGGCCACGCTGGAGATCAGCGCCCCGGCGCCGAAGGCCAGCACCGCCCCGATGAAGCCGGTGCGCCACTCGCGCAACAGCGCCAGCACGGCCCCTACCGTCAGCGAGACAGCGGCGAGCCCGCCCCACACCAGTGCGCTCAGCATGGGCAGCCGGTTCCCCGACCTCGCGTTGTCAATCGGGTTGCGATGCTCTTGCGCGTGTCTCCACCCGGGCCTGCGGGTACCTCAGCCCACATGACCGACCCCGATGAGATCGTCCATGAGTTGAGCGCCCTGCTGAAGCGCGAACCACGTCTCGAGCAGTTGCTCGGGCAGTCCCTCGTGCAGGCCCGACAGCGCGCCGAGAAGGACCTCGACCACGAGCTCTACGACGCGCTGGAGTGGCCCACCGATCTGGCGGGCTACTCCGACTACCTGAAGGCGTTCATCCGGTGGATCCCGCGAGAGGGGGCCAGCCAGGCATGGCAGAGCTCGGCACCACAGGAGCGCTACGCCCAGGAGGTCAGCGACCGCCTCGCCCACTTCTTCTGGCTGGTGGACCAGGATGTTCAGGACGACGGAGGTGCGGTTGCCGAGGGGTCAGAGGACTTCCGCCGCTGGCTGACCGACTTCGCCCGTCAGTGGGGCAGCTTCCTCGACACCCCGGAGTCGTTCGATGAGGACATCCTGCAGTCGTTCATCGAGAACGCGCCCGACTACCACGTCGAGGAGTCCCTGATCGACGGGCGTCCCAACAGCCCGAGCGGCTGGCTGACCTTCAACCAGTTCTTCGCCCGCGAGCTGAACGGCGGGCTGCGTCCGATAAGCAACCCGACGGACAACCACGTGGTGACCTCACCGGCAGACTGCAGCTACCAGCACTGCTACGACATCGACGCGGACTCGAACATCCCGGCCACTCGGATCAAACGCACCCACACCTACGGCAACATCCGACAGCTCCTCGAAGGCAGCCGGTACGCCGACGCGTTCGCCGGCGGCACCTTCGTCCACTACATGCTGCCGCCCTCGGCCTACCACCGCTACCACCTGCCCGTGGCCGGGGAAGTCAAGGAATCCTTCGTGCTCAGCGGGCAGGTCTACATGAAGGTCGACCTGACTGACCACAAGCTGCAGTCGAGGGACAGCACCGACACCGGCTACGAGTTCTTCCAGACCCGTGGGGTGATGGTCCTCGACACCGCTGCCTCGGGGAACGGCGACCTCGGCATGGTCGCCGTCGTCCCGGTCGGGATGTCACACGTCGCCTCGGTCAACCTGACAGCCACCCGCGGCACCACGATGGCGAAGGGGGAGGAGTTCGGATACTTCCTCTTCGGCGGGTCCGACATCATCGTGCTGTTCCAGGAGGGCGTCGAGGTCCAGGTCGACACCGACCCGGCAGCTCGCAAGGTCGGATCGGTGATCGCGCGCGTCGGTGAACGCTAGGCGACGACCGCGGCTACGTCGCAAGGAGGATGCGCGGTGAGGACGGGGCGGCGTCTGCTGGGCGTTGATGTTCCCACTCCGCCCCCTCCCGGCCACCGGTCCGCGGCGCTGGCACCGTGCGACCTTCGGCCTCGCTGTCGCCGCGACCGTCTTCGCCGGCGCATCCTCTGCTGCCGCGCACGCGACCACCCACCAGCGCGCGGCCCAGGCGGTCCCGATGACCGCCCGGACCGTGCACCGCACCCACTTCCGCGCCGCCGGCCAGGTGTCCGCACCGCCGCGGGTGCGGATGCGCTCCTGGGTGGTCGCCGACGCCGACACCGGCCGGATCCTGGGGGCGCACTGGCGCAACCGGAAGCTGCCCCAGGCCTCGACGATCAAGCTGCTGACCGCCTTGACCGCCGCCGACCGGGTGGCGCGGTTCCCTCGGCACCGGATCACCCGGGCCGAGGCACACGTCACCTGCACCTGCGCCGGGCTTGTGGTGGGTCGCCGCTACTCCCGGGGGGCGCTGATGGGCGGCATGCTCGTGCCCTCGGGCAACGACGCCGCCGAGGCACTGGCCGGCTCCGACCGCCGCGGCCGGGCAGCGTTCATCGCCGCGGAGAACGTCGAGGCGGGCCGGCTGGGCGCCCGGAACACCTGGGTGGTCACCCCCTCGGGCCTGACCGCGCAAGGCGCCCACTCCTCGGCGTACGACCTGGCCGTGTTCCTCCGCGCCGCCGCCGCCGACCCGGTGGTCAGCCCGTGGCTGGACGACCTGCGTGCCACGGTCGGCCCGCTGGGCGGTCGTAGCCACTTCGTCTACCGCGGCCACGACTACATCCGCTCCTACCCCGGCTCGCTGGGCAAGTCCGGTTTCACCACCCCGGCGAAGAACACGCTGGCGGTGATCACCGAGGTCGGCGGCCACCGACTGGTGGTCACCACCCTGGGTGCACCTGGCGGCTACTCCACCTCCGGCACCCGGGCACTGGCCACCTGGGCGGCCGACAACTTCGACCGTCTGGGCGCCGTCGGACAGCTGCCTGCAGTGCCGCAACCCGCCGCACGCCAGCATTGATCGCCCGGCCAGGCCACCGCGAACTCGACGCGCTGGTTGCTGCCGTCAGCGGCGTCCGGCGCTGAAGCCGGCGGCGCTGTGGCTGCTGCGCGGCGCGGACGCTGCGGGACGGGTGGTCTGTCGGCGGCCCGTACGGCGGTTGCGGCGACGCCTCGGAGTGCGGGGAGCGGTCTCGGCGGACGCCGTCGAGGGCACAGGCTCGCGCAGTGTCGAGAGCACCCGTTCACCGGGAGCCAGCTGGGTGAGCGCGGGATGGCTGGGGCCCTCGACCCGGGTGGTGGAGGCAGTGATACCAGCATTGCGGGTGAGCGCCTTCACCTCGCGCAGCTGCTCGCGGGTCGCCAGGGTCACGACGGTTCCGGAGGCCCCGGCGCGTGCGGTGCGGCCCGAACGGTGCAGGTAGGCCTTGTGCTCGTTGGGCGGATCGGCATGGATGACCAGTGCGACATCGTCGACATGGATGCCGCGGGCGGCGATGTCGGTGGCGACCAGGACCTCGACCCGTCCGGTGTGGAAGGCCTCCATGTTCCGCGTCCGGGCGTTCTGGCTCAGATTGCCGTGCAGCTCGACGGCCGGCACGCCGGCACGACTGAGCTGGCGGGCCAAGGCCTTGGCGCCGTGCTTGGTACGGGTGAAGATCACCGTACGACCAGGGGCGCTGGCCAGGTCGACGAGGATGGTCAACCGGTGTTCCCGATCGACGTGGAGCACGTGGTGCGACATCGTGTTGTCCGATGTGGGCGTCGCGTCCGCCGCGTGCACCGCCGGATCGGTCAGGAATTGTCGTGCCAACGCATCGACGGCGCGATCGAGGGTGGCTGAGAAGAGCAGTCGCTGGCCCGCACGCGGTGTCTGCCCCAGGAGCCGACGTACGGCGGGCAGGAAGCCGAGGTCGGCCATGTGGTCAGCCTCGTCGAGGACGGTGATCTCGACGTCGGTCAGGCTGCAGTGGCCCTGGGCGATCAGGTCCTCGAGCCGCCCGGGGCAGGCCACGACGACGTCCACACCGCGGCGCAGCGCGGTGACCTGCGGGTTCTGTCCGACGCCGCCGAAGACGGTGCGCGAGGTCAGGCCCGCTGCTCGCGCCAGCGGTGCCAGTGCAGCATCGATCTGACTGACCAGCTCGCGGGTGGGCGCCAGGATCAGCGCTCGCGGAGTCCGCGCGCGAGCCCGTCCGCCCGTGGAGAGTCGAGCCACCAGGGGCAACAGGAACGCGTAGGTCTTGCCCGACCCGGTCCTGCCGCGGCCGAGGACGTCTCGGCCGGCCACAGCGTCGGGGAGTGTCGCTTCCTGGATCGGCGTCGGGGTCGTGAAGCCGAGGCCCGTCAGCACGTCGGTCAGGTGTGCGGGCACACCGAGTTCTGCAAAGGAGGGCAAGGAGAAGTCGCTCTCTGTAGGGGTGTCCCACCGACAGCCGGGGGTCCGAGGGCTTCGGCCGGCTACGCACGGAGCAACTGTCACGGCTACAACATGCGGACAACTCGCGGCGAGAACACGACAAGCTGTGCCCGCAGCCTAGCCCATCAAGTGCCGTTCCTCCGCATTCGTGCTCGGGCACGATGCCTCCCCAGGTCGAGGCGCGCTGACAGAGTCCTCGTAGGTACCGTCCCGGTCGCGCAGCCCGGACCAGCACTGCCTCACGTGCGAAACAGGGACACGAGCCAGGCATGGACGCGTTCGGGCTCGATCGTGGTCTCGATCATCGCCGGCTCTATCCCCTCGACGCGCCAGCCGTGCTCGAAGCTGGCTCGGATCTCGTCCTGGGTGATGCGCCGAGGGCCCCAGTCCCCCGGCTCCTCATCACTGAAGCACAGCATGTAGTAGCGGGCCCCGGTCGGCATCGTCGCGCGCAGGCCGTCGACGTAGGCCGGTCGCGCGGCATCCTCGAAGACGTGGAACAGCCCGCAGTCCAGCACGGTGTCGAAGGACTCGCCGAGAGCGGGAAGCTGCAGGGCGTCCCAGATGAGGAACCGGGCGTCGAGCTTGCGCTCCTCGGCCTTGGTGCGCGCGATCGTGATGGCGGTGCTGGCCGCGTCCACACCGGTCGCGTCGAGCCCCAGGGAGGCAGCCATCAGGGCGTGCTCCCCGGTGCCGCAGCCGACGTCGAGCACCCGACCGCGCAGGAGTCCGCGATCGGCCAGGTCACGGAAGGCTGACTGGGGCCGACCGATGTCCCAGGGCGGGCGACCCGTTGCATAGCTGGCCTCGAAGTCGTGGGTGGCTGGAGTACGGCGACGCTCCGCCGACGGGCTCGGACCTTCGCTCTCGGACATCGCTCCTCCACCGGCCGGGGATCTGCTCCCACTATGCACTTCCAACCCCCGCCGCCGGTCTGGTCCGAGGTGCCGCGTTCGTCCTGGAGCTCAGCATGACCAGCTGCTGGGTGGCCCGTGTCATTGCGACGTAGCGATCGACGGCGCCTTCGATGCCGGTTCCGAAGGCGTCGGCGTCGACGAGAACCACCAGGTCGAACTCCAGGCCCTTGCACAGCTCCGGCGCGAGGGAGCGGACGCGTGGCGTCTCCTGGTAGGTGGACGCACCGACCACACAGGCGACACCGTCGGGGTGCGTGCGCAACCACTCGTCGATGATCGAGTGGAGCTGTGCCGCGTGGCCGCGGACGACCGGCACTCCGGTGCTGCGCACCGACGTCGGCACATTGGCGTTCGGCAGCACGCCACGGATGATCGGCTCGGCCTCCGCCATCACCTCCCGCGGCGTGCGGTAGTTGATGGACAGGGTGGCGAGGTTGACGTGGTCCAGTCCAATCCGCTGCAGGCGCTCCTGCCAGGACTCGGCGAACCCGTGTCTGGCCTGGGCGCGGTCCCCGACGACGGTGAAGCTGCGCGAGGGGCAGCGAGACAGCAGCATCTGCCACTCTGCGTCGGTCATCTCCTGGGCCTCATCGACCACGATGTGGGCGAAGGGGCCGCCGAGAGGATCCGCGTCGGCGCCGGGCACCGCTCCCTCGTCGACCAGGGCGTCCCGCAGGTCCTGCACGCGCAGCATGGACATCACCTGCATCTCGGAGTCGTCGGTCGCGACGAGATGGTCGATCACCTGGGCCATCTGCTCGCGCTCTGCCGCCGCGGCGGATCGCATTCGGCGACGCCGCCGAGGCGCCAGCGGATCGCCCAGACGCTGACGCGCCGCGTCCAGCAGTGGCAGGTCCGAGGTCGTCCAGTGCTGCGGATCGGGGCGTTGCAGGAGCTCGACCTCCTCCGCGGACAGCCAGGGCGCGCAGAGGCGCAGGTAGGCCGGAACCGACCACAGGTCACCGACGAGGTCGGTCGGCTCGAGCAGCGGCCACGCGCGGGCGAAGGCGTCGACCAGCCCGTCGTTGTGCGCGAGGGCTCGGCGCACCAGCTCTTCCGGGACCTCCTCGTCGGCCTCGTGCTTGTCGACGATGATGGTGAGCAGCTCCTCCCAGGCCTCGTCCCGCCCCTCGTTGTGCGGTCTGCCCGGCTCCACCGACCCGAACGCCTCCGCCCAGTCGTCCGGACTGAGCCAGACGTCGGCCCAAGGCGTCTCGACGACCATGCCGGCGGTGGGCGGCTCCTCGTAGAAGCGCACCGCCGGCTCGATGGCGCGGACCATGGCCGCAGACGACTTCAGCCGGGCGACCTCGCGATCCGCCTCTGGTCGGGCCTCGGCGCCCTCCGGGACCAGGTCACGCAGGGTGCAGGTGCGCACCCCTTCCTCGCCCAGGCTGGGAAGCACGTCGGCGACGTACGCCAGGTAGGGCCTGTGCGGGCCGACCACCAGCACGCCGCCCCGGTGATGATCGAGGCGGGGATCGGAGTAGAGCAGGTACGCCGCCCGGTGCAGGGCCACCACCGTCTTCCCGGTGCCCGGCCCACTGTCGACGACCAGGGTGCCGCGCGAGCCTGCGCGGATGATGGCGTCCTGGTCCGCCTGGATGGTGGCGAGCACGTCGCGCATGCGCCCCGACCGGCTCTCGCCCAGGCTCGCGATGAATGCCGACTGGTCGTCGAGGGCAGCATGCCCGGTCAAGGCGTCCGGGCTGAACACCTCGTCCCAGTAGTCGCTGACCCGGCCGCGCGTCCATCGATATCTGCGCCGGCTCAGCAGGCCCATCGGATCGGCGTGGGTGGCCCCGAAGAAGGGCTCGGCGGCGGGCGCGCGCCAGTCCACCAGGAGGCGGCCACCAGCGCTGTCGGTGAGGCCGAGCCGTCCGATGTAGACCGGCTCTGTGGCTCCCTCCTCGACGATCCGGCCCAGGCACAGGTCGAGGTTGAAGCGGCGCAGGGCACGCAGCCGACCCGTCAGGCGGTGCACCTCCAGGTCGCGATCCATCGCCTCCTGGCCGGTGCCGCCGGGGGTCCGGCGCGCCTCATCGAGTCGCTCCGACAGCTCCGCGACCGTCTGCTCGAGTCTCTCGGCGATGGCGCGGAAGTGCTGCTCGTCAGCGGCTGTCAGCTCCGGATCGGCCTTGTGGGCGAGGTGGGCGGGAAGGTCGAAGGCACTGCTCGTCAACGGGGTCACGGTGCTCAGCTCCAGTCGGCACGATGCGGCGAGGAGCGGTGATTGTGCGACACCACGAGGGTCTTGCGGCAAGACCCCGGTGGCGCTATACGTTGAAAGTGGCGAGGGGTTCGCGCGTGCTGGTCCTGTGGCCATGCGGCTGGTGATCCGGGGGCATCGGCTCCCGGGACTGACCTGCGGTTCGTACACCAACGTGCACGTCGCCGTTCAGGTGGGTCGCGAGCCGGTGGGCCTGGTGCCCGGCGATGCGCCAGCCGCCGAATGGGTCGTCGACGTCGCCACGGACGCGGGTGACTTCCGCGGCCCGGGGCGTGCACGGCAAGAAGGGCGAGCGGTTCGTCTACCTCACCTGGGGAACGGTGGAGGAGGGCCGCTTCACGATGTTCCGGCGCGCCAAGCTCATGCTGTCGGACCTCCCGCCGCTCGCCGAGAAGGTCGATGTCGACGTCGACCTGACCGACGAACAGGGAATGCCGCGTTGCGCCCGCTTGCGCCCACCGGCGATCCGGATCCGTTCGTAGCCGAAGTCCATCTTCGTCGGCCACACTGGAAATGTGGACCGCGCACGGCGCAACCGCCGACACCGCGCCCTGGGAGCCTCGTCACCGCCGCGCGTGGTCGTCCTCCTCGAGGGGCCGAGCGACGTCGTCGCGGTACGGACGCTCGCCACGGCACGTGGCCTCGACGAGGCGGACCCGACCCTGAGGCTCGTCCCCATGGGCGGCGTGACCAACATCCGCCGCCACCTCGACGCCTGGCTGGGTCAGCCCGATCCGCCGCGGGTGCTGGGTCTGTGCGACGTCGGCGAAGCCGGTCATGTGCAGAGGGCGCTGTCGGCTCACGGGTTGCTGGTGCCCGATCTGACGGCGATGGGCGCCGTCGGCTTCCAGGTGTGCACCTGCGACCTCGAGGACGAGCTGATCCGCGCGCTCGGCGCCGACCAGGCGCTCGCGGTGCTGGACGACCTGGCCCTGGGTGACCGGTTCGCGGCGCTCCAGCAGCAACCCGCCTGGCGCGGCAAGCCGCTGCAATCACAGCTGCGCCGCTTCGCCGGGGTCGCCTCCGGGCGGAAGGCACTGCTCGACACGGCGCTGGCTGCCGCGCTGACGGCAGAGCAGGTGCCGCCGCCCCTCGCCCGACTGCTCGACCAGGTCGAGTCTGCGCTCGTGCAGCCGCCCCGCAGTGCGGGCATCATCCCCTTCAACGGTCACTGAGGACGACGAACGTCCGCAATCCGCCCTACCCTGCCGACATGACGACCGTCGAGGCCCCCACGAGCGGCTACACCGTCAAGGCCCTGGATGCCGACACGTGGAATGCGTTCGCGAAACTCGTCGAGCGGCACAACGGGATCTTCGGCGGCTGCTGGTGCACCTGGTTCCAGACCATGCACGAGGACAAGACCCACGACGCCGGGAGCAACCGTGCCCTCAAGCAGCGGCTGGTCCGGGAGGGCCGGGCCCACGCCGCGCTCGTGTTCGACGCAGAGGAGGCCGTTGCGTGGTGCGAGTACGGCACCCCCGAAGAGCTGCCGAACATCTATCACCGCAAGCAGTACGACGCCGAGCTCGACATGGTGCCCGACTACCGGATCACCTGCTTGTTCGTCGACAAGAGGTACCGGCGCAAGGGGCTGTCCATCCTCGCCCTCCAGGGAGCGCTCGACCTGATCGCGCAGGCCGGCGGTGGGGTCGTGGAGGGATATCCCCATGACACGGACGGCAAGAGGGTCGCCGTCCTCTACAACGGCACCCGCAGACTCTTCGAGCGCGCCGGGTTCAGCTACGTCCGCCCGAAGGGCATGAAGAACTGCGTGATGCGCAAGGACGTGCCTCCCGAGCGATGACCTTCGGCCCTAGTGGGGGACGGGAGCCCGGCCGGAGCGTGTGTCGATCAGGTCTTGGAAGGTGACGGCGATGAGCGAACAGACCACGACGCGCAAGACGGGCTCGCGAGGCCGTTCCTCGTCGCCGGGCACCGGAGCCGCCCCACAGGAGTCGGTCGAGGCCGAACGGAACGTGGCGTCGAGCCCGTCCCTGCCGGTGCCGGTGCCCGAGGTCCATCTCCGGCACCTGCCGCTCCCCCGGCTCGGTGTGGCCCACGTCCCGGTGCCGCGGGTGTCGTTGTCCGGGAACGACTCCGAACGCCGTCAGCACCCCGACCGTGAGACGGGTCGCTGGCTCTGGTACGGCGGATTGGCAGGACTCGCGGTCGTCGGCGTGATCGAGTGGCCGGTGGCCGGCGTGGTGGCGGCGGGGACCTACCTCGTCGAACGGCGTGCCCGGGCCGCAGAGGAGCGCGCCCGCCGCGAAGAGTCGCCCGTGAACGCCGCGTGACCCTGCGGGACGCTTCTGCTCCGCCCGCGGGGGCCTCCACAGGGACCGAGCAGCAGACGTCGGCCCCCTCACCCGGGCGGCGGCGGCGTCGACGGCGGGTCTGGCGCAGGCACGGTCGGGCCCACATCGAGGTCAGCGGCGCCCACAGGTCCGAGCTGGCGCACGTGGCGGACCACCTCGAGCACGCCGTCCGGGCCATCGAGGGAGTCAGGTGGGCAGCCGTCAACCAGGCCACGGGGCGCCTGGCCGTGGAGTTCGACGAGGGCGACGTCGGCATCGAGGCCGTGATCGACACGGTGGAGGACGTCGAGGACGTCTTCGGGCTCACCGACGAAGGCTTTCCGCTCGACCGTGCCGAGCACCCCGGCGACGACGAGCCGCTCCGCCGACAGCGCTGGGCCCTTGCGGGTGACGCGCTCGCGGCGGGGACGGCAGTCTTCACCGGGGCGCTGCGCCGCAACCCCGTGTCCTCGGAGGTCGCAGCGCTGGTCGGGCTGATCGACTCCACGCCCGCCTTCCGCCGACCGCTCGAGCGCCGTCTGGGGCCGGCCGCCGACCTCGGGCTCGCCGCCCTGCACGCAGCCAGCCAGGGGTTGGCCGGCTCGCCGCTGAGCCCGATGGTCGACGCGACCCACCGGGTGCTGCTGCTGCGGGAGCTGGGCGCCCGCCGTCGGCTCTGGGAGCAGCGCGAGGTCGAGCTGCATGGTCCGCGCTCGGGACGCGTCGCCGCCCTGGAAGTGCCGGGTGAGCGCGCAGAGCTCCCGCCGGGGCCCGTGGAACGTTACTCGAGCTGGTCCTCCTGGGCCGGGTTCGCCGCGGCCGCCGGAACCCTGGCGGGGCTTCGGGATCCGCGGCTCGCGGTCGCCGTCACCGTCGCGGGCAACCCCAAGGGGGCGCGTCTCGGTCGGGAGGCCTTCGCGGCGACGCTGTGCCGCATCCTCGCCGAGCGAGGCGTGCTCGCCATGGACCGGGATGCCCTGCGTCTGCTCGACCGGATCGACACGGTGGTGCTCGACGCCGACGTGCTGGGGTCGGGTCGGTCGACGATCAGCTCGGCCTGGGTCGCCCCCGGACGCCACGACGAGGACGAGCTGTGGCTCGCGGCCCGCCTGCTGTTCGACCCGCAGCTCCCCTCGGCCGTGCAGCAGTCCGGGCAGTGGTGGCTCGGCCCGATCGGGGCGTGCCCGGCTCGTCTCGACGAAGCGGGCCTCGCCGCCCGCAAGGCACTCCGTTCGCCCGGCGGTGCACTGCTCTGTCTGTGCGACTCCGGCGAGGTGGTGGCCCTAGCCCGCGTCGAACCCGAGCTCGACCCGCTGGCGTACCAGCTGGCGTCGGCGGCGAGATCAGCAGGCACGTTGCTGGTGGCCGGACTGCGGAGCAACCTCGCCGACCGCGTCGGCGCTGCCGGCGCGATCCGCGGCGGCAGCCGTGTGGCGGCCGAGGTGCGCCGCCTCCAGCAGGAGGGGCACGGCGTCGTGCTCGTGTCCGCGCGAGAGAGGTCGGCGCTGGCTGCCGCTGACCTGGGCATCGGGGTGCACCGGGGTGGTCAGGCCCCTTGGGGCGCCCACGTGCTGACCGCCCGAGGCCTGGTCGACGCATGGCTGCTCCTGACGGCGATCCCCGACGCACGCTCGGTCAGCCGCCGCTGCTGCACGACCTCGACGTACGGTTCCGGCGCCGCCGCGGTGCTGGCTCTCGCCGGCCGCCGCCAGGGAGCGACAGCCCGGGCCGGACTCGCCGTGAACGCGGCGGCGCTCGCCTCGATGTTGATGAGCTCGTGGACCGCGATCCGGCTCGGCCACCGGCCGGAGCCGGTCGGGGAAGAACAGGCCGAGTGGCACGTGATGCCCACCGAGCAGGTGCTGGCACGCGTGGCCAGCCGACCTCAGGGGCTGCGGACGGTCCAGGCCGAGGAACGGGTACAGCACTCGGACTCCCAGGAGGGCACACCGGCGGTCGAAGCCGTGGCCCGGGCGGCACTGGAGGACCTCGGCAGTCCCCTGACTGCTCCGCTGGCCACCGGCGCGGGACTGTCCGCGGTGCTGGGCTCGGTGACAGACGCAGGGCTGATCAGCGCCGCGCTGGCCCTCAACGCCCTGGTCGGCGGCGTGCAGCGGGTGCGAGCCGAGCGGGCGATCCACCGCCTGGCCCAGGCCTCGGCGGCCCACGTCCACGTACGCCGCGACGGCACCGAGATCCTGGTGGCGGCAGATCGCCTCGTGGTCGGCGACGTCGTGGTGCTGCGCGCCGGTGACGCCGTACCCGCGGACTGTCGTGTCCTGGAGAGCCAGGGCGTCGAGGTGGACGAGGCCAGTCTCACCGGCGAGTCACAGACGGTGACCAAGCGCGCCGATCCCTCGCCCGCCCGCGCGCTGGCCGATCGGCACAGCATGCTCTACGCCGGCACCGGAATCGCTGCCGGCGAGGTCGCCGGGGTGGTCGTCGCCGTCGGTCAGGACACCGAGATGGGACGCAGTGCCCGTGCACCGGCGGACGCGCCGAGACGCCCCAGTGGCGTCGAGTCGCGGCTGCGCGGGCTCACCTCGCGCACTGTCCCGCTCGCGCTCGGTGCCGGTGCCGCCGTGGTGGGCGCGGGCCTGGTCCGGGGACGCCGCGTCTCGGACACGCTCGCCACCGGAGTCGGGCTCGCCGTGGCAGCGGTGCCCGAAGGGCTGCCGATCGTCGCGACGGTCGCCCAGCTGGCGTCCTCCCGCCGGCTCTCGGCGCGCCACGCCCTGGTGCGCCACCACGCGACGGTCGAGGCTCTCGGCCGGATCGACGTGCTGTGCGCGGACAAGACGGGCACGCTCACCACCGGGCGGATCAGCGTCGGATGCGTCAGCGACGGCCAGCACGACGAAGCGCTCGGCGGGCCGGATGGGCCGGAGGGGCCGGAGGGGCTCAGTCCCCTCGGCCGCCAGATCCTCGCCGCCGGCGTGCGCGCGACGGCCGAGGCCGGCGTCACCGGTCACGTTCCCCATCCGACCGATCGCGCCGTGCTCGAGGCCGCCTCCGCGGCCGGGATCCCTGCCGACGCCGGTGCCACGGACTGGCAGACATGTGGTGAGCTGCCGTTCGAGCCCAGCCGCGGTTACCACGCGGTGCTGGGCACCACCGGTGACGGGCTGCTCCTCACCGTGAAGGGGGCGCCGGAGGTCGTCCTGCCGCGCTGCACCCGGCGGCGTGGGGCGCGGGGTTCTGCTCCCCTCGCGAAGCAGACGCGGGAGCAGATCGCCAGGCACGTCGACGAGCTCGGTCGCCGGGGCTACCGGGTCCTGGCCGTGGCCGAGCGACGCGCGGAGACCGCCGGCAGCCTCGAGGACGGCCGGGTCCGACGCCTGGAGCTGATCGGGCTGCTCGCCATGGCAGACCCGGTGAGGGCGTCGGCCGCCGAGGCCGTGACCGGCCTGCGCGCGGCGGGAGTCGACGTCGTCATGGTGACCGGCGACCACCCCTCCACCGCGGAAGCGATCGCGGTGGAGCTGGGCCTGCTCAACGGTGGTGGGATCCTCACCGGGCCGGCGCTGGACGACCTGACGGACGACGAGCTGCAGGATCGTGTCGACGGCATCGGTGTGTTCGCGCGGGTCAGCCCGGCCCAGAAGGTGCGCATCGTCCAGGCCCTGCAACGACGCGGCCGGACGGTCGCCATGACCGGTGACGGCGCGAACGACGCCGCGGCGATCCAGCTCGCCGATGTCGGCGTGGCGATCGGGAGGCATGCCACCAACGCGGCGAAGGAAGCCGCCGACATGGTGGTGACCAACGATGACATCGAGACCCTCATCGACGCGATCCTGGAAGGACGCGCCATGTGGGCGTCCGTGCGCGACGCCGTCGCCGTACTGGTCGGCGGCAACCTCGGCGAGATCGGCTTCACCCTGCTCAGCGAGATGCTGTCGCGCAACGGCTCTCCGCTCAACGCCCGGCAGCTGCTGCTGGTCAACCTGCTCACCGATCTGGTGCCCGCCATGGCGCTGGCGGTGCGTCCGCCGAGCGGGGCGGATCCGCAGACCCTCGCCCGGGAGGGGCCCGAAGCCTCCCTGGGTGCCTCGCTGACCCGCGACGTCGTCCTCCGCGGCGCTGTCACGGCGGCCGCCGGCGGGGCCGGGTGGGGGGCGGCTCGGCTGACCGGCGCGACCAGGCACCGCGCCGGGACCGTGGCGCTGGTGTCGATCGTCGGGTCGCAGCTCGGTCAGACGCTGGTCGCCGGCCGGCGCAACCCGCTCGTCGTCGGCTCGTCGGTGGCATCGGCGGCCGCGCTGGCCGGGGTGGTGCAGACGCCGGGGCTCTCGCACTTCTTCGGTTGCCGACCCCTCGGGCCGATCGGCTGGGGCATCGGCGCCGCGTCGGCGGCCGGCTCGTCCCTCGTCGCCCCGGTGGCACAGCGCCTGTTCGACCGGGCAGGAATCGAGAAGCGTTGAGCGGGTCCTCCCACTAGCGTGACCGCCATGCGCGATGTGCACGTAGCCGACAGCCATGACCTCATCCGCGTCCACGGTGCCCGAGAGAACAACCTCAAGGACGTCGACGTCGAGATCCCCAAGCGCCGGATCACGGTGTTCACCGGCGTCTCCGGCTCCGGCAAGAGCTCGCTGGTGTTCGACACGATCGCGGCGGAGTCGCAGCGGCTGATCAACGAGACCTACAGCGCCTTCGTCCAGGGGTTCATGCCGACGCTGGCACGCCCGGAGGTCGACGTGCTCGAGGGCCTGACGACCGCCATCATCGTCGACCAGGAGCGGATGGGGGCCAACCCGCGCTCGACCGTGGGGACCGCGACCGACGCCAACGCGCTGCTGCGCATCCTGTTCAGCCGCTGCGGCGAGCCGCACGTCGGACCGCCCACGGCCTACTCCTTCAACGTGCCCACGCGCCGGGCCGGCGGTGTGATGAGCACCGAGAAGGGCGGTCGGGTCGAGAAGAGGGTCGTCAAGGACGCGGTCTATCTCGGCGGGATGTGCCCTCGCTGCGAGGGCATGGGCAACACCTCCGACTTCGACCTGACCGCGGTGTACGACGAGACCCGGTCACTGTCCGAGGGCGCCCTGCTGGTCCCCGGCTACAGCATGGACGGGTGGTACGGCCGGGTCTTCAGCGGTGCCGGACTGCCGATGGACAAGCCGATCGCGCAGTACACCAGGAGACAGCTCGACAAGCTGCTCTACGGCGCGCCGGAGAAGATCAAGGTCGAAGGGGTCAACCTCACCTATGAGGGCGTCATCCCGAGGATCCAGAAGTCGATGCTGTCCAAGGACGTGGAGGCGATGCAGCCCCACGTGCGCCGGTTCGTGGAGCGCGCGATCGCCTTCCGCACCTGCCCGGAGTGTGACGGCACCCGGCTCACCAAGGAGGCTCGGTCGTCACGGATCAACGGCAAGAACATCGCCGACCTGTGCGCCATGCAGATCAGCGACCTGGCAGCCTGGCTGGGCGACCTGCGCGAGCCCTCGGTGGCGCCACTGCTGGCGGGGCTACGACAGCTGCTGGACTCCTTCGTCGACATCGGCCTGGGCTACCTCAGCCTGGAGCGACCGGCGGGCACCCTGAGCGGCGGTGAGGCCCAGCGGACGAAGATGATCCGCCACCTCGGCTCCTCGCTCACCGACGTCACCTACGTCTTCGACGAGCCGACGATCGGGTTGCACCCGCACGACATCCAGCGGATGAACGAGCTGCTGGTGCAGCTGCGCGACAAGGGCAACACCGTGCTGGTGGTCGAGCACAAGCCCGAGACGATCGCGATCGCCGACCACGTCGTGGACCTGGGGCCGGGTGCCGGCATCGACGGAGGCAGCGTCTGCTTCGAGGGCGACGTCGAGGGGCTGCGGCGCAGCGGCACCACCACGGGGCGGCACTTCGACGACCGCGCCCGGCTCAAGGACCCGGTGCGCCGCCCGACCGGAGCGCTGCAGGTGCGGGGAGCGTCGACCCACAACCTGCGCAACGTCGACGTCGACGTGCCGCTCGGTGTCCTGTGCGTGCTCACCGGGGTCGCCGGGTCCGGGAAGAGCTCGCTGGTCCAGGGCTCGATCGCCGGCCGCGACGGCGTGGTGGTCGTCGACCAGGGCGCGATCAAGGGGTCCCGGCGCAGCAACCCGGCGACGTACACGGGGCTCCTGGAACCGATCCGGAAGGCGTTCGCCAAGGCAAACGGCGTGAAGCCGGCGCTGTTCAGCTCCAACTCCGAGGGGGCCTGTCCCAGCTGCAAGGGTGCCGGGGTGATCTACACCGAGCTCGGCATCATGGACACCGTCGAGACACCGTGCGAGGAGTGCGGAGGGCGGCGCTTCCAGCCGGCGGTGCTGGAGTACACCCTGGGCGGCAAGGACATCGCCGAGGCGCTCGACCTCTCCGTCGAGGAGGCGCTGGCGTTCTTCGGCGCCGGTGAGGCGCGCACGCCCGCGGCCCACAAGGTGCTGGCCCGGCTGGTGGACGTGGGCCTGGGCTACGTCAAGCTTGGGCAGCAGCTGACCACCCTCTCCGGTGGCGAGCGGCAACGCCTGAAGCTGGCCGCCCAGATGGCCGAGAAGGGCGAGGTCTACGTCCTCGACGAGCCGACCGCCGGGCTGCACCTCGCCGACGTGCAGCAGCTGCTCGGGCTGCTCGACCGGCTGGTCGACTCCGGCAGGTCCGTGATCGTGATCGAGCACCACCAGGCCGTGATGGCGCACGCCGACTGGATCATCGACCTCGGCCCCGGCGCCGGCCACGACGGCGGGAGGATCGTCTTCGAGGGCAGGCCCTCCGAGCTCGTCGCCGGGCGCAGCACGCTCACCGGTGAGCACCTCGCGGCCTACGTCGGCAGCTGAGCGGCCCGCCTCCGGCGGCGCCCCGCCGTCCACGGCCAGGTCATGAGCGCCCACACCGCGACCAGGATGGCGACCTCGGCGAACACGTAGACGGGCCACGGTCCCAGCAGGTCGAGCGCCGAGGCCGACGGCGGCTTCGCGTTGAGGAAGCCGTAGTTGGTCCCGGCCAGCGCGTTGAAGCCCATCACCAGCACCGCCCAGAGGGCCGTGCACAGCAGGGCCCAGCGATAGTCGCGCCAGTCAGGGCCGGGGCCGACCCCGAGGCAGACGAAGACGGCCGCCCACAACGTCAGCACGTGCACCGCCCAGAAGGTGATGAACAGCGGCTCGGGCCAGAGGTGGCCGAGGGAGGGGGTGATGATGGCCTGCGGCGTCAGCGTCAACCCCCAGTAGTAGAGCAGCGAGCGCGAGCGCCGGCCCCCGGTGAACAGCGTCCAGACAGCGACCATCCAGACCAGGTCGCTGAGCTGGAAGGGCAGGGACGTGTAGAACAGCCGCCCGGAGCCGACCAGCTCCGCGACCTGCTGCGGTACGGCGACACCGAGCACCAGCGTGCCCAGCACCCGGGCCGCCCACTGCTCCTCGCGCCGCCCCCGCCAACGACGGCCGAGCCGGAACGCCACGACGCAGCCGACCAGCGTGACCACCAGGATCACCAGGTGCTGGCTGCCGAACTGCGGGAAGTTCTGCGTGGCCAGTGGCACGGGCACGGCCCCCATGGATCCACTGTGGCGGCCGGCGACCACGCAGACCAGCCACCGCGCTCAGACGTCGCGCACGGCAGCGGCCAGCGGCCGGGAGTCGAAGGCAGGGTCCTCGCCCCCGAGCCAGCGCTCGAGATCGGGGCGATGCGGCTTCATCCCGCCCACGAGGAGCAGCAGCAACAGCGCTACTCCCCCGCCGCCGGCCAGCAGCACCACCACGAGCGCCCCGAGGTGGATGCCGGTGGCAGGTGAGGCGACCGCCTGCGAGACCGCCAGCAGCACGGGCGCGACGAGGAATGCGGCTTCGGAGCGCAACAGCTCCACCAGGGCGAAGGTCGGTCCGAGGCGCTTCGAGGGCACGCTCAGGCCGGCCATGAACAGACCCGGCGAGACGCCCGCGCCCGCTCCGAAGCCGAGGAGGAAGCCGGCGACGGCCGTCAGCACCACGGCGTGGCCGGGGATCAGCACCAGCACCAGCGCGCCGGCCAGGCCGACCAGGGCCAGCCCGGAGAACGCGAGGACGGGCAGCCAGCGGGTGCTGAACATCCGCTTGAAGAGCCAGGCCGCGAGGACCACGCCCGGGATCTGGGTGGCGAGCAGCGCCCCGGTCTGCAGCGGCGACAGGCCGCGTGCGGTGAGGAGGTAGGTCGCGCACAGCTCGACCACTGCGGTGAACGCGGCGCCCGCGACCATCGCCACCGCGATGCCCGTCACAGGCAGCGTGTGGGCGAGCAGCTTCAGCGGCATCAACGCCTTGTCCTTGCGGTACTGGCGCACCAGCAGGGTCGCCAGCGCGGCCAGCCCCGCAATCAGCGGCACCAGGAAGCCGGCTGCGGTGAACGACCCGCGTGCGAGCCAGGCCACGCCGAGGAAGGGCAGCACCGTCGCCAGCAGCGCCACCGGCAGCGCGGAGAAGTCGAAGCCCGCTCCGGGCGCGGCCGGAGCGTCCGGCTCGAAGGTGAGCAGGCCCAGCACCCAGCCGAGGATCCCGAGCACGGCGAGAATGATGAAGAACGGGCGCCATGCCGCGGCGTCGGCCACGATCCCCCCGACCAGCGGCCCCGCCGTCACCATGCCGAAGAGCCCCAGGTTCACGAACGCCGCGGTCAGCGGTAGCCGACGCGGCCCGTGCGTGGTGACCAGCGGGGGCAGCGCGACCACCAGCAGCACGCCGGTCGCCGCGCCCTGCAGCACCCGCCCCGCGACGTACTCGACGATCCCCGGCGACAGGGCGCACAGCACGGACCCGGCCGCGAAGACGAGCTCGTTGACCAGGAAGAGGCGGCGCTTGGGCAACCGCTGCAGCAGGTCGGCCGCGGCCACCGCCCCGAAGGCGTACCCCGCGTTGGCCAGCGCGTCGGCGAGGCCGCCGCCGAAGCTGCTGGCGCCGAGGTCCTGCACGACCTGGTCGTCGAAGAGCAGCGTCGCGGAGGACAGCACGATGTAGGGGCACAGCGCGAGCAGCGCCATCGCCACCGCGGCGGCGTAGCTCCCCGAGAATGGCGCCTTGTCGCGCAGGATCAGGCCCCCGTGTCGGCGGGACCGAGGTGCTTGTCGGCTAGCGAGACCAGCACCGGCAGCGCGGCCTCCAGCGCCGCCCGCTGGTCGGGGGGCAGGCCGGAGATGTCCGCCACCAGCTCCGCGGTGCCAGCCCGCCGGATCCGGGCGAGCGCCTGAGCGCCCTCCTCGGTCAGGCGCAGGCGCGTGGCCCGATGGTCGTCGGGATCAGGCGTACGACGCACCAGCCCGGACTCCTCCAACGCGTCGCAGAGCCGCGACATGCTCGCCGCGGTGATGCCCAGGCGGGCGGCCAGCGCACCGGGTCGCATCGGCCCGGACAGCTCCAGGGCGACCAGCGCGCTCAGCCGCGTGGGCGTGATCCCGCTCTGCATCGCCGGCGCCCGCAGGTGGAACGCCAGGCGGTTGATCACCGTGCGCAGTCCGCCGGCGAGCTCAGCCAGCGTGCTGTCGACCGTCGCCGTCTGCGGCATCGACATCGCCCTCCCTCCCGTCGGCCGGTCCGGCGCCGACGAGCATGTAGTCCTCGCCGCGCTCCGCCGAGTCGCCCTGCACCGGGCCCACGTCGCTGTGCACGTACTTCCCACCGCGCAGTGCCGAGGCCAGCGCGGCCACCACGCAGGCGGCGATGGCGAACCCGAAGGCCACGCCCAGGCCGTCGGAGAACGGTCCGGAGATCAGCGAGGGGAAGAAGCTGCGGCCGGTGAGGTAGTGCTGGTGCGCCGCGGAGAGGTGACCGAGCACCTGCGGCCCCAGCAGGGTCTGGATCGGGTTGTAGCCGAGCAGCGAGGCGAACAGCACGCCCACCGGCGGCAGCGCCGCCAGCCTGTCGGCCGCGGCGTGGGGCACGCCCTGGGCGGTCAGCCCGCTCACCAGCGTGTGCGGCAGCGAGGAGGCCAGCCCGGTGATCATCAAGGAGAAGAAGATGCCGATCGAGAGCACCATCGCGGAGTTCTGGAAGGTGGTGCTCATGCCGGCACCGACGCCGCGCTGGTGCGCGGGGAGGCTGTTCATGATGCCGGTGCGGTTGGGAGCCGCGAAGAGGCCCATGCCCAGGCCGTTGACGAGCAGCGCCAGCGCGAACTCCCAGTAGGAGAAGTCGACCGGCAGCAGCAGCAGCCAGACGAAGCTGGCCGCGGCCACGAGCATGCCGCCGGTGGCGAAGAGACGAGCGCCGAAGCGGTCGGAGAGCCAGCCGGACATCGGGCCGGCCACGAGGAAGCCCAGCGTCATCGGCAGCATGTAGATGCCGGCCCACAGCGGTGTCGACTCGAAGCTGAAGCCGTGGCGCGGCAACCAGATGCCCTGCAGCCAGATGATCAGGATGAACATCAGGCCGCCCCGGCCCAGCGAGCCGAGCAGGCTGGCGACGTTGCCGAAGGTGAACGCCCGGATCCTGAAGAGGTCCAGCCGGAACATCGGCTCGGCCACCCGGGTCTCCACCCAGCAGAACAGGACGAGGATCGCTGCACCGCCGATCAGCGCCGCGAGCACCCAGGGGTTCGTCCAGCCCATGGTGTGGCCGGCGTACGGCTGGATGCCGTAGGTGATGCCCACCAGCACCGCGATCAGTCCGCAAGCGAAGGTGAGGTTGCCCCACCAGTCCATCCGGGCGTGCCGCCGGATGCCGGTGTCGTGCAGCTTGAAGTAGGCCCACACCGTGCCGAACAGGCCGAAGGGCACCGACACGACGAACACCATGTGCCACTCCAGCGGCGCCAGCAGGCCGCCCACGACCAGGCCGACGAAGGAGCCGGCGATGCCGGCGACCATGTTGAGGCCGAGCCCGAGGCCGCGCTGTTCGACCGGGAACGCGTCGGTGATGATCGCGCTCGAGTTCGCCATCAGCATCGCGCCCCCGACGCCCTGGAAGATCCGCATCAGCACCAGCCACATCCCGCCGGGCACGCCGTGCAGCCAGGTGATGGCCAGCATGATCGAGAAGAACGTGAAGATCGCGAAGCCGGCGTTGTAGATCCGCACTCGGCCGTACATGTCGCCGAGCCGGCCGAGCCCCACGACCAGCACGGCCGTGACGACCATGTAGCCCATGATCAGCCACAGCAGCAGGCTGGTGTTGCCCGGCTCGAGCGGGTTGATCTGGATCCCGCGGAAAATGTCGGGCAGCGCGATGAGCAGGATCGAGGAGTTGATCGTCGCGATCAGCACGCCGAGTGTCGTGTTGGACAGGACGATCCACTTGTAGTGCGGGCTCGCGGTGTCGCGCTGTGCCCGCGCCGCGCGCTGCTCCGCGCGTGCCGCAGCCTGGGAGCCGGCCATCCGGGTCCTTTCGCCAAGAGACGGATGATTAGTTGATGTGCGCTAAACAACGATACCCGACGGTCAAGGGCCGGCATGAGACTGCTCACGCTGCGTTGACGCTGCCCCACCGCCCGCTGGGATCATCGGCGCAACTGCCGGCGCGGCCTGGACGAGAGGGGTACCCCGATGGACGCCGACGTGATCGTGGTGGGTGCCGGCCTGGCCGGGCTCGCGGCCGCGGCCGAGGTCGCCGACGCCGGCAAGCGGGTGCTGCTGCTCGACCAGGAGCCGGAGCAGTCGCTGGGCGGGCAGGCCTTCTGGTCGCTGGGCGGTCTCTTCCTGGTCGACTCCCCCGAGCAGCGCCGGATGGGCGTGCACGACTCCCACGCGCTGGCGCTGCAGGACTGGATGGGCAGCGCGCAGTTCGACCGGGAGGAGGACTTCTGGCCCCGCCGCTGGGCCGAGGCGTACGTCGACTTCGCTGCCGGTGAGAAGCGTCGCTGGCTGCACGCGATGGGCCTGCGCATCTTCCCGGTGATCGGCTGGGCGGAGCGGGGTGACGGCCGCTTCGACGGGCACGGCAACTCGGTGCCCCGCTTCCACATCACGTGGGGCACCGGCCCCGGCGTGGTCGCTCCCTTCGAGCGTCGGGTCCGTGCTCATGCGGACACCGGGCGGATCGACCTCCGCTTCCGGCACTGCGTGGACGAGCTCGTCGTCGAGGACGGCACCGTGACCGGCGTACGCGGTCGGCTGCTGGAGCCCAGCGGCGTCGACCGCGGCCGGGCCAGCTCCCGGGTCGCCGTCGGCGAGTTCGACCTGCGCGCCCAGGCAGTCATCGTCACCTCCGGCGGCATCGGCGGCGATCACGACCTCGTCCGCAAGGCCTGGCCGGCCCGGCTGGGCGAGCCGCCGCGCACGATGGTGGCCGGCGTCCCCGCCCACGTCGACGGCCGGATGGTCGCGATCTCGCAGGCCGCCGGCGCGCGGCTGATCAACCCCGACCGGATGTGGCACTACGTCGAGGGCCTGCGCAACTGGGACCCGGTCTGGGCCAGCCACGGCATCCGGATCCTGCCGGGCCCGTCGAGCCTGTGGCTGGACGCGACGGGCAAGCGGCTGCCGGCGCCGTACTTCCCCGGCTTCGACACGCTCGGCACGCTGCGGCACCTGCGCTCGACCGGTCACGACTACTCGTGGTTCGTGCTCACCCAGAAGGTCATCGAGAAGGAGTTCGCGCTCTCCGGTTCCGAGCAGAACCCCGACCTCACCGGCAAGGACCTGCGGCTGCTGCTGTCACGGGTGCGGTCCGGCCCGGCGGCCCCGGAGGCCGCGTTCCTGGAGCACGGCGAGGACTTCGTGGTCGCCGACGACCTGGCCGAGCTGGTGGCCGGCATGAACCGGCTCACCGACGAGCCGCTGCTCGACGCCGAGGAGGTACGGCGCGTGGTGCTGGCCCGGGACCGGGAGATGGCCAACCGGTTCAGCAAGGACGCCCAGGTGGCCGCGATCCGCTCCGCCCGCGGCTACCGCGGGGACCGGCTGATCCGGGTGGCCCGGCCGCACCGGCTGCTCGACCCGAAGGCCGGCCCGCTGATCGCGGTCCGGCTGAACATCCTGACCCGCAAGACGCTGGGCGGCCTGGAGACCGACCTGTCCGCGCGGGTGCTGCGGCCGGGCGGCGAGCCGCTTGCCGGCGTCTACGCCGCGGGGGAGGTCGCCGGGTTCGGCGGGGGCGGCATGCACGGCTACAACTCGCTGGAGGGCACGTTCCTCGGAGGCTGCCTGTTCTCCGGGCGGACCGCCGGCCGGGCC
>DATDNR010000030.1:0-4543 GCA_036518175.1 Marmoricola sp.
ATCGTCCCCGCAGCGGCGAGCCGGCCGAACCGGATCACGTGGACGGACCAACGGCCGCCTTCCTCACGGCGGGCGGCGACGATCTCGGGGCAGCGCGTGAGCGCGGTCAGCCGCTGGGTGCGGGACGCGGCCCGGACGAAGCTGGCCAGCCGGTCCCGTTGCAGGGTGGCCTCCTCAAAGCGCTCCATCTCGGCGAGTCTCGCCATATGGCCTGAGATGGCGTCGACCACCTCGTCGGCCCGCCGCAGCAGGTTGTCTCGCAGCTGCGCCACCAACGCGGCGTACGTGTCGAGGTCGACGCTGCCATCACACGGGGCGAGGCACCGTTTCATCTCGGCGAGCGCGCAGGGCGTCCGGCGCGGCGACTTCGGCAGCCGCTCGGAGCACTGGCGCACCGGGAAGGTGTCGTGCAACGCGGCCAGGCACTTCTCCGCCGTGCGGCGGGAGGAGAAGGGGCCGAGGTAATCAGCGCCGTCGTCGAGCACCCGCTTCACCAACGCGAGCCGCGGCCAGGGCTCGCGGGTCAGCTTCAGCCAGGTCACCTTCTCCGGATGCCGGCTGCGCCGGTTGTAGCGCGGCTTGTGCTGGGCGATCAGGCGCAGCTCGCGTACCTGCGCCTCGAGGGTGGTCGCGCATTCGATCCCGCGCACGCGGCTCGCCAGCCGAACCATCTCGCCCATCCGCGACCGCGTCTCGGAGGCGGTGAAGTAGGACCGCACCCGGGTGCGCAGATCGCGGGAGGTCCCGACGTACAGCACCCGCCCACTGTCGTCCTCGAAGAGGTAGACGCCAGGGGCGTGGGGGAGATGCTCGGCGAGGTGGCGCTTCTTCCGCTGCGCCGACGACACGCGCGAGCTGAAGGTCTGCAGTTCCTCGAGCGTCTGCACGCCGAGGCTGCCCAGTCGCTCCATCAGGCCGTGGAGCACGTCGACCGTGGCCTGTGCGTCCGAGAGCGCCCGGTGGTTGGGCGTCGTGCCGGCCTGGAAGAGCGCAGCCAACGACGACAGCTTGCAGTTGGGCGCGTCGTCGCGGGTGATCACCCGGCGGGCCAGTTTGGCCGTGTCCACCACCTCGAAGGGCGGCCAGGGTCGGCCCTGCCGGGACGCGAAGTGGCGCAGGAACCCGACGTCGAAGGGCGCGTTGTGCGCCACCAGCACGCAGCCGCGCGCGAACTCCAGGAAGGCCGGCAGCGCCGAGTCGATGGAGGGCGCGTCGGCCACCATCGAGTTCGTGATGCCGGTGAGCACCGCGATGAACGGCGGGATCGCGGCGTGCGGGTTCACCAGCGTCTGGAACTCGCCCAGGACTTCGCCTCCCCGGACCTTGACCGCGCCGATCTCGGTGATCATCGCGCCACCCTCGGCGGACCCGCCGGTGGTCTCCAGGTCGACCACACAGAAGGTGAGATCACGCAGGGGGCGGCCGAGCTCGTCGAAGCTCATCTGGTCGGACCACCTGCTCACGTCCCGAACGCTAGGTACCCCCACCGACAGCCAGGGGTTCGACACGTCGATGACGGGTAAATGGGTCTCGGAGACCACGTCCATCTGACGTTGTCGGTGCCGGGTGGCAGCGTCTGCACCAGCCGAAGTCCAGCGTTGGAGAGAGGAAGCGGACATGAGCGTTCGCATCGACTGCGACACCTGCCTGGTGCGCGGGCTGGCCTGCCATGACTGCGTGGTGACCGTGCTGCTCGGCCCCCCGCCTGAGCTGAGCCTGGACACCGACGAGGAGCAGGCGCTCGCCGTGCTCGCCGACTCCGGACTGGTGCCGCCGCTGCGCATGGTGACGCCGATGACCGGGCCCGAGGTGGAGTCCGCCTGAGCGCCGCGATGTGAGGCAAGTGACGGATGTGACAGCAGTGGCGTTGCCGCCTGTGCTGTGACAAGGGACATCCTCAGGACACGCCCGGTGCCTTTGTGCGGTCGGTCCGATTTCGCTTAATGTGTCTGCCGGCTCCTGAAACCTGCGGGTCAGACCGGAGATCCGCTCAGGAGCCGCGCCGAGTCCTGAATCGTGAGTCCGGGGGGCTGCGAGGAGGGAGCCGGGGAACCACGTTCCTTGGGGTGAATCGGGCGCGAGTTGGTCACTGACCGTGGTCGGCGTGTGCCCGTAGGGCGTCTTTGGGCCCGAACCCGTCAGCTCACCTGGTAGGCGTTGGACAAAGAGGAGACCGTCCGAACGTGTTCGACGGCCGTAAGCGCGTTGCCCTTTTCCTGGCGTTCCTGACTGCCCTGGCCGGCATCGGCCTGAGCGCCGCCCTACCCGCGAATGCCGATCCCAGCATCGCCAGCGTCCAGCAGCGGGTCGACCGGCTCTATCGTCAGGCCGAGGTGGCCTCGGAGCGCTACAACGCGGCGCGCGACTCCCTGAAGGGCTCGCAGACCAAGCTGAAGGCGCTCGACGCCGACCTGTCCCGCCAGCAGGCGACGGTGCAGCAGATGCGCCACCAGGTCGCCGCTCTGGTGGTCGACCAGTACCAGGGCCAGACGCTGTCGACGGCCTCGCAGCTGATGCTGTCGAACAAGCCGGGGGCCTTCGTCGACAGCCTCAACGCGGTGTCGGCGTACAACACCCAGCGCGGCCAGCTGATCAAGCAGTACGCCCAGGAGCTGCAGCGGCTCCGGCTGCGCAAGCAGGCAGTCTCCGACGAGGTCGCGGCGCTGGCGAAGACCAAGCGCACGCTCGGCAAGGAGAAGGCCCAGGTCGACGCCAAGGCGGCGGCCGCCAAGCGGCTGCTCGCGAAGTTGACCGCGAAGCAGCGCCAGAAGATGGCGGCGCAGGCGGCGCCCGCACCGACCCCCAGCGCGAGCACCGCGTCCGTGCCGGCGTCCGGCCGGGCCGCCGCCGCGGTCCAGTACGCGATGGCTCAGGTCGGCAAGCCGTACGTCTACGGCGCGGCCGGCCCCGACGCCTACGACTGCTCCGGCCTGACCATGGCCGCCTGGGGATCCGCCGGTGTCTCGCTGCCGCACAGCGCCGCCGCGCAGTACTCCTCCGGGCCGCACATCTCCGAGAGCCAGCTGCAGCCCGGTGACCTGGTCTTCTACTACAGCGGGCCCAGCCACGTCGGCATGTACATCGGCAACGGCAAGATCGTCAACGCCGAGAACCCCTCGGTCGGCGTCGTCGTCGCCGACCTGCACTCGATGCCGTACGTCGGCGCGGTGCGCCCCGGCTGACCAACTACGCTCATCCCCGATGGGCGTGAGCACCCGAGGCGGGCAGGCCGGTCGTCCAGCAATCTGGACGACCGGCCTTCTGCTGTGCCTGGTCGTCGCACTGCTCGTCTCGGGCTGCTCGTCCACGGTCAGCGTCAAGCCACCGCGCCCCTCGCTCGACGACTCCTCCTCGCAGGCCGCGGCCGCCCAGCGCACCCTGGACCAGCTCGTCCGTGCCCTGCGCTCGGGCCGCCGGTCGTCGGCGTTGCGCCTGGCGGCTCCCGACTCGGCGGCTCTGCTGGGCGGCGTCTACGACAACGTCCGTGCGCTGCACCTGCGCGACGTCTCGCTGCGGTACGTCGACACGATGGACGGCGCGCTCACGGCGGGGGAGCGGCGCCGGTTCGGTGCGGGCGCCTGGGTGGCAGCGGTGGACGTGCGCTACCGGATCCCGCACTACGACCCCTCGGCGACCCACCTGGAGACCGCGATGGTCTTCGAGCCGGACCACGGCGGTGCACGAGTGGCGGCCGTGGGCGGTCACGGGGACCGGGCCCCGTCGTGGCTGATGGGCCGGTTGAGCGTCGTACGCACACCGCGCACGCTCGTGCTCGCCGCCGGCGCTCGTCAGGCGGCGCGGTTCAGCGCCATGGCGCAGCGAGCGGTCAGCGACGTCGACAGGGTGCTGACCTCGTGGCGGGGCAGGCTGGTGGTGGAGGTGCCGGCCACCGAGCAGCGGATGGATCAGATGCTGCACGCCCCGCAGACGCAGTACGCCAACATCGCCGCTGTCACCACGACGGTGACCGGCACCGTCGTCCGCGGCACGCCGGTGCACGTCTTCATCAACCCGCGCATCTTCGCCACGCTCAAGCCCAAGGGTGCCCAGGTGGTGCTGAGCCACGAGAGCACCCATGTCGCCACCAAGGCCGCCTTCGCGGACATGCCGACGTGGCTGCTCGAGGGCTTCGCCGACTACGTCGCCCTCGACCACGCAGGCGTCGGCGTCCACGTCGCCGCCCGGCAGATCCTCGCCCGGATCCGGCGAAGCGGACCGCCACGTCATCTGCCCACCGCCCGTGACCTGTCGCCGACCGCGAACGGCCTCGGCGCGACGTATGAGGAGGCCTGGCTGGCGTGCCGGTTCGCGGGGGAGAAGTACGGCGAGCAACAGCTGGTGCGCTTCTACGACACTGTCGACAGCGGGCAGACGACCGCCCGTGCCTTCCGGTCCGTGCTCCACACCTCACAGGCGGCCTTCGTCAAGGCGTGGCGAAGCGACCTGCGTCGATTGGCTGGGTGAGCCGTGGCAGGCTGATCCCGTGACCAGCCCAGCCCGGCCGAGTTGGCGAATCTCGCTCGGGGTGGTCGTCGTGAGCGGT
>DATDNR010000031.1:0-8580 GCA_036518175.1 Marmoricola sp.
ATCGGGTCAACGGACACAGCGCCACAATGACCTTTCCCATCGGCGTCTTCATGTGTTCACCCGCCCATGCCGGACAAGCGTGCCGGCGGCTCGAGCGGCATCTGGAGAGGCTCGAGGCCGGCGTCTCATGAGGGACCGGACGGTGACTCTCGGCCGGCGAACAGCGGTCAGTCGATTGCTCGATAGCCCTCGTCATGCTGATGCGAACGTCGGAGATGGTGAACGGGTTGCCGTAGCGTGAGCGCGTGGCCGAGATGCAGATCAAGCGTTGGGCGGGCAACGCCCCGGGTGCGGACCCGTCGCGCTGCGTCCTCGTCCTTCCCGGTCGCGCTTACCCCGTCGAGATGCCGGGTCTCGCACTTCCCCTGCGTGCTCTGGCACTCAACGGTTGGACGATCTGGCATGCTGCCTGGGAGCTCGATGATCTCGATGAGGTCGCGCGCCGGGCAGTCGTCGTACGCGCGGTGGCTGAGCTCGACACGCACACCGCAGCCAGCTCGCAGCGCCTCGTCCTCGGCAAGTCGCTGGGAACCTACGCGGCTGGCTGGGCCGCTGACAATCGGGTCCCCGCCATCTGGCTCACCCCGCTGCTCATTGATAAGAGCTGCGCTGAGGACATCGCCCGATCGGCGGCCCCGGCCATGCTCGTGGCCGGCACTGCTGACCTCACCTGGGATGACGCCGCAGCAGAGCGCACGGGCAAGCAGATCGTTCGACTGGCCGGGGCCGATCACGGTTTCCAGACCGGCGACTGGCGGGGCGAGCTCGGGGTCCTGAGTGAGGTGGCCGAGGCCGTCGAGGCCTTCGCTCGTGCGCAGTCACCGGGCGCGCTCGCTTCCTTGTAGATCCACTCGACGGGGACGGGAGCGTCCCGCAGGTCGACGCCGGCATCAAGCGTGGTGGTGGCAAGGGTGTGCCGAAGCATGTGCGGATGCCCTCAACCCCGTTTGCTCGGCGAGCGGGCATGACCGGCGGGTGGTGCGGCGCCGGTCCATTCGAGCGTCGCGACCATGTCCCGAGCTCCATCGCTGGCGGTGCTGCACCGGGGTCTCGCTAGTTGCCCCGACGACACGCTCGAGTGCTCAGGCCCAAGTCGACCCGACGGTCGCGGGGGCGGCCGGTTTCCCAGGTGAAGAACCCAAACCGACCCACGGCGGCACAACCTCGCACAGCAGACTGCCTCTTCACACACGGAGCACCCTGTGTGGAGAGGCAGTTTCGGTTCCTAACCTGGGAAACCGACGACGCACCCGGCTCAGCCACCGAGGCGCGCGAACGCACGTCGTCGAAGCCACCTCAGGAGCCTCAGATTTCCGCTGCGCCTCGTGGCTCACCCGGATGGGGTGACACGCCCTTGCGCGGCTTGACGGCCATCACTCTCAAGGTGAGCAGCGTGGGATCGGCGGCGTAGGCGATGCGGACCCCGGCTCGACGGGCGTGGTCGAGCGCCTCGAGTGTCGCCTCGGTGACCTGCTCGCCCGGCGCGAGCACGGGGATCCCGGGCGGGTACGGCGCGACCAGCTCGGCGCTGATCCGGCCGACGGCGCGATCGATCGGGACCGGCTCCGCCGTGGCGAAGAACGCGTCTCGGGGCGGTACGCCGGCGACAGGGTCGACGCTGTAGGCCGCCGGCCCGGCGACCGGCCGCGGGACGTCGCGTCGGTGCTCGAGGGAGCGGAGGATCGTCTCCGTCAGCGCGGTGAGGCTCTCCGTGGTGTCAGCAAGCGAGACCACCGCGACCAGGACGTCGCGGTCGGCGGACTCGACCGTCAGGCCGGCGGCGAGCAGGTCCTGCTCGACCGCGTTGCCGTCGGCCCCGGTGCCGGCCAGGACGAGGGTGAGCTTGAGAGGGTCGACCGCCGGGCCGTCGAGCACGACGAGGCCGTCGACGGCACGCAGCCGGTCACGTGCCTGACGGGTTGCCGCGATCGCGGCGCCGAGGAGTTCCTCTCCGTCGCGCTCGAGGAGCGCGCGGGCGGCGTCGGTGCTGGCGAGGATCGCCCCCGCCGGGCTGGTGGTCGCGGTCGCCTCGACCCCGGCGCCGAGACGAGCCGCGTCGAGGCGTTCGGTGCGGGCGAGCACGAGCGCGGCCTGGCTCCAGGCAGGAAGTGTCTTGTGAGCGCTGGTGACCATCACGTCGGCGCCGAGCTGCAGCGGGTGGCCCGGCAGGGCGGGGTGGAAGCCGAAGTGCGCGGCCCAAGCTGCATCGACGACCAGCGGCACGCCGTGCCGGTGCGCGGCGTCGGCCAGGCCGGCGACATCACCGACCGTGCCGACGTACGAGGGATCACCCACGAACACGGCCCTGGCCCGCGGATGATCCGCCAGGGCCCGGCGTACGGTCTCCGGCGCGACGCCCAGCGGCAGCCCCGTGGCGGCGTCGACCTCCGGGCGCACCCAGACCGGTCTCAGACCGGCCAGCACCAGTCCGAGGAGCATGGAGCGGTGCAGCGTGCGACTCACGATGACGGTGTCGCCGTCCTCGGCCACGGCCAGCGCGACGGCCTGGTTGGCGTGGGTGGCGCCGCCGGTGGAGAAGCGGCAGAAGTCGGCGCCCCACAGCCGTGCGGCGCGGGCCTCGGCGTCGGCGAGCACGCCGGTGGTGAGCTTCATCGTGTCGAGGCCGGCGTAGAGCGGGACGTCGCCGGCGACCACGTCACCGACAAGGTCGGTGCGCTGCTTGTGTCCGGGGATGGTGAAGGGTGTCGGCGGCCGCTCGTGGAAGCGGAGCCAGGCATCCAGCAGCGGTGCGTCGGCTCGGAGCCCGCGCGGATCAGTCGGCATCGGTAGCTCCTGTCGCCGGCAGAGGTCACGAGCCGGCCATGATGGCATCCCTCGCAGGCATATGCGCCGTTTCGGGCGGTGCAGGTCCGTCGCGGGACCGCCGATCGGCGGGTGCCAACGGGGCTCATCGGCGGCGACAATCGACGGGTGCGAGTGCTGGTCGTCGACGACGAGGAGCGATTCGCACGCGCCATCAAGCTCGGCCTGGAGGCCGAGGGGTTCGCGGTGGACGTCGTACACAACGGCAGCGAGGGATTGTGGGCGTCTCGCGAGCATCCATACGCGGTGGTCGTGCTCGACCTGATGCTTCCCGGGATCAACGGCTACGAGGTGGCCCGAACCATGCGGGCCGAGCAGAACTGGACGCCGATCCTCATGCTCACCGCCAAGGACGGCGAATGGGATCAGGTCGAGGGCCTGGACGTCGGCGCTGATGACTACCTGACCAAGCCGTGCTCGTTCCCGGTGCTGGTCGCCCGGCTCCGAGCGCTGATACGCCGCGGCGCCGCCGCGCGACCCACCGTGCTGACCGCCGGAGACCTGCGTTACGACCCGGGCACGCGCAGGGCCTGGCGCGGCGAGACCGAGATCAGCCTGACGGCGCGGGAACAGGCGATGCTGGGTTTCCTCCTGCAGCACGTCGGAGACGTGGTGTCCAAGCAGCAGATCCTCCACGCGGTGTGGGACATGGCGTTCGACGGCGACCCGAACATCGTGGAGGTCTACATCGCCCACCTGCGCAACAAGCTCGACCGGCCGTTCGGGCGTGAGGCGATCCAGACGGTGCGCGGAGCCGGCTACCGGTTGGTGAGCGACGGTGGCTGACCGGCGCCCGGGCGGCATCCGGCTGCGCACCACGGCCGCTGCGGTCGTCGTGGTCGCTGTCGCGCTCGCGGTCGGTGGCGTCGCCCTCGTGCTGCTGCTGCGCGCCTCACTGACCGGCGGTCTGGCCGACAGCGCCGATCAGCGGGCCGAGCAGGTCGCCGAACAGCTCGAAGCCGGCACCGATCCAGCCGCCCTTCGCGGACCACCCGACCTGCGCGGCGCGGCCAACCGGGCGGACTCCGAGCCGGACGACGAGATCACCCAGCTGACCGTGAAGTCGACCCCCGACAACGTGCTGGCCTCCTCACAGCCGGGCTACGTCTTGCCTCCTCAGGTGGTCGGCCGGAACGCGGACGCCGTCGCGCTGCCCGGCGGTGAGCACCCCTACGTCGTCCGTTCGGTGGTGGCGAGCCTGCGCGAGCACGAGTACGTCGTCACGGTGGCGGCGTCCCGCGAGGCCGTGGACGACGCGACCGCCGCGCTGCTGCCGCCCCTGATGATCGGCCTGCCCCTGCTGCTGCTCGTGGCCGGTGCCACCACCTCTCTGGTCGTCGGGCGGACTCTCGCCCCGGTGGAGCGGATTCGCGCAGAGGTCGATGCGATCACGGATCGGCGGCTGCACCGACGGGTGCCCGAGCCGCCGGCGCGCGACGAGATCGGGCGGCTGGCGCGCACGATGAACGCGATGCTGGCCCGGCTGGAGGAGGCCCAGGCCCGGCAGCGGCGCTTCGTCTCCGATGCCTCCCACGAGTTCCGGTCACCGGTGGCGGCCCTGCGTCAGAGCGCTGAGGTCGCGCAGGCTCACCCGGAGGCCTTCCCGGCGGGGGAGCTGGCCGAGACCGTGCTGGCGGAGTCGACGCGGCTGCAGCGCCTCGTCGACCAGCTGCTCGTGCTGGCCCGTGCCGATGAAGGCGGCGGTGATGAGCTCACCGAGGTCGACGTCGACGACCTGCTCTTCGAGGAGGCGGCGCGGCTGCGTCGGGCCGGACTCCTGGTCGACAGCAGCGCGGTGCAGCACGTGCGGACCTACGCCGACCGCCGGGCGCTCGCCCGGGTCGTCCGCAACCTCGTCGACAACGCCGCCCGTCATTCGACCGGGCGCATCGACCTCTCCCTGGGCGCCGAGGACGGCGTGCTCGTCCTGCGGGTCCGTGACGACGGCCCGGGCGTTCCCGCACAGGAGCGGGAGCGGATCTTCGACCGGTTCGTCCGGCTGGACGAGGCCCGCGACCACGACGGCGGCGGAAGCGGCCTGGGACTGGCCATCGTGCGTGACCTCCTCACCGCGCAGGGCGGCGAGGTCGCGGTCTCCGACGCGGGCCCCGGGGCCGCCTTCGTCGTCCGGCTGCCGCTCCGCCCGCCGCCGGTCGCGGCGCCCGGGCCTTCATGAGAGCCCGTTCAGCAGTGTTCAGACGGCGTTCAGCAGGCCCTCCGCAGCATGAGTGCCATGGACACCGAGGCTTCCCGCGTCCAGTCCGCGGAGCTGGGCCAGGACGAGGTGCTCGACGCGCTCGCCCCCTTCGCGACGCTGCCGGAGTGGCTGGTCGCGGGGATGCAGCGCGATCGCGTGGCGGAGAGCCTGGTGCGGCACGTCCCGGAGCTCGCCGACGGCCGGCTGACCCTCTTGCGCTGCACCGCCCACGGGCTCCGCGCCCAGGGCAGCGACTGGCTGACCCGCTACGACGTCCAGGTCAGGTCGGCCGAGGGCGGAACCCGCGAGATCGCCCTGACCGGGACCTTGCGGGCGCCCGGGCGGTCGTTGCCGCACACGACCGCCCCGGCGATCGACGGCCCCCCGTTCGGTGAGCCCGGCTGGCACGACGTGCTCCCGGACCTGGGACTCGAGGTCCGGGTGCAGGAGCACGACGAGGCGCTACCGGCGCTGCCGATGCTCACCGAGCCCGCGTCGGCCGCGCACCTGCTACAGCCGGTGCTGCGGCAGGCGGGGTACGACGCCGAGACGATCGCGTCGTGCGACCCGGTGGTGGCCCGCTACAAGCCGGGCAGCCGGTGCACCGTCGTCGCCCACCTGGGCTACCTCGGGGAGTCCCCGGGACCGACCCCGGTGGTGCTCAAGACGCACCGCGACGACAAGGGAGCAGCCGCGTGGCTTGCGATGAACGCGTTGTGGGACCGGCGCGAGTCCTGGGAGCGCTCGGTCCGGCTGGCCGAGCCGCTCGGTTACCTCCCGGAGGAGCGCATCCTCGTGCAGGGTCCGGTGCCGGGCGACGTCACCCTGAAGGCGCTCGCCCGGGAGGCGATCGCGGGGGGCGAGGCGACCCGCCTGGAGGGCCTCCGCGATGAGCTGGCCAGGACCGCGTCAGCCCTGGCGACGGTGCACGCGTCGGGGGCGTCGTACGACCGGACGGCGACGTTCGAGGACGAGCTGGCCGGAGTCGCGGAGGTGGTGGACGGGCTCAGCCTCAGCGTCCCGGAACTGTCCCCGGCAGCGGCCCCGCTCCTGCGGAGCATGGCAGCTGACGCCGCGGCCGAGGAGCCCGACCCGGTGGTCCCCGCGCACCACGACTTCCGCCCCGACCAGGTGCTGGTCGACGGCCGCGGCGTCGGGTTCATCGACTTCGACAGCGCCTGCGCAGCAGAGCCCGCGCTGGACCTGGGCCGGTTCTGCGCCTCCCTCCGCGACGTGGGCTTCTCCGCCCTCGGGCTCTCCGGCGAGCCGCTGCCGGCCGAACGGGTCGAGACCAACCTGAGCCTGCTGGATGACCTGTGTGAACACTTCGTGGCCGAGTACCAGCGGCACGCCCCGGTCTCGAGGGCTCGGGTGCGGCTGTGGGAGACCTGGGACCTGATGACCATGCTGCTCCACGCCTGGACCAAGGTGCGGCTGCACCGCGCCGAGCCGCGGCTCACGGTGCTGATGCACCGACTGCGCGCCGTCGAAGCGTAGGGCGGGCCAGGTGGTGCCGGCCATGACGTTGTCGACGTTCGCGGTTCGCACTTCAGGCTGGCGGCACCAACGACGCGAGCCCGGCGGCTCCCTTGTCCGTGATGTCGACGCTGCGGGGGATCTTCTTCCGTACGATCCAGCCGAGGTCGAAGAGTCGATCGGTGACCGCCGTACCGAGCGGGCCGGCGAGGTGGTGTGCCTGCTCGGTCCAGTCGATGCAGTAGCGCAATGGTCGCGTGGTCGAGAGCAGCCGCGACTCGATGCCCCACGCAGCGAGCGCTTCGGCTCCGGCAGGCGTGAGCCGGTACTGCTCGCCCCTTCCAGGAGCCGAGAGTCTGTCACGGGCGACCTCGGGGCGATGGAGCCCGTCCCCGCCGGTGACCCAGTCGGCGCGAAGGAGCCGCTGGAAGAGTTCGACGCCGGCTTGACCTGCGAGGTGGCGATAGCAGGTGCGGGCGGTCCGGACCGCGTGCGCGCGGGTGTGGGCGCGCAGCGACGTGATGGGGGCCCGGGGTGCGAGTCCGGCGAGGGCTTCGAGGACTGCTTCGACCTCGCTGGTTGCGAGGCGGTAGTAGCGGTGGCGCCCCTGTCGCTCGACGGCGACCAGGCCGTGGTCGAGCAGCACGGCCAGGTGGTTGCTGATCGTGGACGCCGCGACCCCGGCCTCCTCGGCCAGCCGCCCGGCCGGAAGGGCGCGGCCGTCTGCCAACGCCATCAGCACGCGAGCGCGCCGGGTGTCCGCGAATGCCGAGGCGACGCCGGCGATGTCCGGCTCGCCCTGCTTGGGCGGGTGCTGTGCCATCCGTCGATCTTAGGACCGGAACACTTCGACACAGGCTGAAACGTCCGGCGTCGAAGATCGGGGCATGGCACCGTCTCGATCCCGCTGGTCGCTGATCCTCGCACTGTGCGGCGGCTACTTCCTGGTCCTGCTGGACGTGACCGTCGTCAACGTCGCGCTCCCGCAGATCGGTGCGCAGCTCCACGCGGGTGGCGCGGGACTGGCGTGGACGGTGGACGCCTACTCCGTGCCTCTGGCGGCGCTCCTGCTGGCCTCCGGGGCGATCGGCGACCTCGTCGGCCACCGCGGAGTCGTGCTGCTCGGCATGACCGCCTTCGGCGCGGCGTCTGTGGTCTGCGCGCTGGCCCCGACCATCGGCGTGCTGGTCACCGCCCGTGCCTTCCAGGGCGTCGGGGCGGCCCTCATGCTGCCGGGCACCCTCGCCCTCCTCGTCGACAACAGCCCTGACGAGGCCGCGCGGAACCGGTTCGTCGGAGCGTGGGCCGCGATCGGCGGTGCCGCCCTGCCTGCAGGTCCCTTGGTCGGCGGGCTCGTGGTGCAGGCTTCAGGGTGGCGCGCCGTGTTCTGGCTCTCGGCTCCGGTGATCGCTCTGGCCCTCGTGCCGGTCGTGCGACTGCGCCACTCGCATCGGTCGCGAGCGCCGGCGCGGAAGGTGGAACGGATCCGGGCTGGACTGCTCGGATCCCCTGCCGCCGAGTGGCGGGTGGCGCGCCCGCTCTTGTCGGTGCCACGGTCTGCGCGCCGCCCGCTTGGGCTCGCGTCGCTGGTGGCCGGGCTGATGAACCTTTGCGCTCTCGGCGGGTTGTTCCTGCTGACTCAGGTCTTCCAGGACGTCGACCGGTTGAGCCCGCTGCCGGCCGGACTGCTGACCCTGCCGGCGATGCTGCCGCTGCCGCTGCTCGGCGCACCAGCCGGCCGACTCGCGACCCGGCTCGGAGTCTGGCGCGCCAGCGCGCTGGGTGCCGTGATCGCGGCTGCCGGCATGGCAGGTATCGCCACCACCCTGACGAGCACCGGAGCCGGCTACCTCGCGCTCGGCTGCTTCCTCGCCGTCTGGGGCACCGGCCTCGGCCTGCTCACTCCCGCGATCGTCTCGGCGGCCCTTGAAGCGACCCCCGACACACCCGGCCTGGCCTCCGGTGCGAGCAACACCGCCCGACAGACCGGCGGTGCGCTGGGCATCGCGATCTTCGCCGCATGCGCGGGATCGGCGGGTTCCGTGGGCTTCGCCTCGCGGGCGGTCGCGCTGTTCACCGCCGCT
>DATDNR010000032.1:0-25120 GCA_036518175.1 Marmoricola sp.
GCACCTTGCCGGCCGGCAGCACGTAGGCGACCGCGACGACGGCCACCCAGACCACCAGGCCGCCGAGGATCACCCGACGGCTGCCGAGCCGCTCGGCCAGCCGGCCGAACAGCAGCGCGCCCCCGAAGGCGACGAACTGCACGAGCAGGATGGTGGCGATCAGCGTCGAGGTGCTGAACCCGAGCTGCTTGTCGCCGTACGTCGACGCCGAGACGATCACGGTCTGGATGCCGTCGTTGTAGAACAGGTAGGCCAGCAGGAAGGTGAGCGTCATCGGGTAGGCGCGCAGCTGCTTCAGCGTCGTCCACAGCTGACCGAAGCTGCGGTGCGCCAGCGAGCCGCGTTCGGGGACCAGGTTGCGCGGCGGGTGGTCGCGCAGCCGCACCGCCGGGATGATCGTGAAGGCCGCCCACCACACGGCGGCCGACAGCAGCGAGACGCGCACCGCGAGCTCCTGCGAGAGCCCGAACCTGTCGTGGCCGAGGAAGACGACCAGGTCGAGCAGCAGCAGCAGCCCTCCACCGATGTAGCCCCAGGCCCATCCTCGCGAGGAGGCCCGGTCGCGCTCGTCCTCGGTGGAGATGTCGACGAGGATGGCGTAGTAGCTGACCAGGGAGCAGCCGGCGAGCACGCTGCTCATCACCACGGCCACCGCGCCCAGCTGCCAGTTGTCCCCCCGGAGGAAGAACAGCAGGGCGGCGAACGCCGAGCCGGTCCAGGCGTAGGCGGCCATGTGCCGCTTCTTGTGCCGGGAGCGGTCCACGAACGCGCCGACCACCGGCAGCAGCAGCGCGCTGGCGATGGTGGCGAAGCTGGTGAGGTAGCTCGGCAGCGATCCGGCGGCGAGGTGCAGCCCGAGCAGGGACACGGTGCGCCGGCAGCTGTCCACCTCGGGCGCGCACCCGGCCGCGCGGCTGGTCACGGTGATCATGTACGGCGCGAACATCACCGTGAGCACGGTCGTGTAGTAGGCGGAGTTCGCCCAGTCGTACCAGTTCCACGCCTTCTGCTGCCGGCGCCGGTCGGCGGCCGCGACGTCCAGGCGCGGGGTCGTGGCGGACATCAGCGGCGCCGTCCCGCGCTGTCCACCGGGTGCTGCCACTGGCCGCGCTCGAGCAGCACCTCCTTGAGCACGTCGGTGCGGTCGGTGATCAGGCCGTCGACTCCCAGGTCGAGCAGGTGGTGCATCTCGGCAGGCTCGTCGACCGTCCAGACGTGCACGTGCAGGCCGGCCGCGTGCGCTCGGCGTACCAGCCCCTCGGTGGTCACGGCGAGCCGGCCGCGACGGTGGGGGACCTGCAGGGCGGCCGGCGAGGGCGCCATCGCCCGGGCCAGCGCTGCGGCCGGCGAGGCCCGGAAGGCGACCACCTCGGCGGGCGCGGCGGCGGTGGCGACCCGGCCCCGGGTGGCCCGCCGGAAGGCGGCGATGCGCCGCTGGGAGAAGGACCCCACACAGACACGGTGCTCGCAACCCGTGCCCAGGACCAGGTCGGCCAGCGGCTGGACGGCGGCGGCCGACTTGATGTCGATGTTGAACCGGCACTCGGGGAAGGTCTCGAGCAGGTCCTGCATCGTCGGCACCGGGTGCTCACCGGCGATCAGCGCCGCGGCGATCTCCGCCGCCTGCAGCCGGGCGATCTCCCCGCTGGTGCCGGTGAGCCGGTCCAGGGAGCTGTCGTGGAAGGCCAGCAGCACTCCGTCGGAGGTGGCGTGCACGTCGGTCTCGAGGTAGCGGTAGCCCAGCGAGACCGCGTGGCGGAACGCGTGCAGGGTGTTCTCCACCCCGGGCAGCTCCGGGTGCGCGGCACCGCCGCGGTGGGCCATTGCGATCACCGAGCCCGGTTGGGCCCGCACGGTGTCGAGGTAGTCATAACCCGTCGCAGGCGGGACGGGACGGCTGCTCACACGGAGCAGTAAACACCGGCCCACCGGCGGTCCCGGGGAAATCGCCTCGCGACCTGGGCGATCCTGCCCGCGGGCGCCTCCGGTGGGCGGTACCGTCGAGACCGTGGACGAGATGACCTGCCCCGCGTGTCAGGGCTCGATGCGGACCAAGACGTACGCCGAGGCCACGGTGCGCCAGTGCGACTCCTGCCAGGGCGTCTTCCTGGAGCGGTCGGCGCTGGGGGCGCTCGTGGAGGCGGAGAACGACTGGCACGCCCATCGCTCGGCCCACACCGCACCGCTGCCGAGGATCACCCCGGACATGACCGCGCCGCCGCCGGCCGCCCCGCGCAGCCGGTCGTTCGTGGAGGCGCTCTTCACCAGCTGAGCGGCGGCCCTGCGGCTGCTCAGATGTCGTGGAAGGTCTCGATCTGCGCGCCGAGCTCGTTGAGCCGTTCGGCGAGGTCCTCGTAGCCGCGGTTGATGACGTACACCGAGCGCAGCACCGACGTGCCCTTCGAGGCCAGCATCGCCAGCAGGATCACCACCGCCGGGCGCAGCGCCGGGGGACAGACGATCTCCGCGCCCGACCAGTAGGTCGGTCCCTCGATCATCACCCGGTGCGGATCCAGCAGCGTGACCCGGCCACCGAGCTTGGTGAGCTCGGTGAGGTAGATCGCCCGGTTCTCGTAGACCCAGTCGTGCAGCATCGTCTTGCCCTGCGCCACCGCGGCGATCACGGCGAAGAACGGCAGGTTGTCGATGTTGAGGCCCGGGAAGGGCATCGGGTGGATCTTGTCGATGGGGGAGTGCAGCACCGAGTGCCGCGTGGTCAGGTCGACCAGCCGGGTCTGGTCGTTCGCGGCGAGGTACTCCTCGGAGCGCTCGTAGACGAAGCCCATCTCCTCCAGCACCGCCAGCTCGATCTCGAGGAACTCGATCGGCACCCGCCGGATGGTGATCTCGGAGTCGGTCACGATCGCCGCCGCGAGCAGCGACATCGCCTCGATCGGGTCCTCGCTCGGCGCGTAGTCGACGTCGACGTCGATGCGCTCCCGGCCGGTCACGCGCAGCGTCGTGGTGCCGATGCCCTCGACGCCGACGCCGAGCTTCTCGAGGAAGAAGCACAGGTCCTGGACCATGTAGTTCGAGCTCGCGTTGCGGATCACGGTGGTGCCCGGGTGCAGCGCAGCGGCCATCAGCGCGTTCTCGGTGACGGTGTCACCGCGCTCGGTCAGCACGATCGGCCGCTGCGGTGCCGCATCGGGAAGCACCGAGGCGTGGTAGCTGCCCTCGGTGGCCTTGACCTCCAGCCCGAACGGGCGCAGCGCGGTCATGTGCGGCTCGACCGTGCGGGTGCCGAGGTCGCAGCCGCCGGCGTAGGGCAGCTGGAACTTCTCCATGCGGTGCAGCAGCGGGCCGAGGAACATGATGATCGAGCGGGTACGACGCGCCGCACCTGCGTCGATCGCGGACAGGTCGAGCTCCTCCGGCGGCACCAGCTCGAGGTCGTTGTCGTCGTTGAGCCACCGGGTCTGCACGCCGATGCTCTGCAGCACCTCGAGGAGCCGGTTGACCTCCTCGATGCGGGCCACCCGGCGCAGCGTCGTACGACCGCGGTTCAGCAGCGTCGCGCACAGCAGCGCCACGCCCGCGTTCTTCGACGTCTTCACGGTGATGCTGCCGCTCAGCGTCGTGGGCCCGCTCACCCGCAGGTGGGTGGGGCCGGAGCCGAGGGAGACGATCTGGGAGTCGAGCGCCTCCCCGATGCGCGCGAGCATCTCCAGGGAGAGGTTCTGGTGGCCGCGCTCGATCCGGTTCACCGCGCTCTGGCTGGTGTTGAGGACGTCGGCGAGCTGCTGCTGGGTCCAGCCGCGATGCTTGCGGGCATCGCGGATCAGGTTGCCGATGCGCTGCAGGTAGTCCGCGTTCATCATGGCGGCAACTTATCTCATATATGAGATAATGCAAGTCCGACGCGCCGGGGTCCCCTCGGCGCCGACTCCCGGGGGAGGGCCGCCGCATGCCGTCACCAGTGCTGGGAAACACTGGGGCCATGCGTGTCACGACCTTACACGGCGCCCGCGACATCCGGCTGGAGGAGCGCCCCCGACCCGAGATCGAACAACCCACCGACGCGGTGATCGAGGTCACCGCGAGCTGCATCTGCGGCTCCGACCTGTGGCCCTACCGCGGGGAGAACCCGATCACGCCCGGCCAGACGATCGGGCACGAGGCCATCGGCGTGGTCCGCGAGGTGGGCTCGGAGGTGCGGTCGTTCCGACCCGGTGACTTCGTGCTGGTGCCGTTCTGCCACTGTGACAACACCTGCGCGCACTGCCGCGCCGGGATGACGTCGGCGTGCGTGAACGTCGGTGTCACCAGCGGCGGCCAGGGTGACTTCGCCCGCGTCACCCAGGCGGAGGGGTCGCTGGTGCGCGTCGACGAGGGCCCCGACCCGGCCCTGGTGCCGGCGCTGCTGGCGCTCACCGACGTGATGGCCACCGGGTGGCACGCGGCGAAGGCTTCGGGGGTGCGCCCCGGCGGCACCGCCGTCGTGGTGGGCGACGGCGCGGTCGGCCTCTGCGGGGTGCTGGCCGCCCGCCAGCTCGGTGCGGAGCGCATCGTGGCGATGTCACGGCACGAGCCCCGTCAGCGCATCGCGGAGAAGTTCGGGGCGACCGACGTGGTGCCCGAGCGCGGCGAGGAGGGGGTGGCCCGCGTGCTCGACCTCACCGACGGGGTCGGCGCGGACTCGGTGCTGGAGTGCGTGGGCACCGCCGGGTCGATGGAGACCGCCTTCGCCGTGGCCCGCCCGGGCTCGACCGTCGGGTTCGTCGGGGTCCCGCACGGCGTCGAACTGCCGGTGCGGCAGATGTTCTCCCGCAACGTCGGGCTCGGCGGCGGGATGGCACCGGTGCGGGCCTACCTCCCCGAGCTGCTCGACCTGGTGCTGTCCGGACAGATCGACCCCTCGCCGGTCTTCGACCTGCGGTTGCCGCTGGACGAGGTGGCCGAGGGCTACCGCGCGATGGACGAGCGCCGTGCGATCAAGGTGCTGCTCGACCCGCGACCGGCCACCACGGAGGCATGAGCATGGAGTTCCGCCACGTCGGTCGCTCCGGCCTGGTCGTCTCGGCCGTCGGCCTGGGCACCAACAACCTCGGCATGAAGCTCGACGAGGAGCAGAGCCGCGAGGTGGTGCACGCCGCGCTGGACGCCGGCATCACCCTCTTCGACACCGCAGACTCCTACGGCGCGTCGGAGGAGCGGCTCGGTGCGCTGCTGGAGGGACGCCGCGACGACGTGGTCCTCGCGACCAAGTTCGGCAGCGACGTACGCCGTCGCGGGCTGGACAACGGGGAGGACTGGGGCGCCCGCGGCTCCCGTCGCTACGTCCGGCGTGCGGTGGAGTCCTCGCTGCGCCGGTTGCGCACCGACTGGATCGACCTCTACCAGCTGCACTTCCCCGACAGGTCCACGCCGATCGAGGAGACGCTGTCGGCGCTGGACGACCTCGTCCGCGAGGGCAAGGTGCGCTACGTGGGCTGCTCGAACTTCACCGGCTGGCAGGTCGCCCACGCGGAGTGGACGGCGCGCACCCGCGGGTTCGAGCACTTCGTCAGCGCCCAGAACGAGTACAGCCTGCTCGACCGCTCCGTCGAGCGCGACGTCGTCCCGGCGCTGGAGGAGTACGGCATGGGGCTGCTGCCCTACTTCCCGCTGGCCTCGGGCCTGCTCACCGGCAAGTACCGTCGTGGTGAGCAGCCCCCGGCCGGAAGCCGCCTCGCCGGCCGGGAGTCCGAGCTCACCGACGCCGCCTTCGACGTCGTGGAGGCGCTGGAGAAGTACGCCGAGCAGCGCGGCATCTCGCTGCTGGACGTGGCGATCGGGGGCCTGGCCGCGCAGCCGACGGTGTGCTCGGTGATCGCCGGTGCCACGTCGCGCTCGCAGGTCGAGGCCAACGTCGCCGCCGGGGACTGGGTGCCGTCCGCCGAGGACCTCGAGGAGCTGGACCGGCTCACGAGCCGCTGACGGCACGCCCGGGCGATGCCATGATGCCGGGCATGGGCGAGATCATCGAGCGGTTGCGGCGCACGGGGGAGGAGTTCGGCTCGCTCGTGGCGGAGGTGGCGACCGACCAGTGGGCTGCGCCCACACCCTGCGGCGACTGGGACGTCGCCGACCTGGTGCGGCACGTGGTGATGGGCAACCGGATCTTCATCGGCGCGATGACCGGATCGCCGGTCTCGCCGCAGGCCTTCTTCGAGGAGTACTCCGCACACGGGCCCAGGCTGCTGCCTGGGGATGCCCGGGACTCGATGGCCGACCTGGTGACCGCCTTCCAGCGCCCCGACGTGATGCAGCGGCCGGTGGCGATCCCGATCGGCACCGTGCCCGGAGAGGTGGCTGCCCACATCCGGGTCGTCGAGAACGTCGTGCACGGCTGGGACCTGGCCACCTCCGTCGGCCGGCGTGCGTCCTTCGAGGAGGCCGACATCGAGGCGGCGCTGGCCTTCACCGAGCGCGCCCGCGGCATCGTGCCCTCGGACCGCAGGCCGTTCGCCGACCCGGTGCCGACCGAGGCGGACGCGCCGGCGCTGGACCGGCTGGTGGCCCTGCTCGGACGACACCCGCACTGAGCCGTCGGGGACGTCCTGCGGTGTGGTCGCCCCGGCCACCGGGGCGCAGGACGTCCCGGGCCCGGTCAGGGAGCCGGCGCCACCGACGGCACGTGGCTGACCTGGTCCCAGGTGAAGACGTAGCGGCCGCCGCCCGCGGGCACGTCGAGCGCCAGGTTGCTGCCGCCCGCGGCACCTCCGGCGCCGTAGTTCTCCTGCCAGCTGTCGTCGATCGCGACCTTCCACTGGTAGCTGCCGGCCGGCAGCGCGAAGGTGCCGTGCCACTTGCCGTCAGCGGTGTCGAAGGCGAGCCGGGTCGCGGCACAGGCGGGGTCCCAGTCACCGGGGCAGCCGAGCTCGCTCTGCAGGTCACCGACCAGCGTGACGTGGTCGCGCGCCGGCTGCGGGGCGGCCGTGCTCACGGTGGTGGTGGCGGTCGACTCGTCGGGCGCGCCCGGTTCCGAGAGCACCGCGCGGTAGCGCACCTGGCTGCCGAGCGGCAGGGCGGAGACGTCATCGGTGACCGTGTAGGCGGGGGAGGAGCTGTCGGTGCCGAGCACCTCCCACGGGCCGCCGTCGACGCTGCGCTCGAAGCGGACGCTGTCGGTGGCCCGCTCGGGGTCGACCGAGGCCTGGACCGTGACCGGGTCGATGCTGGTCACCGTGCCGCCGTCCTGCGGTGCGGTGATGGCGAGCGCGGGCGGGGCCACGGTGGTGCCGCGCACGCCGCTCATCCGGGCGTGGCCCGCGTCGTCGAGCACCACGGCCCGGTAGGCGACCGGAGTGCCGGTGGGCAGGTCGCTGGTGTCGTGGAAGACCTGGTACGGCGCGCTGTCGTCGGTGCCGATCGTCGTCCAGTCCCCGTTGGCCGTCCGCGCCTGGAAGGTCACCTCGTAGAAGGAGGACCCGGCGACGTCGGCCTGCACGTGCATCCGGCCGTGGGAGACGTCGGCCGGCACGGGGGAGCGGAGCGTGATCGCCGGGGCGGCGGGGGAGCGGGGGATCCGGCCATGGGCCTCGTAGACCACCGCGGAGAGCGGCGGCACCGTCACCTGCAGCTGCCCTGCGGCGTCGCTGCGCAGCAGGTGCGGGCCGTGCCCGAAGACGCGGCCGAAGGCGCCACGGCGCTCGTAGGTCGGCACCGTCGCCGACGCCGGCTGCTCGCTGTTGTTGAGCGCCACGACGTACTCGCGCCGGCGTCCGCGGTCGATGCGGGAGAACGCGAAGACCCCCGGTCCGTCGGAGGCGTAGCGGACCTGCTCGGCGCCGTTGCGCAGGGCCGGGTGGGCCTTGGTGACGGCGGCCAGTCGCGCGATGGTCCGGTACATCGGGCTGTCACTGCGGAAGCTGGCGGTGGCGGGGGTCGCCGTACTGCCGATCTCGTTGTCGTCCTGGTAGTCCGGCACCTGCGAGGCGAACATGTCCTGGCGGGCGAGCTGGTCGCCCCCGGTGCCGGTGAAGCCCTGCTCGTCGCCGTAGTAGACCACCGGATTGCCGCGCGAGAAGTACATCAGCTCGTGCGCGAGCCGGTCGCGGGCGAGCAGCTCCTCCTCGCTGGCACCGGGGTTGTCCGCGGTCAGGAAGTAGCCGATCCGGCCCATGTCGTGGTTCCCGAGGAAGGTGGTCAGCTGGTAGGCGTTGCTGTCCGCGTCGGTGTACCAGTCGTCGTTGCGGAAGAAGTCCGCCAGCGCGGCGTTGCCGGCGCCTCTGGACGCGAAGTCACGCGCCGCGGCCTGGAAGGGGAAGTCCAGCACCGCCTGCATCCCGTCGTGCGTGGTGTAGTGGGAGGTGAACGCCTTCGAGGAGGCTCCGCTGCCGTCGAGGGCGACCTCGCCGAACATGAAGAAGTCGGGCTTGCCGTGGCGGTGGGCGTAGTCGAGGATGCCCGGGCCGAACCGCTGCCAGAAGGCGTCGTCGACGTGCTTCATGGTGTCGATGCGGAAGCCGTCGATGCCGAAATCCCTCACCCAGGTGCGGTAGATGTCGACGAAGCCGTTGACCACCCGCGGGTTCTCGGTGAAGAGGTCGTCGAGGCCGAAGAAGTCGCCGTACTGGGAGTCCTCGCCGGTGAACGTGGTGTTGCCGCGGTTGTGGTAGAGCGTGACGTCGTTGAGCCAGTCGGGCTTCTTCAGGTGCTCCTCACCCGGCGCCAGCACCGGGTGGTAGGGGAAGGACCTCGCCGGGTCGAGGGCGGGGAAGTGGTTGGTGCCGGCCAGGTCGCGGTCGTCGAACGGCTGCCCGTCGGCGGTGCGGTAGGGCGAGGAGTCCTTGGAGACGTAGGCGGTGCGGTCACCCTCCTGGTAGCCGATCACGTCGGCGGTGTGGTTGGTGATGATGTCGAAGAAGACCTTCATGCCCTTGGCGTGGGCGGCATGGACCAGTGCGGCCAGGTCGGCGTTGGTGCCCAGGTGCGGGTCGACCTGGGTGAAGTCGGTGATCCAGTAGCCGTGGTAGCCGGCCGAGGGCCCGTCCTCCAGCTGCACGGGCTTGTTCTTGAAGACCGGCGTGAGCCAGATGGCGTCGGTGCCGAGGCCCTTGATGTAGTCCAGCCGCGACATCAGGCCCTTGAGGTCACCGCCGTTGAAGAACGCCTTGCTGGTCGGGTCGTAGCCGGTGGTGAGCCGGTCTCCGCTGAGCCCACCGGTGTCGTTGGACGGGTCGCCGTTGTCGAAGCGGTCACCCATCACGAAGTAGAAGTCCTGGTCGGTGAGGGCGTCGCGCAGCGAGTGCTGGGCGACCCGAGCGGCGCCTCCCGGTCGATGGTGGCTGCCCGGCCGGGCCATCGCCGGGGAGGGCCCGGCGGCGAGCGCCAGGCTGCAGGTGAGTACGCCGACCAGCGCGGCGCCGCCGAGGCGCACGGATGTGAGCATCACAGTCTCCCGAGAAGTGGTGTGGTGTCCCCAGTGGCCTGAAAACTAGTGGATGCTGATGTCGATTCCGTGCATTCGGCTCCGACGTTCTCGGTGAAGGGCCCGCCCGGGCCGCGTCGCAGAGGGGAGAGACCCATGAAGTACGTCGTGCTGATCCACTCCAACCCGCAGCCGTGGGGACACCCGACCACGGACTTCGTGGCCGAGCACCAGGCACTGCCCGAGGAGCAGCGTGCGGAGATGAACGCACGCTTCGACAAGGTCTTCGGCGAGATCCAGGAGCGCGGCGAGCTGGTCACGGCCGAGGCGCTGGGCGATGCCGCCGGCGCCCGGATCTACCGCTGGGACGCCGGCCGGCCGGTGGCCACCGACGGGCCGTACTCGGAGGCCAAGGAGCACCTCGCGGGGTTCTTCGTGATCGACGTGGACAGCCGCGAGCGCGCCGAGGAGTTCGCCGCGGCGTTCGCCGGGCCGGGGGAGACCATCGAGCTGCGGCTTGCGTCCTGGCCGGGCAGCGACGAGGGCTGAGGAGGACGTGACCGGCCCGGATCGGCCTGCCTCGCTGGAGGACGTGTGGCGCTGGGAGGCGCCGTACGTCGTGGCAGCGCTGCTGCGCCGGCACGGCGACCTCGGTGACTGCGAGGACGCCGCCCAGGAGGCGGCCGCCGCGGCGGTGGCGCAGTGGCCGACCGACGGGGTACCTGCCAACCCGCGGGGGTGGCTGATCACGGTCGCCGGCCGCCGGCTGGTGGACCGCCTGCGCGCCCGAGAGGCGCAGGAGCGCCGCGAGGTCGCCGCGGCACTGCAGCAGCCCGGTGACGCCCATCTGGCGGCTGCGGCGGACGAGGTGCCGGCCGGTTCCGACGACGACGTGCTGCGGCTGATGTTCCTGTGCTGCCACCCGTGCCTGAGCCCGGCCTCCCAGGTGGCGCTCACGCTGCGCGCGGTCGGCGGCCTGTCGGTCGAGCAGGTCGCGGCCGCGTGGCTGGTGCCGGCGCCCACGATGGCGCAGCGGCTGAGCCGGGCCCGGTCGTCGCTGCGCCGGGCCGGCGCACGTTTCGCCATGCCGGAGCCGGCCGAGCTGCCGGGACGGGTCGCCGCGGTGCTGCACGCCTGCTACCTGATGTTCAACGAGGGCTACCTGCGCACCGCTGCGGAGACGCTGGGCGACAGCGAGCTCGCCGAGGAGGCGATCGGACTGACCCGGCGGTTGCGAGGGATGCTGCCCGGGCACGCCGAGGTGGCGGGGGCGTTGGCGCTGATGCTGCTCACCCACGCCCGCCGCCGGGCCAGGACGACGCCCGACGGCGACCTGGTCCCGCTGGCCGAGCAGGACCGCACCCTCTGGGATCACCACCTGGTCGCCGAGGGCCTTGCGATCGTCGAGGAGGTGCTGCCGCGAGGCCAGGTCGGGCCGTTCCAGCTGCAGGCCGCCATCGCCGCGGTGCACGCCGAGGCCGACAGCGCGGCGGAGACCGACTGGCTGCAGATCAGCGTGCTCTACCGGATGCTGCACCAGCTCGACCCGAGCCCGGCGGTGACGCTCAACCGCAGCGTCGCGGAGGCGATGGCCTTCGGCCCGCGACAGGGGCTGGCGCTGCTGGCGCCGCTGCTCGAGGACACGGCGTTGCGGTCCCATCACCGGCTGCACGCCGTGCAGGCACACCTGCTGGAGATGGCCGGTGACACCGACGGTGCGGCCTCGTCGTACCGTCGCGCCGCGGCGCTGGCCGCCAGCCGGCCCGAGCAGCGCTACCTCAACGCACGGCTGCGGCGGCTGGAGGCGGGCACCGTCGGATGAGTGCCACGACCCGCGGTGCCGTGGCACCATCGCCAAGTGACCAGCACGCCCGCCTCGGAGCAGCGCCTGCGCGACCTGGCGCGGCTGCGCCGCGTCCGTGACCGGATCGACCGGGAGTACGCCCAGCCCCTGGACGTCGAGGCGCTGGCGCGGGACGCGCACATGTCGGCCGGGCACCTCAGCCGCCAGTTCCGGCAGGCCTACGGGGAGTCGCCGTACAGCTACCTGATGACCCGGCGCGTCGAGCGCGCGATGGCGTTGCTGCGCCGGGGCGACCTGAGCGTGACCGAGGTCTGCTTCACGGTCGGCTGCTCGTCGCTGGGCACCTTCAGCACCCGCTTCACCGAGCTGGTCGGCATGCCGCCGAGCGTCTACCGGGAGCGGGCCGCGCAGGCCACCGACGGGCTGCCCGCCTGCGTGGAGAAGAAGGTGACCCGACCGATCAGGAATCGAGAAGCGCCGGTCGTCCGGCCGGACCTAGCGTGAGTGCCATGGAACTCACCATTCATACCACCGTCCTCCCGCACGACGACCCCGAGGCCTCCGTCGCCTTCTACCGCGACGTCCTCGGCTTCGAGGTCCGCAGCGACGTAGGCCAGGGCAAGATGCGCTGGATCACGGTCGGTCCGGTCAACCAGCCCGAGACCTGCGTCCTGCTGGCGCCGCCCGCCGTCGACCCCGGCGTGACCGACGAGGAGCGCCGGGTGGTCGCCGAGATGATGGCCAAGGGCACCTACGGCTGGATCATGCTGGCCACCAAGGACCTCGACGGTACGTTCGAGCAGGTGCAGGCGAGCGACGCCGAGGTCGTCCAGGAGCCGACCGAGCAGCCGTACGGCGTACGTGACTGCGCCTTCCGCGACCCGGCCGGCAACATGGTCCGGATCCAGGAGCTGCGCTGAGCACCGAGCCGCGACCGGCCGCCCCGCAAGGCGGGCGCGCTCAGCGCGTGGTGATGCGGACGCGTGGGGAGACGGCGCGCAGCAGGTGCTGTGTGCCGGCGAACCGCACCCGGTAGTAGCTGCTGCGCCGGGGCGTGACCACGAAGCGGAACCGGCCGCCGGACGCGGTGATGGCCTTCCGGGCCAGCCGCCAGGTGTGCGTCCTGGCCGGGCGCACCCACAGCCGGACCGCACGACCGGACAGGCCCGCATCGGAGTCGGCCCGGGTCAGCGCGCCGGTCAGCCGGCCGTGCGCCCCGGCCCGGACGGCGGGGCGGCGGGCGGTCAGGCTGAGCGCTGTGGGCGTGGGCGCCGGCGTGCTGCCGGGGATGACGTTGGCCAGCACCTTCAGCCGGGTCAGCGAGCCGTTGAACGCGTCCAGGTCGGTGTTGCCGTTGATGCCCGGCACCCGGCCGGAGCTGGTGCCCTGCCAGAAGGTCCAGGTCGGCCAGCCGCCCGGCACCGTCGGTGTGGAGACCGCGTAGTGCGCGATCCAGAGCGGGTAGTGGTGGAAGGCGGTGCTGTCGCCCATGGCGGTCTTCCAGAAGTGCGGCGAGACGTAGATGATCGGCGCGCGCCCGGTGAGGTTCTCCACGGTGTGCAGCCAGCGAGAGACCCACGCCCGCAGCGCAGACACGCCCAGGCCTCCGGTGACCTCCAGGTCGAGCACCGGCGGCAGCACCCCGGCACCGTGCATCGTGCCCGCGTGGGCGACGAAGTAGCGAGCCTCGGTGGCAGCGTCTCCGCTGTCGGTGCTGGGCCGGGCGAAGTGGTAGGCGCCCCGGTAGATCCGGGCCTGCCGGGTGCCGGCCCAGTCGGCGGCCAGGTAGGGGTTGACATAACCCGCGCCCTCGGTGGCCTTGATGAAGGCGAACCGGACCCCGGCGTTGCGGACCTGGGACCAGTCGATGGACGGGTTGTGCTGGTAGCGCGCCACGTCGATGCCGGGGGTCGAGGCCAGCGCGGCGCCGGCGGTGACGGCCAGGACGGTCATCACGGCAGGCACGGTGATCAGCGCCCGGCGGGACCAGCCATGAAGAGAGTTGAACACGCGAGTCTCCCTTGTCCCACCCGGAGGAGCGGCGGCTGCTTCGCTGCACCGACCAGTATGGGAGCCGGCCCCGGTCCCGGCTAGGGAACAACGGACGGCGGAGAACGCTACGAGGGGCCCTTCCGCCCTCTGCCTGGAGCGTCCCTAAAGCGCCGATAAGGTGCATTATGTCAAGTGGTGAACGGGATGCGCGGCGAGGCCCCTTCCCCGCCGGGACGCCGCCTCAGCGGGCAGCCTCCCGATCGGCGATCCTGGTGCCGCGGAAGCGGCGGAAGCTGTAGACCACGAGCCCCAGCGCGACCAGGCCGGAGAACACCAGCGTCGCGCCGGCCATCCAGTCACCGGCCAGCCACCAGTGGTCACGCAGCGGCCACCAGGTCGGCGCCGGCGGGTGCACGATCCACAGCACGCCCAGGCCGACGAGGCAGCACACGCCCAGCAGCGACAGCCCGATCCGGGGCCAGGTCTGCACGCTCTCCGCTGCGGTGCGGAACGCGGCCTGCTTGACCGGCTCGACCCGCTTGCGCGCCCACTCGTACTCCTGCGAGAGCAGCGCCAGCCCGGCGAAGAGCGCCAGCAGCCCGGGTCCGGGCAGCACCAGCGCGGCGATGCCGCCGACCACCAGGATCCAGCCCAGCACGATCAGCAGCATCCGCTTCGCCCGGCGCATCATGCGCCCACCATGCCAGAGGTCGCCGCGTGCGCTGGGTACCGTCGCCGGCATGAGCGTCCCGACGTACACCCTCAATGACGGCACCAGCCTCCCGGCGATCGGCTTCGGCACCTGGCCGCTGAAGGGCAGGCAGGCCACCGAGGCGGTGCTCAGCGCCCTCGAATGCGGTTACCGGCTCATCGACACCGCGGTCAACTACGAGAACGAGCGCGAGGTGGGCGAGGCGATCCGCAGCAGCGGCCTCCCCCGCGACGAGATCCTGGTCACCACCAAGATCCCCGGTCGCCACCACGCGTACGACGACGCCGTCCGCTCCACCCACGAGTCCCTGCAACGGCTCGGGCTGGACCGTCTCGACCTGCACCTCATCCACTGGCCGAACCCGAGCGACGGCCTCTTCCCGGAGACCTGGCGGGCGCTGGTGGACCTGCAGAAGGAGGGCCTGGTCACCACGATCGGCGTCTCGAACTTCACCGACGCGCACCTGGAGCGGATCATCGAGGAAACCGGCGTCACCCCGGCGGTCAACCAGGTCGAGCTGCACCCGCTCTTCCCGCAGCAGCACCTGCGCGCGGTGCACGAGCGGCTGGGCATCCGCACCGAGTCGTGGAGCCCGCTGGGCAAGCAGCAGGCGCCGTTCTCCGCGGAGCCGGTGCGCGCCGCCGCGGAGAAGTACGCCGTCTCCCCCGCCCAGGTCATCCTGCGCTGGCAGGTGCAGCTCGGTGCCGTGCCGATCCCCAAATCGGCAACGCCGGAACGGCAACGGGCCAACCTCGACGTCTTCTCCTTCGAGCTCACCGAGGAGGAGGTCGCCGCGATCACCGCACTGGGCCGGGCCGACGGGCGGCTCTTCGGCGGCGACCCGGACAGCCACGAGGAGCAGTGACGCCGGAACCCGCCCGTGGGCGGGTCGTGAAGGTTCTTCTCAGGGTGCCTGCCTACGATGACGCCCCGTGACCGCCCGGACCTCGCTCATCGCCGTGTTGCTGCTGCCCCTGCTCTCGCTGGCCGCCTGCGGCAGCGCGGGCAGTGCTTCAGGTGGCGGATCCGACGCGTCCGGCGGCGCCTCCTCCGGGTCCGCCGCACAGTCCGCGAGCCAGGGGCAGTGCCACTACCAGAAGGACGGCAGGGCCGCCCGCGCCGTCAAGCTGCCGCCGGCGAACCCCAAGAACCTCCCGGCCGCCATCACGCTGCACACAAACCGGGGTGACATCCCGATCTCCCTGGACCGCTCCCAGGCGCCGTGCACGGTGAACAGCTTCGTGTCGCTGGCACGGCAGGGCTACTTCGCCCACACGCGCTGCCACCGGCTGACCACCTCTGGCATCTACGTCCTGCAGTGCGGGGACCCGACGGCCACCGGCACCGGCGGCCCGGGCTACACCTTCGCCGACGAGCTGCAGCAGGACGACCCCCGCATCCAGCCCTGCCAGCAGCAGGGCGGCCAGGAGGCCTGCACCTATGGCCCCGGCACGGTGGCGATGGCCAACGCCGGGCCGAACACCAACGGCTCGCAGTTCTTCCTGGTCTACGCGAAGTCGCCGCTGGCCAACGCCTACACCGTCTTCGGCCGGATGACCGCCGGTGGCCTGCACGTGGTGCAGTCGGTGGCCAGGAAGGGCGCCACCGCCCCGGACAGCAGCGGGACGACCGCGCCGCGCGAGCCGGTGACGATCACCTCGGTCGGCTGACCTGGCGGGGGTCAGTCCACGCTCCCCCGCACCATCTCCACCGGCGAGGCGACCGCGACCGTCCGGCTCACCGTGCACAGCCGGTCGCGGGACTTCTCGATCGCGTCCTGCAGCACCGCCCGAGCGGCGTCACCGCCCTCCCCCTCGGGGAAGGCCACGTCGAAGACCAGCCTCAGGTCGGCCAGCCGGTTGCCCAGCTGGTCGCGGATCTTGTAGCCCTGGGCACGCACCGCGAAGCGCTCGGCCTCGGCGCGCTTGCCGGTGATCAGGTCGACGTCGATCGCCGAGCAGCCTGCGATCGCGGTCAGCAGCAGCTCGACCGGGGTGAAGTCGGCGTCCTCCCCGTCACCCACGGCGAGCACTCCCCCGCGCGCGTTGGTCGCCTCGAAGCGGCCCTTGCCGGTCCTGGCGAGCGCGACGGTACGCCGTGCGCCTGACGTGGTGCGATCGGATCCCTCTGTCATGGCGCCACTGTGCCAGAGCCCGGGGAGGCAGCCGCACAGTCGCGGAAGAAGACGTGGTGGGCCAGGGCGGGGAACCGCTTCGGCAGCAGCGCCGGCAGCACGCTCGCGGCGATCTCCCGGCCCCGCTGGCTGGTCACCCGGGTGCCGGAGACGGTGTACACGGTGCGGTGGATGTCCCAGGCGAAGGCGATCCCCGGGGGCTCGTGCGGGACACCCTGGTCGACGATCACGGTGCCGTGCCCGCAGCTCGTGCTGAGCGGCGTCGGGTCGGTGTCGCTGGAGACGAACGGCACGAGGGGTGCGCCGCTGGGGGTGGTGAGCTCGACCAGGCGGTGGCCGCCGTACGCGTACAGGTGCAGCTGGAAGCCGCCGCGCGGGTGGCTCTCGCGGGCCGAGACCAGCAGTCCCCGCCGTCCCGGCACCTGCACGAGTGTCACCGTGGTCGGCGTCACCCGCGTGGAGCGGAGCGGGAGCGAAGCGAACCGGCCACCGACGTGGGCCACCAGGGTGTTCGCGCAGCTCCCCCTCGCCGCGGTCAGCGAGAGGGTGTCCGCGTGACCGTCACCGTTCAGGTCGGCCCGTGACAGCACCCGTGCCTGGCGCACCACCGCGGAGTCGGTCGCGCAGCCCCCGGCGATCGTGGTGGGTCCATGCGCCCCGGACGGCTCGCCGTTGTCGCCGCAGGCGGCCAGTCCCGTGGCCAGTCCGGTGGCCAGAGTGATCGCCAGGGCGCCGGCGGCGACCGGCGGGACAGGGCGGCGGATCCGTCGCATGCGAGTGGGACGCGCGCGGCCGCCGGTCGGTTCCCGACATTCCGAAGCGCCACGCCGGCCCACGGTCCACACCGTAGGTTGGGAGGCGTGCAGAGTCTCAAGCTGGCCGAGGCACAGGAGCGCTTCGCCCTCGTGTCCCCCATCGCGTACGACGTCACCCTCGACCTGGCCGCCCACAGGAGCACCTTCCGCTCGGTCACCCGGCTGCGCTTCCACTGTGGCAGCGGCAACACCTTCGTCGACGTCCGCCCGGTGAGCCTGGACCTGATCGAGCTCGACGGCGCCGCCCTGGACCTCGACCGGCTCGACGGTGGCCGCTACCCGCTGGAGCTGGAGGAGGGCGAGCACGAGCTGCTGGTCGACGCGGTGATGCCGTTCCGCAACGACGGCGAGGGGCTGCACCGTTCGCACGACCCGGCCGACGGCCGCGACTACGTCTACGGCATGTCCTTCATGAACGCCGCGCCGACGATCTTCGCCTGCTTCGACCAGCCGGACCTCAAGGCGCCGTACACCTTCCACATCACCGCGCCCGACGACTGGGTGCTGGCGGGCAACACCGCGGCCGAGGAGGTGGCGCCGGGTCGCTGGGAGCTGCCGGAGAGCCTGCCGCTGGCGACCTACTTCGTCACCCTGCTCGCCGGTCCCTACCACGTGGTGGAGGACGAGCACGACGGCATCCCGCTGCGGCTCTTCGCGCGGCAGTCGCTGGCCTCCTCGCTCGACCAGCAGGCCGACGACATCCTCACCGTGACCCGGCAGTGCTTCGACGAGTACCACCGGCTCTTCGGCGTGCGCTACCCCTTCGGCAAGTACGACCAGGCCTTCGTGCCGGAGTTCAACGCCGGAGCCATGGAGAACCCCGGACTGGTCACCTTCCGCGACCTCTACCTGCTTCCCGCCCGGGCCACGCGGGCGCAGCACATCAACCGCGCCACCGTCATCGCCCACGAGATGGCCCACCAGTGGTTCGGCAACCTGGTCACCCCGAAGTGGTGGGACGACCTGTGGCTCAACGAGTCCTTCGCCGAGTACATGGGCATGCGGGTCGCCGCCGCGGCGACGCGGTACGACGACGCCTGGGCCTGGTCGGCGCTCGTCCGCAAGAGCTGGGGCCTGGCCGCCGACAGCGGACCCTCCACCCATCCCGTCGCCGGCAACGGCGCGGACGACGCGCTGACGGCGTTGCAGGACTTCGACGGCATCTCCTACGCCAAGGGCTCCGCCGCGCTGCGCCAGCTCGCCGCCCGCATCGGTGACGACGCGTTCCTCGGTGGCGTCCGCGACCACTTCGAGCGGCACCGCTTCGGCAACGCCACCATGCACGACCTCTTCGGCTCCTGGGAGCGGGCCGGCGGCGGTGACCTGACCGAGTGGACCCGTGCCTGGCTGCGCACCTCCGGCACCGACACCCTCGCCCTCGACCGCGACCGCCACGTGGTGGTGCGCTCCTCCCCCGTCGGCGTCGCCCGCCCGCACGCACTCGACGTCGCGGTGTGGACCGGCGAGACCTGGCAGACGCGACCGCTGGAGCTGGCCGACGACGAGGTGGCCGTCGACGTCGACGACCAGCCCGTGCTGCTCGACCCGCACGAGCGCACCTGGGCGGAGATCCGCCTCGACCCGACCACGGCGGAGCAGCTGCCCGGGCTGCTGCCCACCATCGACGACCCGCGGATGCGTGCCGGCGTGTGGAACGCCGTACGCCACGGCGTGCACCAGGGCACGCTGGACCCCGGTCGTGCGCTCGACCTGGTCTGCGCCGGCATCCCGTCGGAGCAGCAGGACGCCGCCCTCACCGCGTTGACGCACTGGGTCTCGACCGAGCAGCGCGCCGACCTCGCCAACAGCGGCAAGCTCGCCGCGGTCCTCCCGCAGCCGCAGCGCGCCGCCGATCGCCTCCATGCCGCCTTCGCCGAGCGGCTCGCATCGGCGAGCCCGGGCTCCGGGGTGCAGCTGGCCGCGCTGCACGGCGTGATCGCCACCGCCACCTCGACCGACGAGCTGTTCGCACTCCTCGACGGACGGCTGCCCGAGCGCACCGAGCTCGACCGCGACCTGCGCTGGCGGGTGGTGAAGCGGCTGACGGCGCTGGGCGCCACCGACCGGCCGTTCCTCGCCGACCAGCTCGAGCAGGAGCGCACCGACGCGGCCGTCAACGCCTGGTGCTGGTGCATGGCCGCGCTCGGCGACGTGGAGGCCAAGGACTGGGCCTGGTCACGCTTCACCGGGGCCGTGCCGGCGAACAACTACGAGCTGGAGATGGCCGGGCTGGGGATGTGGCAGCCCGGCCAGGACGAGCTGCTCGCGCCGTACGTCGAGCGCTACTTCGCTGAGATCGTCGCGACGGGCAACGTCCGCTCCGGCTGGGCCCTGGCGGCGACCGGGCAGTTCTTCTACCCGATCACCGCGGTGTCGGAGGAGACGGTCGCGGCCACACAGGAGGCGGCAGCCGACCCCGCCATCGATCCGGGATTGCGGCGCCGGCTGGTCGACTGTGGTGACGAGGTGCGCCGCCGGCTGCAGGCGCGCAGGATGGAGCCGTGAGCCTCGCCCGCCGGCCCGGACCGGTCACCCGCACCCGCGTCACCGAGCTGCGCGGGCAGCAGCGGCTGCAGCACGAGGACCGGCTCGCCACCGAGGAGCCGCTGGAGATCCGGATCTCCTCCCCCGGCGCACCACCTCGGCGCGCCGGGGTCACCATGCGCACGCCGGGCCACGACTTCGAGCTGGCTGCCGGCTGGCTGGTGCACGAGGGCATCACCCTGCCCGAGCACGTCGATGCGGTGCGCTACTGCACCGACGTCCGCCTCGCCCGGGAGCAGGAGTTCAACGTGGTGACCGTCGACCTCGCCGCTCCCCCGCTGCTCGAGCCGGACGCACGGGCGGTGAGCTCGGCCTGCGGAGTGTGCGGCAAGGACTCCATCGAGGCGGTCCTCCGGCCGGTCGGCCACGACACCGAGGACCTGACCGTGCCGGTCGACCTGGTCCGCGCGCTGCCCGACAAGCTGCGTGCCGAGCAGGCCGGCTTCGACCGCACCGGTGGGCTGCACGCCGCCGGGCTCTTCGAGGTCGACGGCAGCACCGTGGTGGTGCGCGAGGACGTCGGCCGGCACAACGCGGTGGACAAGGTCGTCGGCGCCCGGGTGCTGGCGCGGCAGCCCGTGCCGCCGGTGCTGGTGCTCAGCGGCCGGATCGGCTTCGAGCTGGTGCAGAAGGCCGTCGTCTCGGGCATCACCGTCGTGGTGGCGGTGGGCGCGCCGTCGTCGCTCGCCGTACAGCTCGCCACGGAGGCGGACCTGACCGTGGTCGGGTTCACCCGCCCCGACCGGTGTGTGGTGTACGCCGGCGCGGGGCGCGTCGGCGTGTGACCACCGGTTTCGTCGGTGCTGCCTCCTAGCGTTCTCGTGTGCGCATCCTCCACACCTCCGACTGGCACCTGGGCCGTTCCTTCCACGGCCAGGGGATGCTCGCCCACCAGGCGGCCTTCGTCGACCACCTGCTCGAGGTGGTGGCGGCCCAGCGCGTCGACCTCGTGGTGGTCTCCGGCGACATCTACGACCGCGCGCTGCCCCCGGTGGACGCCGTGGCCCTGGCGGAGGAGGCCCTGGTCCGGCTCGCCGCCTCCCGCGCGCGCGTGGTGCTGACCAGCGGCAACCACGACTCCCACCAACGCCTCGGGTTCGCCTCCCGGCTCATCGACGCCGCCGGGGTGCACGTGCGCACCCACGCCCGTGACGTCGGCACGCCCGTGCTGCTCGAGGACGAGCACGGTCCGGTCGCCGTGCACGGCCTGCCCTACCTCGACCCCGACCACCTGCGCGAGCCGTGGGCGCTCGGCTCGCGCAGCCACGAGGCGGCGATGACCGAGGCGCTGCGCCGGGTGCGCGCCGACCTCGACCGGCGTCCGGGCACGCGCAGCGTGGTGATGGCCCACGCCTTCGTCGCCGGCGCCCGGCCCAGCGACAGCGAGCGCGACATCTCCGTCGGTGGCGTCCAGCACGTCCCGGCCGCCCTCTTCGAGGGGTTCGACTACACCGCTCTGGGCCACCTGCACGGCCGCCACGAGCTGGCGCCGGCGCTGCGCTACTCCGGCTCGCCGCTCGCCTACTCGTTCTCCGAGGCCACCCACCGCAAGGGCTGCTGGCTGGTCGAGCTCGGCGCCCGGGGCCTGGCCGGAGCGGAGTTCGTCGACGCGCCCGTCCCCCGCCCGCTGGCCCGGCTGCGCGGCAGGCTCGACGACCTGCTGACCGACTCCCGCCACGCCGCGGCCGAGCAGGCCTGGGTCCAGGCGGTCCTCACCGATCCGGTCCGCCCCTCGCAGGCGAAGCCCCGGCTCGAGCGCCGCTTCCCGCACGTGCTGTCCCTCGGCTTCGAGCCCGAGGGCGGCACCGCCGACACCCTGCCCGCCGCGCGCACCGGCGCGGGCCTGAGTGACCACGCGATCACCCTGGAGTTCGTGCGTGACCTGCGCGAGCGTCCGGCCGACGGCGCGGAGTCGGCGCTGCTGCAGGCCGCGTGCGACGCCTGCCGCGACGACGCCGAGCTCGACAGCGGGGTCGTCGCCTGATGCGGCTGCACCGGCTGGAGATGACCGCCTTCGGGCCCTTCGCCGAGACCGTCGTCGTCGACTTCGACCGGCTCAGCGATGCCAGCGTCTTCCTGCTGTGCGGCGACACCGGTGCGGGCAAGACGACCGTGCTCGACGGCGTCTGCTTCGCGCTCTACGGCGACGTGCCCAGCGCTCGGGGTTCTGCCCGGCAGCTGCGCAGCCACCACGCCGCCGACGGGGTGGCACCGCGGGTGGTGCTCGAGCTCACCCTCGGGCAGCGTCGGCTGCGCTTCACCCGCTCCCCCGCCTGGCAGCGCCCCAAGAAGCGCGGCTCCGGCACCACGACCGAGCAGGCGCGGGTGCTGGTGGAGGAGCACGAGGGTGGCCGGTGGACGCTCCGCACCAACCGCCTCGACGAGGCCGGACACCTGGTGGGCACGGCGCTGGGCATGACCCTGGCGCAGTTCAGCCAGGTGGTGCTCCTGCCCCAGGGACAGTTCGACACCTTCCTGCGGTCCTCGTCGGAGGACCGCCAGAAGGTGCTGACCCGACTCTTCCAGACCGAGCGGTTCGAGCAGGTCGAGCGCTGGTTCGCCGAACGCCGCAAGGAGCTGTGGCGCGCCACCCGCCGCCACAACACCCTGGTCGCCGGCGTCCTGCACCGGCTCAGCGAGGTGAGCGGCCAGCCGCAGCCCGAGTCCTGGGACACCGAGGACCTCACCGCCGTCGTCGACGACGGCCGGCTGCGCACCTGGGCCAGCGAGCTGCTGGGCTCGGCGGAGCGGCGCCGTGACCAGGCGGCCACCGCCCTGGCCGAGGCGGCGACCGCGCGCGAGGCCGCCTCGCGGACGCTGACCGAGGTCCAGCGACAGCACGAGCTGCACCGTCGCCGCGCTGCAGCCCTGGCGGAGCGTGCGACCCTGGGCGCCGAGGCGGAGCAGGCCGACGAGGACCGCCGACGGCTGGCCGCGGCCCGCGCCGCCGCACCGGTCGCGCCACTCGCCGAGGTCGCCGACGCGGCCGCCGGTGCCGCCGAGCGTGCGCACGAGCGCGCCCGAGCGGCGGTCGTCGCGGCAGCGGCGGCCCTGCAACGTGACGCAGCAGCCGTGCGCGCCGACGACCTGGGAGCGCAGGAGCAGGCGGCCCACGAGCGCCTCGCGGCGGCGCGCGCCTTCCTGCCACGCGCCGCGGAGCTCCGCGAGAGCGAGCAGGCGCGCGCACAGGTGCACACGCGGTGCGACCTGCTGGCCGAGCAGGTGGCCGGTGCCCGCGCTCGCCTCGAGGCGCTGCCCGAGCAGCGCGACGCCGTCGCCGCCGAGCTCGCCGGCTGTCGCGACCGGGCCGGCCGGCTCACCGCGCACCAGACGGCCCTGCAGGCTCTCGAGGAGCGCCGGACGGCGGCCCGGCGGTGCGAGACCCTGGCCGAGGAGCTGTCCCGGGCGCGCAGCGAGGAGGCGACCCAGGCAGCGGCCGCCCAGGCGGCGCGCGAGCGCTGGCTGGAGCTGCGTGAACGACGCCTCGACGGCATCGCCGCCGAGCTCGCGGCCGCGATGGTCGCGGGCGAGCACTGCCCGGTCTGCGGGTCGCTCGACCACCCGGCTCTCGCCCGCCCGGCCAGCGACGCCCCCACCCGGGCGGACGAGCAGGCCGCCCTCAGAGCCTCCGAGGACGCCCAGGTCGCGCTCGAGGCCCACCGTGACCGGGTGCGGGGCCTGCGGGCCCGGCTCGAGACGGCTCAGGCACAGGTGGGTGAGCACAGCCCCGACGCCCTGGCCCGAGAGGCCGACCGGCTCGGCGCCGAGGCGGCGGCGGCCGAAGCCGCAGCGGCCGAGCTGCCGGACCTCGAGCGCGCGCTGACCTGCCTCGACGACGAGCTGCGCACCCTGGCCACCCGGCTCGCCGGCGACGAGGCCTCACTCACCGCCGCGCGCGACCAGCTCGCCGACCTGACTGCGGCCGTCGACCGGCTCTCGGCCGAGCTGGCCGAGCTGCTCACCGGTGGTCACGAGCGGCTCGAGGACGTCATCGCCGGGCACGAGCGGCTGCGCGACCTGCTGCGCGGCGCCCGCGAGGCGCTCGCCGAGGAGCATGGCTGCGCCGAGCACGCCGAGCAGGCCAGCACCCGTCTCGCCGATGCCGCCCGCGAGGCGGGCTTCGCCGACGCTGCCGCCGCCCGGCGCGCCCGCCTCGACCCGGCGGAGACGGCCCTGCTGGAGGCCCGCGTGCATGACCGGGGCCGACGGGAGCAGGAGGTCGCCGCGGTGCTCACCGACCCGGAGATCGCCGCCCTCACCGACCAGCCGACACCCGCCGTCGACGGCTTCGTCGAGGCCCGCGACCGGGCGGACCGCACCCACACCGGGGCCGCAGGTGCGCTGCAGGTCGCCGAGGACTCCCTCACCCGGCTGGTCGCGCGGCTCGCGGAGCTCGACGAGGCGCTGGCGGCCTGGGCACCGCTGCGGGAGGAGTACTCCCGGGTCCGGGCGCTCGCCGATCTCGTCGACGGCAAGGGCAGCGACAACACCCGCCAGATGCGGCTGTCCGCCTACGTGCTGGCGTCCCGGCTCGGGCAGGTGGTCGCTGCAGCCAACGAGCGGCTCGTCCGGATGAGCGACGGCCGCTACCTGCTCGAGCACACCGACGTGCGGGGCGTGGGTGATCGCCGCGGTGGTCTCAGCCTGGCCATCGCCGACCAGTGGACCGACGAGCGCCGCGACCCGGTCACGCTCTCGGGCGGCGAGACCTTCGTCGTCTCGCTGGCCCTGGCGCTCGGGCTCGCCGACGTGGTGACCGCCGAGTCCGGCGGCACCCGCATCGACACCCTCTTCGTCGACGAGGGGTTCGGCAGCCTCGACGCCGACACCCTCGAGCAGGTGATGGACACTCTCGACCAGCTCCGCGAGGGCGGCCGCGTCGTCGGCGTGGTCAGCCACGTCACCGAGATGCGACACCGGATCCCCACGCAGCTGCGGGTGGTCAAGGGACGTCGCGGGTCGCACCTCCACCAGACCGCGTGAGCCTGCCGTAAAGCACTGGCGGGGGCGAGTAGGTTCCCCCTCATGGGTCCTGAGGAGATCGATCCGTCGTTCACCGCGCTGCCCTACCGCCAGATGGCCCAGGCGGCCCTGGCGCGGGCGCAGGCTGCGGGAGTCAGCCACGCCGACTTCCGCTTCGAGCGCGTCCGCTACCAGCACTTCTCCGTGCGCGACGGCAACCTCCAGGGCGCCGAGGACACCGAGGACCTCGGGTTCGCCGTCCGCGTCGTGCACCGCGGCGCCTGGGGCTTCGCCGCCGGCGTGCTGCTGACACCAGACGCGGCCGCCGCGGCGGTGGACACCGCGATCGACGTGGCCCGGGTCGCGGCGGCGATGACGCGCGAGCCCGTCGAGCTGGCCGAGGAACCCGTGTACGACGACGCCGGCTGGGTGTCGTCGTACGACGTGAACCCGCTGGCGGTGCCGCTGCAGGAGAAGACCGCGCTGTTCACCGGCTGGACCCGCCGGCTGCTCGAGGCCGACGGGGTCGACCATGCGGCGGGCAGCCTGCAGCAGGTGCAGGAGAACAAGTTCTACGCCGACCTGCACGGCACCACCACCACCCAGCAGCGCATCCGCCTCGAGCCCTACCTCGAGGTCTTCGGCACCGACCCCCGCTCCGGCCACTTCGACTCGATGCGCACGATCGCGCCACCGGCCGGGCGTGGCTGGGAGTACCTCCTCGGCGGCCACTTCGACTTCGAGTCCGAGCTCGCCGAGCTGCCCGCGCTGCTGCGCGAGAAGCTGGCCGCTCCGAGCGTCG
>DATDNR010000033.1:0-2177 GCA_036518175.1 Marmoricola sp.
TCGGTGAACCACGGTCCTCCCGGCTCGTCGACCCGCCCGGCGGCCAGGTATACCTCGTGGCACTCGCGCGCCTTCCGCGAATCGGCCGGGTCGGCCTGCTCGATGCGCATCCTCATAGCCAACCCCGGCCCGGCCGCCGGCGCCACTGAATATCGCCTCGGTCCCGCCTGGATATCGCCCCCCTGACCCACCCTAGGTGCCGGCGGCTGATATCGTGGATCGCGATGTTGCGCGAGCTGCTCCTCCTTAGCGGCCGCGGCGGGGGCCGATAGGCCGGCTCCCTCGCCGCGGGGTGTTGGCGTGTCCGCTGGCCGTTCGTCAGGCAAATCACCGCCCACCAGCTTCGAGGAAGCAGCGAAAATCATGCAGCAGGATTCCGTCTTCAAACGCGTTACCCCCGTACAGCAGCAGCCCAGCGGCATGCCGTGCCAGCGCTACGCGCCGTTCCCGCCGGTTGACCTGCCGGACCGCACCTGGCCGTCCAGGAGCATCACCAAGGCGCCGCGCTGGCTGGCCACCGACCTGCGGGACGGCAACCAGGCGCTGGTCGACCCGATGAGCCCGGCCCGCAAGCACAAGATGTTCGAGCTGCTGGTGCGGATGGGCTACAAGGAGATCGAGGTCGGGTTCCCGGCTTCGGGCCAGACCGACTTCGACTTCATCCGCGAGCTCATCGAGGAAGACCGGATCCCGGACGACGTGCGGATCTCCGTCCTGACCCAGGCCCGCGAGGAGCTCATCGAGCGCACGGTCCAGTCGCTGGCCGGCGCGCGGATGGCCACCGTGCACCTGTACAACGCGACGGCCCCGATCTTCCGCAAGGTAGTGTTCCGCATCGACCGCGAGGAGTGCCGGGCGCTCGCCGTCGAGGGCACCCGTCACGTGATGAAGTTCGCCGAGCAGTACCTGGGCGACACCGACTTCGGCTACGAGTACTCGCCCGAGATCTTCATGGACACCGAGCTCGACTTCGCCCTGGACGTGTGCTCGGCGGTCATGGACGTCTGGCAGCCGGGCCCGGACCGGGAGATCATCCTCAACCTGCCGTGCACGGTCGAGCGGTCCACCCCGAACGTCTACGCCGACCAGATCGAGTGGATGAGCCGGAACCTGCCCCGCCGTGATCACGTGTGCCTGTCCGTGCACACCCACAACGACCGCGGCACCGCCGTCGCCGACGCCGAGCTGGCCGTGCTCGCGGGCGCCGACCGGATCGAGGGGTGCCTGTTCGGCAACGGCGAGCGCACCGGCAACGTATGCCTGGTCACGCTGGGCCTCAACCTGTTCAGCCAGGGCGTCGACCCGATGATCAACTTCTCGGACATCGACGAGATCAGGCGCACGGTCGAGTACTGCAACCAGCTGCCCGTGCACCCGCGGCACCCGTACGCGGGGGACCTGGTCTGCACCGCGTTCTCCGGCTCCCACCAGGACGGGATCAAGAAGGGCTTCGAGGCCCTGGAAGCCGAGGCAGCCAGCGCCGGCGTCCCGTTCGCCGACTACCCGTGGGCCGTGCCCTACCTGCCGATCGACCCGCACGACGTGGGCCGGACCTACGAGGCGGTCATCCGGGTCAACTCGCAGTCCGGCAAGGGCGGCGTGGCGTACCTGATGAAGACCGAGCACCAGCTGGACCTGCCGCGGCGCCTCCAGATCGAGTTCTCCCGGGTGGTCCAGGACCACACCGACGCCGAGGGCGGCGAGGTGCCCGCCGCGCAGATGTGGGAGATCTTCTCCGCGGAATACCTGGCCGCGGGCCCGGTGGCGCTGCTCGACCACCAGTCGTCCTCGGTGATCGAGGCCAAGCACGCGCTCACCGCGGAGGTTTCCGTGGACGGGCACGCGCGGCCGGTCGAGGGCGTGGGCAACGGCCCGATCTCGGCGTTCTGCGACGCGCTGGACTCCATCGGCGTGACCGCGCGCGTGCTCGACTACGCCGAGCACGCGCTGACCGAGGGCACCGATGCCCAGGCTGCGGCCTACGTCGAGTGCGAGATCGGCGGCCAGGTCTTCTGGGGCGTCGGCATCGACACCAACACGGTCACCGCCTCGATGCGCGCGGTCCTGTCCGCGGTGAACAGGTCCCGCCGGGGCTGATCCTGCCGTCGCCGGTGCCGGGCTCACCGAGCCCGGCACCGGCGCGCCCGGCGGTACGGTCGGGCCGGACCGTGGCCACG
>DATDNR010000034.1:0-14438 GCA_036518175.1 Marmoricola sp.
ACGCGCGTCATGGTGGTCGCCAACCAGAAGGGCGGAGTCGGCAAGACCACCACCACGGTGAACCTGGCAGCGGCGCTGGCCCAGCACGGGCTCCGGGTGCTCGTCGTCGACCTCGACCCCCAGGGCAACGCCTCCACGGCGCTGTCGGTCGACCACCACCGGGGCGCGCTGTCGAGCTATGACGTGCTCGTGGACGGCTCGCCCATCGCGGAGGTCGTGCAGCCTCATGCCGACATCCCGGGCCTGTCGGTGGTGCCGGCGACGATCGATCTGGCCGGCGCCGAGATCGAGCTGGTCAGCGTGGTCGCGCGCGAGAGCCGGTTGCGCAAGGCGCTGGCGGCCTACCAGCCGGTGGGTGCGGAGGGTGATGACCGCCTCGACTACGTGCTCATCGACTGTCCTCCCTCACTCGGCCTGCTGACCCTGAACGCGCTGGTGGCAGGTGCGGAGATGCTGATCCCGATCCAGGCGGAGTACTACGCCCTCGAGGGGCTGGGCCAGCTGCTGGAGACGGTGGAGATGGTCCGCACCCACCTGAACCCCGGACTCGACGTCTCCACCATCCTGATCACCATGTACGACAGCCGGACGAAGCTGGCGGCGGGTGTGGCGCAGGAGGTGCGTGAGCACTTCCGGGACACCGTGCTGCGGACCACGATTCCGCGATCGGTCCGCGTGTCGGAGGCGCCCAGCTACGGGCAGAGCGTGATGACCTACGATCCGGGGTCACCCGGCGCGCTCTCCTACCTCGAGGCGGCGCGGGAGATGGCCATGCGCGCGACGAACGGGTCCCGGACGACCCGCTCCGACGAGACGGGCAGTGAGAAGGGAACGGGTGCATGAGTGAGCGACCTCGACGGGGACTGGGACGTGGCCTGGGCTCACTGATCCCCACCGCCCCCCAGGGGCCGGTGTCGCAGCCCGGTCTGCAGGGCCAGACCGCCGGGCCCGGTTCGCCGCAGGCGGCGGTCGACGGCGACCAGCAGGCCGGTCCTCAGCCGCACGGGGACGCTGCGACCGATCCCGTCCCGGATCGCGCCGGCTCCAACGGGGAGGTCTCCGGGGCGTACTTCGCGGAGATCCCCGTCGACCGCATCGCTCCGAACCCGCGCCAGCCGCGCGAGGTCTTCGACGAGGAGGCCATGGCGGAGCTGGTGCACTCGGTGCGCGAGATCGGCCTGCTGCAACCGGTGGTGGTGCGGCCGGCCGGCGACGAGGGCTATGAGCTGATCATGGGCGAGCGCCGGTGGCGCGCGACCCGTGAGGCCGGGCTGGACACCATCCCCGCGATCGTGCGGGAGACCGAGGACACCGCGCTGCTGCGCGATGCGCTGCTGGAGAACCTGCACCGCAGCCAGCTCAACCCCCTGGAGGAGGCTGCGGCCTACCAGCAGCTGCTGGACGACTTCGGCTGCACCCACGACGAGCTGGCCGGCCGCATCGGGCGCAGCCGTCCGCAGATCAGCAACACGCTGCGGTTGCTCAAGCTCTCTCCCGCGGTGCAGCGCCGGGTGGCCGCCGGGGTGCTCAGCGCCGGTCACGCCCGTGCGCTGCTGGGCGTCGATGACGCGGACGCCCAGGACCGGCTCGCCGCCCGCGTGGTGGCCGAGGGGATCTCCGTGCGGGGCCTCGAGGAGCTGGTGGCCGTCGGTGCGGTCGGCGCGGAGGGCGAGCAGCCGCGGGTGCGGGCCCGGCGGCCCTCGGCGCCCGGCCTGGAAGAGCTCAACGACCGCCTCTCCGACCGGCTGGACACCCGGGTCAAGGTCACGCTGGGCAAGTCCAAGGGCAAGATCGCCATCGAGTTCGCCTCGCTCGCCGACCTCGAGCGCATCGTCGGCATCATCGACCCGCGCAACCGGAGCGACAGACCGATCTGACGCTTCGTCGCTCCAGCGATTGGTCGCTCAAGCGATTTGTCGACAAAGCGAGGAAGCGACGAGCGAGCGCCCGCCCAGGTGCCGGGCAGGGCGGGTCAGGCGCTCGGCCGGCGTACGCCCCCGGCGGCCTTGCGTGCCGCGCGCTGCTCGCGTTCGGCCAGATCGAGGCGCGCCGCCTCCTCCGGGGTCGGGGCGGTCCCGCCGTACGACGCGGGCAGCCACCAGCAGCCCGGCGGCTGCTCCTCCGGCGGATAGCCCCGCACCGCCGCGGCGACGAGCTCGCCGAGCCGCGCGCGGAGGGTCGCCGTCTCCGCGGCCGGATCCGCCGCGGCGGGGTGCATCGGTGGCCCGACACGGATCGCGATGGTCTTGCCCCGGTGCAGGTCACGCGGGTGGTCCTTGGTGAGGATCCGCTGGGTGCCCCACAGCGCCACCGGCACCAGGGGTACGCCGGCCTCGGCGGCGATGCGCACCGCTCCGGTCTTGATTTCCTTGACCTCGAAGGACCGCGAGATCGTCGCCTCGGGGAAGATGCCCACCACCTCGCCGGCCTCGAGCAGGCGCAACGCATGCTGCAGCGACTCCGCACCGTCGCCGCGATCGACCGGGACGTGGTGCATCGAGCGCATCAGCGGACCGGCCACGCGGTGCGCGAAGATCTCCTGCTTGGCCATGAAGCGCACCAGCCGGCCGGCGGGGACCGCGGCGTAGCCGCCGAGGATGAAGTCGACGTAGGAGACGTGGTTGAAGGCCAGCAGCGCACCGCCCGAGCGGGGAACGTGCTCGGTGCCGCTGAGCTGGAAGCGCAGGCCGAGGGCGCGGAAGAGCGCCTTGCCGGTGAGGACGATGCCGGGGTAGGTGAGGTCGAGCATCAGGTCAGATCCGTGTTCGGGGCCTCGTAGCCCCGAGCGTGCTGGGCGCCGCCCGTGAGCGGGGCGCCGAAGGTCTGCCGCAGCTCGATCTCGGCCTCCAGCACCCCGGCCAGCCGGCGCACCCCCTCCCGGATCCGCTCGGGCGTGGGGTAGCAGTAGGACAGCCGCATCGCCGAGGAGCCGAAGCCGTCGGCGTAGAAGGCCGTGCCGGGCACGTAGGCAACCCGGTCGGTGACCGCCCGCGGCAGCATCGCCTTGGCATCGATGCCCGGCGGCAGCTGCAGCCAGACGTAGAAGCCCCCTGTGGGCACGTTCCAGCGGCAGAGTGCCGGCATCAGGTCCGCCAGGGCGGAGACCATCGCATCGCGACGCTCGCGGTACATCTCCCGGAACTGCTTGACCTGGCCCTGCCAGTCGTGCTGGTCGAGGTACGCCGAGACCGCCATCTGGGAGAAGGACGGCGGGCACAGGGTCGCGGACTCCTGGGCCAGCACGAGCTTCTCCCGCACCGTCGGCGGCGCGAGCACCCAGCCCACGCGGAACCCCGGGGCGAAGGTCTTGGAGAACGACCCGAGGTAGATGACGCCGTCGGGCTCGTCGGCCCGCAGCGCGCGGTAGGGCTCGTCGTCGAAGCCGAGCAGGCCGTAGGGGTTGTCCTCGAGCACCAGTACGTCGTGGCGGCGGCAGATCTCGAGCACCTCGCCCCGGCGCGCCGTGGAGAGCGAGACGCCGGCGGGGTTGTGGTAGTTCGGGATCGTGTAGAGGAACTTGATGGTCCGCCCGGCGGCCCGCGTCGCCACGATGGCCTGCTCGAGGGCCTCGGGCACCAGCCCGTCACCGTCCATCTCGGCGTGCACCACGTCGCACTGGTAGGCCTGGAAGACGCCGAGGGCGCCGACGTACGACGGAGCCTCGCAGATCACCACGTCGCCCGGGTCGCAGAAGATGCGCGTGACCAGGTCGACGGCCTGTTGCGAGCCGACCGTGACGCAGACGTCGTCGGGATGCGCCTCGATGCCCTCCAGCCGCATCACGTCACAGATCTGCTCGCGCAGCGCCGGTGCACCCTGGCCGGAGCCGTACTGCATCGCCGTCGGGCCGTGCTGGGCGACCAGGTCGCCGATCGCGCTGCCCACCACGTCGAGCGGCAGCCCGGAGATGTTCGGCATCCCGCCGGCCAGCGAGACCACCTCGGGGCGCGAGGCCACCGAGAACAGCGCCCGGATCTCCGAAGCGGTCATCCCGCGCGTCCGGGCGGCGTACCGGTCCACGTAGCTGTCGAGCCGGGTGGCTGCCGGTTGCACGTCGCGGTTCATCGGGTCCTCAGCTGGGCAGGGAGCAGGCCTCTAGGATGAGGCATGGGGAGCCGAGTCGCCATCTGGGGGTGATCTCGTGGGACGTCGTGTCGCGCGACTGACCCTGGACCAGCTCGAGGAGCTGCCGGGGGGCTGCGCCTCGTGCCTGTTCTGGCAGCTGCCCCCGGTGCGCCGCCAGGGGGTCTGCGGCGACCAGGCGGAGGAGAAGGCCACCTGGCTCTCCGGGGTGCTGCGCGACTGGGGCTCCTGCGGACGCGTGGTGTACGTCGACGACGTCCTGGCCGGCCACACGTTCTACGCTCCCGCGGTCTACTTCCCGGGGGCGGACGGGTTCCCGACCGCGCCGGTGAGCAACGACGCGGTGCTGCTCAGCACGATCCAGGTGGCTCCCGCCTTCCGGGGCCAGGGGCTCGGCCGGGTGCTGGTGCAGGCGATGGCCAAGGACCTGCTGCAGCGCGACATCCGCGCGGTCGAGGCCTTCGGCGACACTCGTGGTCAGCACGGCCAGCACCTGGTGCGGCTGGGCATCGACGGCCAGTGCGTGCTGCCGGCCGACTTCCTGCTGGCGGTCGGCTTCCGCACCCACCGGGCGCACGCGACCTATCCCCGGATGCGGATGGACCTGCGCACCACGCTCACCTGGCGCGAGGAGTTCGAGGTCGCGCTCGACCGCCTGCTCTCGGGCATCTGGGGCCGGCAGCCCCGCCCGGTGCCCGGCGGGACGCCTCGCGCCCCGCGGCAGGCCACGCCCGCGAGGAAGCCTCGCTGAGCGCGGACCCGCCTGCGGGGCGCGCAGGTCCGGTCCGCGAACGGATCAGGCGATGTAGTCGGACAGCTCGCGCAGCAGCGCCGCCTTCGGGCGGGCGCCGACGATCTGCTTGACGACCTCACCGTCCTTGTACAGGTTCAGCGTCGGGATGCCGGTCACCCGGTAGCTCGACGGGGTGACGGGGTTCTCGTCGACGTTCATCTTCACGAAGGTGATCTTGTCGCCGTGCTCGGTGGCGATCTCGTCGAGGATCGGCGACACCTGGCGGCACGGCCCACACCACTCCGCCCAGAAGTCGACCAGAACGGGCTTGTCGGACTTCAGGACCTCGGCCTCGAAGTCGGCGTCGGTCACGGCCTTCAGGTCAGCCATGGATCCTCCTGTTGGTGATGGCTCTCGGATGGTCATTGAACACCGCCCCGCGGACATTTCTTCCCCGCTGGCGGCCTGTGACACCGGCGAGTCAGACGGCGGCCTGCACCGGATCGTGGGTGGCCAGCGCCTGGTCGAGGTCGGCGAGGTAGCGCTCCGCGTCGAGCGCCGCGGCGCAGCCGGTGCCGGCCGCGGTGATCGCCTGGCGGTAGGTGTGGTCGACCAGGTCGCCGCAGGCGAAGACGCCGGGCACGTTGGTCCGGGTGGTCGGGTGGTCGACCAGCACGTAGCCCTCGTCGTCGAGGCGGACCTGGCCGTGCAGCAGCTCCGAGCGCGGGTCGTGGCCGATCGCGATGAAGAGCCCGGTGGCCGGCAGCTCGCGCGTCTCCCCGGTGCGGGTGTCGCGCAGCGTGAGGCCGGTGAGCCTCTCCTCGCCGTGGATCGCGGCCACCTCGGAGTTCCAGGCCAGCTCGATCTTGGGGTCGTTGAAGGCGCGCTCCTGCATGATCTTGGAGGCGCGCAGCTCGTCACGACGGTGGATGATGGTGACCCTGGAGCCGAACCGGGACAGGAAGGTGGCCTCCTCGATCGCGGAGTCGCCGCCGCCGACGACAGCGATGTGCTGCTCGCGGAAGAAGAAGCCGTCGCAGGTGGCACACCAGCTCACGCCGTGGCCGGAGAGCCGGTCCTCGTCGGGGATGCCGAGCTTGCGGTAGCCCGAGCCCATCGCCAGGATGACCGCCCGCGCGTGGAACTCGCCCTCGGCGGTGCGGACCACCTTGGTCTCGCCGGTCAGGTCGACCTCGACCACGTCGTCGGGGACCAGCTCGGCCCCGAAGCGCTCGGCCTGCGCACGCATCTCGTCCATCAGCTGCGGGCCCTGGATGCCCTCGCGGAAGCCGGGGAAGTTCTCCACCTCGGTGGTGTTCATCAACGCACCGCCGGCGGTCACGGCACCCTCGAAGACCAGCGGCTGCAAGTTCGCCCGTGCGGCGTACACCGCGGCGGTGTAGCCGGCCGGACCCGAACCGATGATGATCACGTTGCGTACGTCGGTCATGACCTGCCTTGCTCTCGAAGATGGTCGCCCGGGGCGCGTCCGCCGGTGCAACAGATCCTAAGCGTGCGGCATTCCGGCGCCGGTGGGGCGCCGCTCAGCGACGCACCGTCGTGCTGGCGAGCCGCGCGCCGTCGCAGGAGTAGGCGGTGACGTGCAGCCGCCGCGCGCCGAGGCTGCGGACCACGAGGGTGGCCATCCGCCCGTCCACGACCGCGGGGACGAGGCGACTGCCGTGATGCTGCACGGGCGGCCGGCACGCGGGCGCCTCGGTCTGCGGGGGCGATCCCGGCGCGAGACCCGAGCCGGACTGCGCGGAGCCACGGGCCGACGAGCCCGGGGCCGCGAGCGCGGCCTTCACGTCGTGCCGGAAGTGCTGCGTGGTCAGGTGCGGCAGGGCGGCTGCGGAGCCCGTGGCCGCGCTCGCGCCGGCCGTGGGGCGTCGGGCCAGGGCCGTGCCACCCGCAGTGGAGGAGGACGACGTGCCGTCCAGCCGGGCCGTCCGCTCCAGCGCGATGCCGAGGCCGCCGAGCACGGCCACCACGGTGGCCGCAGCGAGCAGCCGCGACGCCCACCGGCGGTCTGCGCCGGACGGGCGCTGCGAGGAGGCGGGTACGACGCGTCGACGCACAGTGCGACGGCCGGACGCGGCGGTGCGGTCGGCCACCAGCCCGGCCAGGGTGTCGTCGAGCCGGGCGGCGACCTCCGGGGGCGTCGCGGGCTCCCGGGCACCGAGGTCGGCGAGCAGGGCACGGATCTCGGCCTCCTCGGCAGGCAGCTGCTCGTCGGGCGACCGGTCGTCGTCGCTCACCGGGTCGCACCTCCTTCGTCGCTGCCGGCGCTCGTCGACGGCCCCGTGCTCGTCGCGCCTCCTGCTGTCTGGGACGGCGGGCGAGCGCTCCTGGTTCCGCCGCGGCCCGCCTCTCCGAGACCGGCGTCGGCCAGGATCATGGCCAGCCGTGCGCGCCCACGCGAGCAGCGGCTCTTGACGGTGCCCGGAGCACAGTGGAGCGCCGAGGCGGCCTCCTCGACGGAGAGCCCGTGCATGTCGACCAGCACCAGGGCGGCGCGCTGCTCGGCGGGGAGCCGGCGCAGCCCCGCCAGCACCAGGGAACGGCGCTCCTCGGCCAGGGCTCGCGCCTCCGGGTCTCCGGCGGCCGCGTCGGCGCTGCCACCGGAAGCCGGCGTGACCGCCCCGCGCCCGGCGTACTCCTCGAGGTCGTCGGGCAGCGGCTGGGCAGCGCGGACCCGGTTGCGGCGTCTGCGGTCGAGGCAGGCGTTGACCACGATGCGGTGCAGCCAGGTGCTGACCTGGGCGTCGCCGCGATAGCTGTCAGCGCGTCGGAAGGCGGCGATCATCGCCTCCTGCAGGGCGTCGGCGGCGTCCTCGGGGTTGCCGGTGGTGCGCAGCGCCACCGCCCAGAGCCGGTCCCGGTGGCGCCGGAAGAGCAGGCCGAACGCCTCGGTGTCGCCGCGGAGGTGGGCCTCCAGCAGCCCGGGATCGGTGCCGTCGCCGGGGTCGGACGCGTCGTTCACGACCACACCGAGAGGTCCGCGATCTCACCGCGGTAGCCCCCCGGAGCCTTCGGCAGGCGGGTCAGCCAGACCACGAGGAACCGGGTCCGGGTGCCCTGCGCCAGGCGCAGCACGGTGTCGTTGCCGGCCGTGTCGTTGCCGGCCGTGTCGTTGCCGCCGACCTTGTCCAGGCCGGACAGGCTCGAGGGCGGGTCGTTGACGCCGTGCGGCGTGGCGTAGACCTGCACCGAGGTGGGCGACCCGACGATGTCGGCGCGCACCGACCCGACCTGCCGGTCGGCGCCGAGGTCCAGCAGCAGGCCGACGCCCGACTTCAGCCCTCCCAGCCGCGGGTTGCCGAAGTAGGTGCTGGTCTCCCAGGTGGTGGCCGGCTTGCCGTCGAGGACGTTCGCGGCCTGGCCGTCGTTCTCCTCCCCGTCACCCTCGGGGTCGAAGGCGGTCGCGGAGACCACCTGCAGCTGCCGGCTCACCGCGGTGGGACCCCCGGTGCTCTGCTGGGGATTGGTCGCCGCCGTGCTGCCGTTGTCGCGGCCCAGCCGGAACGCGAAGACCATCGCCACCGCGATCGCGAGACACATGGCGAGCACCGCCGCGAGGCGCAGCCAGTTGCGGCCCTCGGTGCCGGTGCGCTGCTCGCCGGTGGCCTGGAGCGCCTCGGCCTCGTCGGCGAAGGGCCAGTACCCGCCGTTCGCGGGCGGGATCGCCCCCGACCCGGTGCCGGTCAGGGGTCCGGTCAGGGACACCGGGCCGTCGGTGCGGTCGTGCGAGGCCGCCGGTGGCCAGCCGGCGGGCAGGTTGCGGCGCGGTTCGGTGGAGGCGAACAGCGGGCGCTCCGGGAGGTCCTCGAAGGGCGGCGGGGGCGGGGACGGGCGCCCGCCGCCGTCCTCGGCGAGGGCGGTGTGCAGCGCGGTGCGCTCGGGGTCGGTGTCGACGGCTTCGGCGGTGTCGGCGCCCGAGCCCGTGTCCCGGCTCGTGTCCGGGCCCGTGTCCAGGCTCGTGTCCCGGCTCGTGTCCGGGCCTGACCCGGCGGCCTCGGCCGCTTCCGGGTCGGTCGACGGCGCGATGCCGTGCACCGGCACGGCTCCGTCGGGGGTGGCCTGCAACCCGGCCAGCGTGGAGGCCTGGAGGGTGATGGTCGGCTCGGCATGCAGGCTGGGCAGGTCGAGCGGTGCCGCTGCCGCCGCGTCGCCGACGTAGTCGGCCAGGGCCGCGGCGACCTCGTGGGCGGTGTCGATCGGCATCTCGTGCTGGCTGCCCTCGCGGACCAGCACCCGGGTGCAGATGGCGTCGAGGGTGCGCGGGATGCCGGCGCGGACCTGCCGGGGGCGGAGCAGCCGTCGTCCCTCCCGCGGCGCCGGCGGGACCGCCGAGGGGGTCACCCCCGGCCAGCGCCCGGTCAGGGCGGCGTAGAGGACGCCGGCGAGGTCGATCACGTCGGCCTCGCGCTCGTCGAGGTCGCCGTACCGGGGGTCGGGCCCGCGCTCGCCGTGGAGCGCGGAGGCGACCACGAAGCCGATCAGCTTGACCGCCCCGGCCTCGGTGACCAGCACGTGCTCGGGGCTCAGGGCGCCGTGGGCGACGTCGTTGGCGTGGGCGGCCGCGATGCAGTCGGCCACCTCGTGGGCCAGCCAGGCCGCGCGGGCCGGTGGCAGCGGGCCGCGCTGCAGCATCAGGTCCAGCGAGATGCCGGAGCCCCACTCGTTGACGACCCAGGTGACGCCCTCGTCGGTGTCGCAGTCCAGCACCCGGAGGATGTGGGCGTCGGAGACGGTGGCGGAGACCCGGGACGCGGTCAGCAGCTCCTCGGAGCGGGGGTCGTCGCTGGGGACGGCGTGCACGGCGACGCTGCGGACCAGCACGGTGTCGGTGGCGCGCCAGAAACGGGCTCCCGCGTGGTCCGACAGGAGCTCTCGCAGCTGGTAGCGGCCGCCGAGCACCGTGCCCGGGCCGATCGAGCTCGTCGTCACGTTCCTCCTCCGGCCTGGTGCGGCCTCCGCGGTACCGACGAACGCGACCCATGGTAGGCCGCCTCCGGTTCCCCTGCCCCCGCCTCGGCGCGCCCGACCGGCGACCGTTCGCCTCAGGAGCGCCGGGACACGCCCGGGAGAGGGAGCCGTCGGCCGAGGAGGTCGAGCACCTCGGTGACCTCCGAGATCCGCAACGCCCGGGCGAGCGCGACGAAGACCGCCCCGTCCACCGCCCCCGTGACCAGCAGTCTCGCCAGCACCGCTGGTTTGCCTGTGCCCGGTAGTGCGACGTCCATGCCCCGCAGCGTCAACCAGGCCAGCCCGGTGGCCACCGCGGTGGCGACCACCATCCGGACGGAGAAGCGCACCAGCCGCCTCCCGTCGAGCCCACCGAGCTGGCGGGAGAGCTGGGCGTAGGACAGCACGGACCCGACGGCGTACGACGCTGCGTAGGCCAGCGCCAACCGCGGTGAGATCTGGGCGGGCGAGCTGCCGTGTGTGAGCACGATCGCCACGACGACGTTGGTGGCGCCGACCACGCACTGGATGAAGAAGACCCGGCGGGTCTGCTCGAGGGCGTAGAAGCCGCGCAACATCAGGTAGTGGGTGGTGAAGAAGAACAGTCCCAGCGCGAAGACCGCCAGGGTCTGGGTGAAGCTGTCCGCGGAGTTCCGGGCCGCGCCCCAGCCGAAGACGAGGATGGCCACCTCCAGGGCCACCAGCGGCAGCAGCGCCACGATCGGCACCACCAACGCGTAGGTGGTGCGCAGGGTCGCCGAGACCTCCCTGCCGACCGCGCGCAGGTCCTGCCCGGCGGCCAGGCGCGACAACCTCGGCAGCATCGCGGTGGCCAGGGACACGGTGATCACCGAGTGCGGCGCCATGATCAGCAGGAAGGAGTTGGAGTAGACGGTGTAGCCGGTGCCCGAGGATGCCGGGACGCCGCAGGTGCCCGAGCCCGCCGTACCGCTCGAGGCCAGGCGTACGACGACGGTGAAGGCGACCTGGTTGACCACCACGAACAGCACCGTCCACAGCCCCAGCCGCAGCGTGTGCCCCAGCCCGGAGTTGCGGAAGTCCAGGCGTGGCTGGAAGCGGAAACCGGCGGCGCGCAGGTAGGGCAGCAGCACCAGCAGCTGCACCACGATCCCGGCCGTGGAGCCGAGCCCGAGCAGCAGCTCCTGGCCGGTGCCGAAGGGGCCCATCGTGGAGTTCTGCGGCGCGGGGCTCAGGCCGGGGTGGGCCGTGACGTCGACGGCGTGGCCGAAGATGCCGAGGTAGGCCGCCAGCACCGCGATCGAGACGACGTTGTTGGCGATCGGTGCCCACATCATCGGGCCGAAGCTGCCGCGCGCGTTGAGCACCTGCCCGACGAGCACGAACATGCCGTAGAAGAAGACCTGCGGCAGGCAGTAGCGGGCGAAGTCGATCGCGGAGTCCCGCTGCGCGGCCAGCTCGGGGGTGAAGTAGCAGCTGTCGAGGAAGATCCGCATCAGCAGCGGTGCGGCCAGCACCAGCAGCGCGCTGACGCCGGCGAGGAAGAGCGCCGCCAGGGTGATGATCCGGCTCGTGTAGGCGTCGCCCCGGTCGGGGTGGCGCTCCATGGCGCGGACCAGCTGCGGGACGAGCACGGCGTTGAAGACGCCGCCGGCCAGCAGGATGTAGAGCATGTTCGGGACGGTGTTGGCGATGTTGAACACGTCACCGTGCAGCCCGGCACCCAGGGCGGCCACCAGCAGCGCGCTGCGCACGTAGCCGCTGATCCGGGAGACGACCGTGCCGGCGGCCATCACCGCGCTCGAGCCGAGGATGCTCATCCGCGCCGCTCCAGGAGGAGCCGGCGTACGACGCGCCGCAGGATCGCCACCGCGAGGAGCAGTCCGCCGGCCCCGATGATCACCCAGATCCACTGCCCGACGTCGCTGCTGCGGAGGCTGAACAGCAGCGGGGTGCCCACGGCCTGTCCGGACTCCGAGACCGGGGTGAGCCGGACCTGGTGCACGCCGACGGCGGTGGAGGAGGCGTCCAGCCGGATCGTGGTCCGCTGGCCGGCACCGATCTGCACGGGCCCGGGGGTCTTGATGCGCACGTGCCGCGAGTCGCTGTGCGCGCGCAGGTCCACCGTGACCGGCACCTGCAGGTCGTTGACGAGGGCCACGGTCAGTGAGCCCGAGGTGCCGGAGAGGGTGACGAAGTCGGTGCCGGTGACGCTGATGCCGGACAGGGTGTGGTGGATCGTGCCGTTGAAGGCGTCCACCTGCTCGCGGGCGACCTTGGGCGCCTGCCGGGCGTGGTAGGACACCGCGGCCAGGGCGGCCCCGGTGACCCTGTCGGCGACCTGCCTGTCGGTGGCGAGCACGCTGGCCAGCGTCTGACCGGACCGGGACAGTCGGCGGGCCGCGGCGACGTTCTGCTCGTGGATGCGCTCGTGCAGCGCGGAGGGCGGATAGGGCAGCGGGCGCCGCCAGGTGGGCGCCACCGGGTCCGGGTTGACCGAGGTCAGCTGCAGCCACGGGACGTGCTCGAGGGTGGGGAAGAAGCGTGCCTTGCCCCAGGCGGCACCCGGGTCCCACTCGGACGGCAGCGTCACCACCATGGGTCCCTGGGACTCGTGCAGGGCGCGCAGGGCCGCATCGGCGACGATCCGCTGGCGCAGGGCGAGCGCGTCCAGCGGAGGCGTCGGCCCCGGCCCACCGCTGGCGGCGCGCTGGTCGGTGAGCACCAGGTCCTGCCCGGAGGGGGTCTGCCAGTGGGTGTTGCGCACCGGTTCGCCCCGGTCGGAGAGCAGCACCAGCGTGCGGCGGCGCAGGGCGGGCAGGCTGGCGCGCTTCAGCACCCCGTCGACGGGCGCGACGGCCGGCGTGTCGTCGATGCCGAAGCGGTGGAAGGTCTGCTGGGACAGGGTGCGGGCGGAGTGGAGCAGGGCCTGGCCGCGGTGGGTGAGCGTGGCCACGTCGGGGTCGGCGAAGGGCAGGCCGAGCACGCTCTGGCCGGCCATCGCGGTGCGCAGCCGGTTGAGCCAGTCCAGGGCGGCCGGGTCGGTGACCGGCAGGCCGCTGTCGGGGGCGGTCGTGCCGGGGGTGGCCGAGGTGCTCGGCGCGCCCGGGGACGGGGACGTCGCGCTGCCCGAGGGGGAGTTGCCGGCGGACGGGGAGGGGCTCGGTGTCGGTGAGGTGCCGGTCTGCTCGCCGTACGACAGGGCCGGGTTGCCGTGGGCGAGGTCGTCGGCGGCCTGGAGCACGGCCGGATCGACCAGCCAGGTCAGCGGCACCCCTCGGGCGCGCTCGACGAAGCTGAGCTGCTGCTCGAGCAGGCCGCCCGCGGCGAGGTTGGTCGTCCACGACGCCGCGTCGAGCAGGGATCCCGTGGGGTCTCGTCGTACCTCCGCGCGCAGCGGGACCACCAGCGCGGCCTGGGTGGGGGTGGTGCTGCGGGGCACCAGCGGCAGGAAGGTGCGGGCCCGGCCGTCGGCGACGTCGTCCCGGCCCTGGGCGTCGGCGCCGAGCGCGTGGATGCCGAACCAGTAGACGCCCGGGGCACCGGAGATGTTCAGCACCCTGGCCGGGAGGGAGAGCCGGAAGCGGGCGGCCTCGCCCGGGGCCAGGTCACCGACCGACTCGAAGGTGTTCGGAGCCGCGAGCCGGTCGCCGACGTAGGTGTCCGCCGGAGTCGCCGCGGCCCGGGCCAGCGCCGCCCGGCTGGTGATCGGCTGGTAGGAGGTCAGCGGCTGCACGTTGATCGCCTGCCAGGTCTCCGAGGAGTCGTTGGTGACCGTCCCGGTGACCACCAGCCGTCCGTGACGGGGGATCGTGGCCCGGCTCAGGCTGTCGATGTGCACCGTCAGCGGGGTGCGGGCCGCGCCCTGGTCCGTCGCCGCGGCCGGGGGTGCCGGACCGGCCAGCGCGGTCACTGCCCCCACCATCAGCGCCAGCGCCGGCGCGAGGAGTCGGGCGGCAGTCACACGGGCGATGCTAGTGGCGCGGCGGTGCCCAACTAGAGTGGACTCCCGTGTCCGACGAGCCCATGCTGCTGCGCGAGGTGCAGGCCCGGACCCTCGCCGGGCTTGAGGACATCGCCGAGGTGATCGACGAGCTCGGGTCGCGCTTCTCCGCGGCCGGCGAGCAGCTGGCCCTGGTCGGCGGGCCGGTCCGCGACCTGATGCTCGGCCGGCTGCACAACGACCTGGACTTCACCACCTCCGCGCCCCCGGAGGTCACCGAGCGGCTGCTCACCGGGTGGGCGGAGGCGCGCTGGGACGTCGGCCGGGCCTTCGGCACGATCGGTGCCCGCAGGGGCCGGTGGCAGGTGGAGGTCACCACTTGGCGCTCGGAGTCCTACGACCCGTCCTCCCGCAAGCCTGCGGTGGAGTACGGCGACTCGCTCGCCGGTGACCTCGGACGCCGGGACTTCACTGTCAACGCGATGGCGATCTCGCTGCCGGGCCGCGAGTTCGAGGACCCGTTCGGCGGGGTCGTGGACCTCGCCCACCGGGTGCTGCGCACCCCGGGCCGGCCCGAGGACTCCTTCTCCGACGACCCGCTGAGGATGATGCGCGCCGCCGCGCCCTTTGCCGAAACCCAGGCCATGCTGCTCAGCGACGGCGTCATGAAGCCGGTGCTGCTGCGCGGGATCGCGCCGGCCGCGGAGGTGAATGTGTCGGACGTGGCGAAAC
>DATDNR010000035.1:0-2762 GCA_036518175.1 Marmoricola sp.
TGGGGCATCCGCACCTCGCTTTCCTGATGAGCCAACGCTACCCGGAGGGTGGTTCTTCCCGGGCCGGCCGACGCGCAACCAGCCGCCCCGCAACCGGCCGACGCGCAACCAGCCGCCCCGCAACCGGCCGACGCGCGACCAGCCGGCACACGACCAGCCCGCACACGACCAGCCGACCCGCTACTCCGGCTCGTCGATCCCCTGCTCGATGGCGTACCTGACCAGCTGCACCCGGTTGTGCAGCTGCAGCTTGCGCAGCGTGTTCTGCACGTGGTTCTGCACCGTCCGGTGGGAGAGCACCAGCCGGTCGGCGATCTGCTTGTAGCTCAGCCCCTTCGCGACCAGCCGCAGCACCTCGGTCTCCCGCTCGGTGAGCCGCGGCCGGTCCTCGGCGACGGAGGCAGGCGCGTCGGAGAGACGGCGGTACTCCCCCAGCACCAGGCCCGCCAGCCCGGGGGTGAACACGGTGTCGCCCTCGGCGACCCGCTGCAGCGCGGCGATCAGCTCCTGCCGGGAGGCGGACTTGACCAGGTAGCCGGTGGCCCCGGCCTTCACCGCCTCCAGCACGTCCTGCTGCTCGCCACTGGCGGAGAGGATCAGCACCCGCACGTCGGGGTTCTGCTCCACCACCGACGCGGTGACCGCGACGCCGTTCGGCTCGGGGATCTGCAGGTCCAGCACCAGCACGTCGGGCCGGGCCGCGGGGAAGCGGGCCAGCGCCTCGGTGCCGTTGGCCGCGGTCGCGACGACGTCGAACCCAGCCTCGGTCAGGTCCCGGGCGACCCCCTCGCGCCACATCGGGTGGTCGTCGACCACCATCACCCGGATCCCCACGCGGCCGACCCTAGTACGGCCGCGGCCCCGGGTCGGCGGTTTCAGTGGTGGTAGCGGCCGCGCCGGTGCAGCAGCGGCTCCTGCTCCTCACCGACCACGACCTCGTCGAGGGTGCAGGTGGCCAGCACCGACCAGCCGACGGGCGCGAGCGAATCCAGCGAGACCAGCGCCCAGGTGGTGGCCTCGGCCAGCCGCGGCCCGTGCGGGGTCTCCACCCAGCCAGCGGCAGCGAACGCCCCGCCGGGAGCCGGCGCCGTACCCGCGAACCCGTCGGCGAGCTGCCGGTGCCCCCACTCCAGCAGCTGTACGACGCCCCTCCCCGACTCCTCGAGCTCCAGGGCCAGGTCGCTGTCCGGGTCGAGCAGGCCGAGCACCCGGGCCGGCGACCCGTTCGCGACCATCAGGGAGGTCACCGTCAGGCCCGCCCGGGACGGCGGCGGGCCGGCCGTCCACAGCGAGACCGCGCCGCCGAGCCGGCCACGGAAGCGGCGCACCGGGTCCGGCGGCTCGGCGAACGGGTGGGTGTCGTGGATGGTCATCCGGCCTCCCGGGGGAAGGTGAACTCCCACTCGGTGCCCCACCCGCCGGTGTCCAGCGAGGTGGTGCCGCCCAGCGACGAGACCCGCCCGCGGATCGACTCCGAGACGCCCAGCCGCCCCTCGGCCTGGGCCGCGTCGAGCCGGCCGGCGGGGATGCCCGGCCCCTCGTCGCGCACCGAGACCACCAGGGAGTCGCCGCGGTCCTCCAGCAGCACCCAGGCCGGGGCGTCGCGGCCGACGTGGTGGCGGACGTTGCTCAGGCAGGCGGCGACCACGTGGCCGACCTCGGTGGCGAACGCCGCCGGCACCACCGTCGGGCCGGGCGTGGCGACGGTGACCGAGGAGGAGGCCTGCTGGGCCAGCACCGCGGACAGGTCGAGCACGCCCTCGGCCGAGGCGGGGGTCAGGGTGTCATGCTGCACGAACTCGCGCAGCGCCACCTCCTGCTCCCCCGCCAGCCGGCCCAGCTCCGCAGCCTCCCCGCCGAGCTCGGTGCCGCGGCGCTGCACCAGCGCGAGCACCTGCAGCACCCCGTCGTGGACCACCCGAGCCAGCCGCTGGCGCTCGGTGACGGCGGCGGCGGTCCGCTCGGCGCGGTCGCGCTCGGCGGCCATCCGGTGCAGCAGCTCGACGAGGAAGCCGACGATCGCGCCGCCGAGCAGCAGCAGGAAGATGTTGCCCCAGTTCTGCTGGGTGAAGCGGCTGCGCACCAGCACGTCGGCCAGCGAGATCAGCGCGGCCGCGGCGAGGCCGCCGACCCAGCGCCAGTGGATCGCGCAGGCGAGCACAGGGGCGGCGACCCAGAAGCCGGGCAGGGTGGCGTCCATCCCCGGTCCCTTGACCCACGGGGTGAGCAGGATCGCGAGCACGGCGACGAGCACGTCGGCGACGAGGAGGACGGGTCCGCGCCGGGCTGCGTCGTCGTACGCCCAGCCGGCGAGGGCCGTCCAGAGCACCAGCGCACCCATCACGATCGCGCCGGCGACGGGCCGCTGGTAGGTGTCCCAGCGGTAGAAGTAGATGCCCAGCGTGTTGGCGAGCAGCACGATCCGCAGCACCGCGAGGGCGCGGAACATGGTGTCCTCGACGGCCGGCGGCGCGGCGCTCGCCCAGGCCCACCGGCGGCCCCCCGCTGCGGTCATCTCAGGAGGCCTTCGCCTCCGGCAGGTGGTCCGACGAGGACTTCTTCGCCTCCTCCTTGGCCCGCGAGGCGTAGATGTCGACGTACTCCTGGCCGGAGAGCCGCATGATCTCGTACATGATCTCGTCGGTGACCGAGCGCAGGATGTAGCGGTCGCCCTCCATGCCCTCGTAGCGGGAGAAGTCCAGCGGCTCGCCGAAGCGCACGATCGGGCGGGTCCAGCGGCCGAACTTCTTCCCGGGCGGGGC
>DATDNR010000036.1:0-4628 GCA_036518175.1 Marmoricola sp.
AAGCATGAGTTCACGGTCGAACCGGCTGCCGAGAGCCAAGACACGCTGGACTACGTGAACCGCGTTCTCAAGGACGAACGCGATATCGAGTTCGCTGCCAAGCCTCTGGAGACATCGCGCTTCCAGGTGGAGAACATCAAGTTCGCCTACGTCTTCTACGAGAGTGGTCTCGCGGTGAACGTCATGTATACGATCGACGATCCCAAGAAGAGAGCAGTCGGCTTCAAGCTCTCGGAGGGGATGGAAGTGCCGAGCGAGCTCGAGGGGAGATTCAAGTTCGCGAGGCAGAAGTCCAAGCTGGCCGGCACGATCCGCGGTTCGTTCTTCGTCATCAAGGGCACCTACTGAACGTGCTCGCGGGCGAGGTCTCGGCCAGGCTGCGCCGTGAGTGGCGCGGTGCCCTGCTGTGGGCGCTGCGGATCACCCTTGCCGCCAGCGCCAGCTACCTGGTGGGCATCCTCTTCTTCCCCGGCACCCAGCCGCTGCTCGCCCCGCTGACCGCCATGCTGGTGGTCCAGGTGACGCCGGTGTCGCTGCTGGCGAGCGGGTTGGACCGGGTCGTTGCCGTGGTTGCCGGCGTCTCCCTCGCCGTCGCCTTCGCCGCCGTCGTCCCGCTCGAGTGGTGGAGCCTGACGATCCTGATCTTCGTCTCGATCCTGCTCGGTCAGGCGCTGCGCCTACGCGCGAACCTCATCGAAGTGGCGATCAGCGGCATGCTCGTGCTCGGCGTGGGCGCACTCGGCGTCCAGTCGGCCGCCTGGCAGCGCATCGCCGAGACGCTCGTGGGTGCCGCAGTGGGTGTCATCGCCAACCTGCTGTTCCCGCCGCGGGTCCCGACAGCCGACGCCGGTCGGGCGATCGAAGGGCTCGCCGACGCCCTCGGCCGCCTGTTGCGCCGGGCGGCCGACACCCTGGAGGAGCTGGCCAGGGAGCACCAGCCGGTGCACCCGGCGACGACCGCCTGGTTGGGCGACGCCCGCCTCATCACCCACCGTGACGTGCCCCATGTCGGCGCGAGGCTCATCCAGGCCGAGGAGGGACGTCGCCTCAACGTGCGCGCGGTGGGTACGCCGGACCTCGGACCGGGGCTGCGCCACGGGCTGGAGTCGATGGAGCACACCGCCGTCGCCATCCGGTCGATGTTCCGGGCGCTCGCCGACGCCACCGCGGAAGGCTCCTGGCTCGAGGACGAGAGTGCCGAGGACCTGCTCCTCGGCCTCGTGCAGACCTTCCGCGAGCTCGCCGCTGCCGTGGACGCCTTCGGCGACCTGGTTCGGCTCGAGGCCGCCCAGTGGCAGGAGCCGAACCCCGCTGACCTGCGCGGCTTCCGCGAGGCCATGGAGGGACTCGCGGAGGCGCGCGGTCGGCTGGAGGAGCTGGCAGCCGCGGAGCTCCCGGGAGAGGTGCGCGAGCTGCACTCGACGGTGTTGTCGACCGTCAAGCGGGTCCAGCAGGAGTTCGACCTCGAGCACCGCGTCCGCCGTCAGGTCGAGCTGCGGCGGCCGAGTGGACCGTTGCCCCGGGCGCTGGGAGCGACCGCGGCGCGCCGCCGGGCGTCCGCCTACGTGCGAGGCACCCCGGCGGGGAAGTCGCGCCGCCAGCCCCCTGCCCCCTGAGGACAAGGCAGCCGAGCGCCGACGCGTGGCCGGCAGGACCAGCCGAAGGGGGCGGCGGGTTGTCCCGAGTGGACCGGTTTGTATCAGATCCGCACCGCCAGCGCTCTTCATGGCCGTAGCCGGCGCGAGGCCGCGCGTTCACGAAAGGGTGCACGCCCATGTCAGATCTGCTCTACATCCGCGACTCGATCACGGTCGATGACACCTTGGCGGCCCGGCTCGCCCGGCCGCTCGCGGCAGGTGCCAGGATCCGTCTGGTGGCCCGCTCGGTGCGCCACGCCGCCGGTTACACCCTGCAGCTCCCCGGGGCCGATCTGACGATCGTCGCGCAGGAGTACGACGGCAACGGTGGAGGCGTCTCGGTCGCCGGCGTGGCCGGGACGGTCGGGACCGAAGGTGCGCACGGAGTCATCCGCGGACTGGGCAGGGACGGCGGTCCGGGCGGCGATGGAGGCCCGGGTGGTGCCGGCGCAGCAGGCGGTTCGATCCGGGTGCTGTGCGAGCGCCTGGTGGCCGGCCGGTTCTGCGCCGACGGAGGCTTCGGCGGCGCGGGCGGTGCCGGAGGCGACGGCGGGGCCGGTGGCGCGGGCCGGCCGCCCATCCCCCGCAAGACCGAGGGCACCGACCCGGGCGCCGGTGGTCCGGGCGGCGACGGTGGACAGGGCGGTGCCGGCGGCGCGGGAGGCAGTGTGCAGCTCAGCTCCGTGTCCGTCGCCGCCACGCCCGTCTCGTCCGCCGCCGGTGGCAGCGGGGGTGCCGGTGGTGCGGCAGGTGAGGGCGGGCCCGACGGCAGGTTCGGCGGCTACACCGGCGGTGAGTTCGCGCTGTCAGCCCGCTCCGCCGACCCGGCCCCGCGCACGCCGGCAGGCGTCGAGGCGGCAACGACCACGGCCGGTACGCCGACCGTCTCCACCGCGCCGGCCCTGGACGGGACCCTGTGGTCACCATCGACCGGGAAGGCGGGCCAGCCCGGCTCACCCGGCACCAACGGCGCGACGGGGCGTACGTCGACCACACCGTTGACCAGCACGGAGTACTGGGACCAGGTGACCGCCCTGCTGGGCACCGCCGCGCACGCGTGGGCCGATGCCCGGCTCGCGGCGGGGCAGTACTTCTACCGTCGCGACACCCTGCAGTCGGCCGGGCCGCAGACGAACCTGGCGGTGGCCGCCGGCGAGTTCGACCGAGTGCTCCGCCTGCGGCCGGGCGATGCCGACGCAACCCGGCTGGCCGGCCAGATCGCCCACAACCAGAACGTCCTCGGATTGGCGCGCAATCTCGATGTCACCCCGAACTTCCCTGCCTACATCAACGCCTACACGGCCTGGGGCACCCACGTCTTCGGTGTCTTCGACCAAGGCATCGAGATGCTGCTGAGTGCGACCACCATGGAGACCGTCCGGGAACTGCTGGGCCAGCACCTCGACGAGCTGCAAGGCGCCATCGTCGCGGCCGGGGCCGACCGGGCCGCCGCGGTGGCCGGACAGAAGACCGCCGACCAGAACGTCAAGATCACCACCGACAAGGTGCAGCAGCTGACCAGGCAGATCGAGGCCGCCAAGAAGGAGATGGAGGACTCCTCGATCAGCATCGGCGGCATCGTCAGCACGGTGGCCGAGGTGGCCGGCGCGGTCGTTGCTGTCATTGCCGCCATCCCGACCGCCGGTGCAAGCCTGGTCGCCCTGGTGCCGGCCTGCATCACCCTGGCCAAGACCGTCTTCGACGACGGCCCGGCGCTGGTCTCCTCACTCTTCGGCGACGGGTCGGTGCCCAAGGAGGTCAAGGAGGCCTACGACAAGGCGGGCCAGGACGTCAGCAAGCTGGTTGCTGCGGGCAAGGCGGTGGTCAACCTGGTCGACGTCATCGAGAAGCTCGACCGGGCCAAGACCGCCGCGAACGCCAAGTACACCGACCTGGTGAAGCAGGGTGTCGAGGCCGCCCACGCCTTGAGCCTCGCGCAGCTGGGCGCGGCGCAGGCCGACCTTCAGGTCGCTGCCGCTGAGGTCAAGCTGGAAGAGGCCAGGGCACTCAAGAGCACCGCCCAGGACCTCATGACCGCACAGAGCGCCGACACCGCGACCATCCTCGCGGCCGGCCAGACCCTCATCGACGCCGCGGCGCTGCGCCGCGACGACCTGCTCACCGATGCGTTCCTGGCCCAACGCGCCGTCGAGATGTACACCGACGCCGAGGAGTCAGCCGCAGTGCGGATGGACGCCGGCTACGTGCACCCCGACGTCCTTGCCGACTACGCCGAGGGCTACCGCAGGCTGCCTGCTCTCATCGGGGACTACACCGCCGCCTGGGCCTGCTTCCTCGCGCCGATGGACCTGCAACGCGCCTACCTCGGCTACTTCGACGGAACATCCGGCCAGCTCGACATCGGCTGGCACCGGATCACCATCCGCAACCGGCACCAGCTGGCGGACTTCAAGAAGACGCACTCGCTCGTCTTCGAGGTTCGGCTGGCCGACCTGCCCGCCCACCACTACGAGGCCAAGGTGCAGTCCGTCGCGGTCTCCCTCGTCCACGCGACCTCTCCCAGCGGTGTCACCTCGTGCGACGTCAGCCACGGCGCCCGCTATGAGGAGAAGGGCGTCACCGGCGCTCGACGCATCCAGCTCCTCCAGCCGCACACCGACACCATCCTGGCTCCTCACACCAGGCTGTCGGCCGCCGGCGTCACCGCTACGTCGGACGACCCCCTGGGAGCTCCCCTGACGTCCCCGATCTGGGGCCGGGGCGTGGCCGGGCAATGGACCCTGTCGATTCCCAAGGGCGAGATCGCCCGCCGCCGCACCAACCTGCAGAAGCTCACCGAGATCGACATCTGGATCGCCTACCAGTTCCGCACCACCTGAGCGGTCATCCCAGCGCGGAGCGCCCCGAGCCCATCGGATAGGCGCATGCCGGGCGGATCTGGCGGTACCGGCGTCGCACGATGCGCACCGTGGGGATCGAGGAGGAGCTCCTCGTCGTGGACACCGACAGCGGCCGGCCACTGGCCGTCGC
>DATDNR010000037.1:0-5783 GCA_036518175.1 Marmoricola sp.
CGAGCCCCGCGAGCCGCTCGCCCGCGGCCATCCGGCGGGCATCGGAGAAGGCCCACGCGGTGGCCTTCATCGCGACCGCCTCCGGCTTGGGCACGCCACCGCCGTTCCTGGCGCGATGGGCGTCGACGACCTGGGCCCGCTGGTCGACCAGTACGCCGGGGATGTCGATGCGCACCGGGCACGCCTCGAAGCAGGCGCCGCACAGCGACGACGCGTAGGGCAGCGAGTCGGTCTGCTCGTCGTGGCCGACCCCGCGCAGCAGCGGGTTGAGGATCGCGCCGATCGGTCCGGGGTAGACCGAGCCGTAGGCGTGCCCGCCGGTGCGCTCGTAGACCGGGCAGACGTTGAGGCACGCCGAGCACCGGATGCAGCGCAGCGCCTGCCTGCCGACCTCGTCGGCCAGCGCGCGGGTGCGGCCGTTGTCGAGGAGCACCACGTGCACCTCCTGCGGCCCGTCGCCGGGCGTGATCCCGGACCAGGTCGAGGTGTAGGGGTTCATCCGCTCACCGGTGGAGGAGCGCGGCAGCAGCCGCAGCATCACGTCGAGGTCCGCCCAGCTGGGCACCACCTTCTCGATGCCGACGACACTGACCAGCACCTCCGGCAGCGTCAGGCACATCCGGCCGTTGCCCTCGGACTCCACCACCACCAGCGTGCCGGTCTCGGCGACCGCGAAGTTCGCCCCGGAGACGCCGACCCGGGCGCGCAGGAACTTCTCCCGCAGGTGCTCGCGCGCCGCCGCGGCCAGCACCTTGGGCTCGTCGGTCAGGTCCGCCGGGGCCGGCCGGCCCGACTCGGCCATCCTGCGCAGGAAGATCTCGCGGATCTCCGCGCGGTTGCGATGGATGGCCGGCACCAGGATGTGGCTGGGCAGGTCCTCGCCCAGCTGCACGATCAGCTCGGCCAGGTCGGTCTCCCAGGCCGCGATCCCCTCCGCCGCCAGGGCCTCGTTGAGGCCGATCTCGGCGGTGGCCATCGACTTGACCTTGACCACCTCGTCGGCGCCGTGCTGGTGCACCACCCGGGCGACGATCGCGTTGGCCTCGGCGGCATCACGCGCCCAGTGCACGATCGCGCCGTTCGCGGTCAGCGCCTCCTCGAGCCGGCGCAGCTGCCGGTCTAGGTCGAGCAGCGCCCGATCCTTGATCGCCGCGCCCGCCACGCGCAGCTCCTCCCAGTCGGGCACCTCCCCCACCACCTGGGCCCGCTTCTCCCGGATCGTGGTGGTGGCGTGGGCGAGGTTGCGGCGCAGCTGGCTGTTCGCCAACGCCTCCCGCGCCGCCTCGGGGAAGGCCGGCATCCCGACGAAGGTGCTCACGAGGCCGCGCCCTCGGTCGCCGCTAGCACCTCGGCCAGGTGCATCACCCGCACCCCCGACCGCTGCCGCGACAGCACTCCACCGATGTGGCTCAGGCAGGAGTTGTCGCCGGCCACCAGCACCTCCGCACCGGCCTCCCGCACGTGCTGCGCCTTGTCGGCGCCCATCGCCACCGACACCTCGGCGTTCTTCACCGCGAAGGTGCCCCCGAACCCGCAGCACTCCTCCGCGTGCGGCAGCTCGACCAGCTCCAGCCCGCGCACCGACTCCAGCAGCAGCCGCGGCCGGTCCCCCACCCGCAGCATCCGCAGCGAGTGGCAGGTCGGGTGGTAGGCCACCCGGTGCGGGAAGTAGGCGCCCACGTCGGTCACTCCCAGTACGTCGACCAGGAACTCGCTCAGCTCGTGGGTGCGCGGCGCGATCTCCGCGACCGCCTGCGCCAGCCCAGCGTCTCCCGAGCGGCGGGCCACCATCGCGTGCTGGTGGCGCACCGACCCGGCACACGACCCCGACGGCACCACCACCGCGTCGTACCCGGCGAACGCCTCGGTGAACGTGCGCACCACCGGCACGGCCTCGTCGAGGTAGCCGGTGTTCACCATCGGCTGGGCACAGCAGGTCTGGCCCAGCGGGAAGTCCACCTCGACGCCGAGACGCTCCAGCAACCGCACCACCGCCTTCCCCGTCTCCGGGTAGAGCGCGTCGTTGATACAGGTGACCAGCAGGGCGACTCTCATGGGCCCATCCTGCCCATCGCCGGATGATCGGACGAGTGAGCGGAGCTCTCCGGGGCCTACCCTGTTGCCGTGGAGCCCGGAGGCACCCCGGCACTGAGCGCGATCTTCGACACCGACGCGTGGGCGCGGCACGCGCTCGAGCTGCTCGCGGGCCTCCCCGGTGTCGCCCGGGTCGGACTGGCGCTGAGCGAGGGCGGCGGCCGCCGCCACCTCTTCACCGCCGACGACCGGGCCGACGACGGCCGGCTCGACTGGTGCCACGTCGACGCGTACGACGACGTGCCGCTGAACACGGTCGCCCGCACCGGCGAGCCGGTCTTCGGCTCCCTCGACGAGCTCGAGTCGCGCTATCCCGGCTTCGTCGGACGCCAACGGCAGGCGCCGTACGCCTCCGTAGCCGCCGTGCCCTTCGTGGCGGCGGGGCAGGTCGTCGGCGGCTTCGTGCTCTTCCTCGACCGGCCCCAGCCGTTCACCGACCGGCAGCGCCGGGAGCTGCAGGAGCTCGGCGCACAGCTCGGCATCGAGCTGCGGCGAGCGCAGGGCTGCGAATCCCGCACGTGGACCAGCCTGGCGGAGGAACCGGTCCCGCCCGGCGCCCGGGTCGCGCTCCACGACGTGCCGCCCGACCTGCGGGCCGTCGGCGAGTCCCGCCGGGAGATGGCCCGCACCCTGGCCGAGTGGGGCGTCAGCGACGAGGTGTGCCAGACCGCGGTGCTGTGCCTGAGCGAGCTGGTGACCAATGCCTTGATCCACACCCGTTCGGGTGCCGAGGTGCGCGTCCTCCTCGAGGAGGGGGTGCTCACCACCACGGTCCGTGACGGCGGTCCGGGCACCGACGCTCCGGACGCGCTCGAGGCGGACCCGTGGCGCGTCCAGGGGCGGGGCCTGCAGATCGTCGATGCCTTCGCGAGCCGGTGGGGGTCCCGGCTGGACAACGTCGGTGCCACCGTGTGGTTCGTGCTCGAGACGTGACCGCTGTCCGGGTCGGGGGCGTTGCCGCTGTCCGGGTCAGGGGCGTTGCCGCCGGCCGGTGAAGAACGCGTCGAGCAGGGCGGTGGACTCCTCGGCCAGCACGCCGCCGACCACCTCGGGCCGGTGGTTGAGCCGGCGGTCGCGGACGACGTCCCACAGCGACCCCACCGCGCCGGCCTTGTCGTCGTACGCGCCGAAGACGAGGCGGTCCACGCGTGCCAGCACCAACGCCCCGGCACACATGGTGCACGGCTCCAGCGTCACCACCAGGGTGCAGCCGGCCAGTCGCCACTCACCGCGGGCGCGGGCGGCCTCCTGCAGCGCCACCATCTCGGCGTGCCCGGTCGGATCGCCGTCGCGCTCGCGGACGTTGTGCCCCCGCCCGAGCACCTCACCGTCGGCGTCGACCACCACGGCGCCGACCGGCACGTCGTGCGAGTCCAGCGCCAGGCAGGCCTCGTCGAGGGCCGCGCGCATGGCCTGCTCCCAGCGGCTGCTCACGCGTTGGACAGCCCGGCCACGTCGTCGAACTTGGGGCCGAAGCCCGCGCGCGTGGCGATCTCGCTGAGGATCTCCTCGGGATAGAGGTCGTAGTCGTCGAGCAGCTCGCCGAGCTCGCTGGCCGGCATGCCCAGGTCGGCGGCGATGGCCAGGTCGCCGGCCGGCACCTGCTCGTCCTCGTCGTCGACCGGCAGCCCGAGCAGGTCGATCGCCGACCGGGCCAGGCGCCAGTCGGTGGCCGCGCTGGCGTCGGAGAGCAGCAGCCGGACGTGCTCGCCGAGCACCCGCTCGACCAGCAACCAGTCCTCGTCGACGGAGACCAGCGCCATCGCCCCGGTCTCGGCCGGGTAGCGGCGCAGCTCCCGGGCGATCGCGTCCACCGACTCCAGGACCTCCTCGGGGAGCTCCTGGACGTACCAGTCGCCCTCGTCGACGTAGGCGACCACGGCCAGGTCGACGTCGTCGACCTCGTCGATGTCTTCCGCCATCTCGGACTCCTGCGCTGGGCCTTCGGTGCCACTCTCGATGGTGGCAGACCCCGGCCCCCGGCACCACACCCCTTGCTCCGCAATGCCCTAGCGTGTGCCCCATGCGCGTGCACGTCGTCGACCATCCGCTCGTCTCCCACAAGCTGACCGCGCTGCGGGACGAGCGCACCGACTCGGCGACCTTCCGGCGGCTCGCCGACGAGCTGGTCACCCTGCTGGCCTACGAGGCCACGCGTGACGTGCGCGTCGAGGACGTGTCGGTGCAGACACCGGTCGCCCCGGCACACGGCGTACGACTGGCCGCGCCGAAGCCGCTCGTCGTACCGATCCTGCGCGCTGGCCTCGGCATGCTCGACGGCATGGTGCGGCTGCTGCCCACCGCCGAGGTCGGCTTCCTGGGCATGGTCCGTGACGAGGACACCCTGAAGGCGTCGACGTACGCCGAACGGCTGCCGGTCGACCTCTCCGGCCGGCAGTGCTACGTGCTCGACCCGATGCTGGCCACGGGCGGCACACTCGCCGCCGCGATCCGGTTCCTCATCGCGCGGGGTGCCGACCACATCACCGCGATCTGCCTGCTCAGCGCGCCCGAGGGCTGCCAGCGGGTGGAGCAGGAGCTCGCCGGCGTCGACATCCCGGTGACCGTGGTGACCGCGGCGATGGACGAGAAGCTCAACGAGAAGGGCTACATCGTGCCCGGCCTCGGCGACGCGGGCGATCGGCTGTACGGCGTCGTCTGACCGGGTCGTGTGCTCAGGTGGCTGCCATCGCGACCAGCTGAGCACACGACTCGAGGCCTGTGGACGGCCGGTCGCGGGATCGGGGCAGCCGGGCCAGACTCCCCCGCCCTGGACGACCGGCGGTGGCGCGAGCTGGCAGCACGCCGGGACGGCGTCATGTCGCGTCGGCAGCTGCGCGCGCTGGGGGTGACCCGGTCGGTCGTCCGGGCGCACGTGCGGGCCCGGCGGTGGAGCTGGCGCACCGAGTCCGTGCTGAGCATCACCACCGGCCCGCTGTCGTGGCGCCAGCGCCTGTGGGTGGCGGTGCTGCACGCGGGGCCCGGCGCCCTGGTCGGCGGCCTCAGCGCCGGAGCCGTGCACGGCCTCCGCAGCTGGGATCGTGACGACATCACCGTGCTGGTCACCAGCGAGCTCTCCTTCGAGGCGATCCCGGGGGTCGCGTTCTTCCGCACCCGCAGGCCACTGGACCAGTGGGCCAGCGCACAACCGCTCCCGGTCTGCCGCATCGAACCGGCGATCCTGCTGCATGCCGCCTACGAACGGCACCAGCGCAGCGCCCATGGTGCGATCGCGGCCGTGGTGCAGCAGCGGCTCACCACCCCGGAGAGGCTGCGCAGCCAGCTCGAGCAGATGCGGCCGCTCCGGCGCGCCGGGCAGTTCCGGAGGCTGCTGGCCGACCTCGAGGGCGGGGCCGGCTCGGTGGCCGAGGTCGACGTACGACGAGCCTGCCGCCGGTGTGGCGTCCGACCGCCGGTTCGTCAGCGCGGCCGGTGGGACCGCAGCGGGCGCCGACGATGGACCGACTGCGAGTGGGACCTGCCCGGGGGCGTGGTGATCGTGCTGGAGGTCGACGGCGCCCACCATGCCGAGGTGCGGCAGTACAACGACGACATCAGGCGGCAGCGCAAGCTCACCACTCTGCGGCGCATCATCGTGCGGTGCTCGGCGTACGAGATCCGGCACCGGCCCGACGATGTCATGGAGGACCTGATCGCCCTCGGCGTGCCGCGCCTGAGCTGAGTCGTGT
>DATDNR010000038.1:0-2109 GCA_036518175.1 Marmoricola sp.
ACGTGTTCTTCGGCTCAACATGCCCGAGGTAGGTGGACAGCACTGGCAGCAAGGCCGAGATGTCCGCGCCTTGGCGGTGCCAGTCGATGAGGGTGTGCACGGCAAAGCTGTGCCTCAGGCCATGAATGCGCGGGTGGACGGCGTCGGTGCGAATTCCCATCAGCCCGGTGATCACCCCGAAGACCTGGTCAGCCTCTCCCCGCCGCAGGGCCCGCCCGGTGACGGACACGAAGAACCGATCGACCCGCGGGGCGGGGCAGAGCCGGTCCCGCGTGGCGGCGTAGGCACGGAGGGCAGCGGTGACCGACGGGTGCAAGGGGACGAGGCGTATCCGGTCGAACTTCGCGTGCCGGAGGGTGACCATGCCCTCCACGAGGTCGACGTCGGCGCGGGTCAGCGCCGTCGCCTCCCCCAGGCGCATGCCCGTCGCTGCCAGCAGCCCGAGCAGCGTCTGGTAGGTGGCCGCCCGCAGCGGTGGCTGCAGCCGCTGGGTCGCGCGCAGGATCTCGGCGATCTGGCCCGGCGTGTAGATGTAGGGCGTGGGCCGCCGGCGCGGGACCCCCAGCAGGCCGGGCGGCGGGACCTCGTGGGCGGGGTCGATGGCGTGCAGGTAGCGGGCGAAGCCGCGTACCTCGCTCAGCCGGAAGTCGGCGGTGATCGGCTTGATCCCTGCCGGCAGGCGAGCCCAGGTCACCGCCAGCTCGACGGTGACGGTCTGGGCCCCGCTGGCGGCGGCGTAGGCGACGAACCCGGGCAACACGCTGCCGTGCTGGCCGGGCTGGAAGCCCAGCCCGCGACGCAGACGCAGGTAGTCATCGAGTTGCCCGGCCAGGGTGCTCACGACGCCGCCCCGGTCGGCCAGGGCCGGGCAATGGTGCGGAGCCGTTCGACGTCGACCCGGGCGTAGGCGGCAGTGGAGCCGGGCGAGCGCTGTCGCAGCACCTGGCCGATCTCACCGAGCGGAGCGCCAGCCCGCAGCATGTCGCTGGCGGCGGTGTGGCGCAGCCGATGCGCACGCACCGCGCCAAGCCGGGCACGGCCGGCGGCACGAGCGACGATGGTCGTCACCGCGCCACGGCTCAGGCCGACGTGAGGCGGCCGCACCCGCACGAATACCTCTCGGACCGTGGCCGTGCGGGGCCGGCCGCGGCACAGGTAGGCGGCGATCGCCTCGCCGACATCAACAGGCAACGGCAGCTGGTCCACCCGGTGACCCTTGCCGTGAACCGTGACCTGCCCAGCCCGCCAGTCCAGGTCCTCCAGGCGCAGCGTCGCCACCTCGCTGGCCCGGAACCCGAGCCGCAGTATCAGCACGATCACCGCATAGTCACGCCGGCCGCTGGCGCGACGCCGATCGCAAGCCCGCAGCAAGGCCTTGGCCTGGGTCGGAGTGATGCCCATCGGCAACAGCGACCGCCGCCGCCCCGACACCGGCAAGGCCGCCGCCGACAGGTCGCGATCGACGAGGCCGGCGAGGTAGCAGTAGCGGAGAAACGAACGCAGCGAGCACCCGTAGCGCCGCACCGAGGCGGGCGACCAGCGGGTCACCTGCCCCAGCACCGCCTTCGACACCTCAGCCGCCGTCAGCTCGCTGAGGTCGCCTCCCCCTCGATCGACGAGGAACCTGCGAACATCGCTCACGTAGACATCGACCGTCAACTCCGTCACACCGCGCTCGCTGCGCAGGTAGCCAGCGAAGCCGTCCAACAGCAGGTCGACCGCCCCGATCCCTCTCCGACTCGATCCGGACATCCGCTTCCTCCTTCACCCGAAACCGGTGAAGGAATCATGAACCCGAGCCGCGGGATTGTTCCGACCTGCTCTCCAGGAGATCCCTCACCAGGCAGGCCGATCCAAGCTCAGGTCGGAACAATCACGACGTCGGATCAATCGGCGTTGTTCCGATGTCGGGACAACGCCGAATCGGCGTGCTGAGGGCAGGTGCGCTCGCGCTGGTGGTGGGTGCGCAGATGACCCGGTTCTGTGGCGGCCTGTCGTGGCGGTAGATGATCTTGTTGCCGCCGTGTGATGGCCGGGTGCGCTGCCGGTGGCTGGCGCTTATTGGATGAGTCCGGCGTCGCGGGCGCGCAGGACGGCCTGGGTTCGGTC
>DATDNR010000039.1:0-9027 GCA_036518175.1 Marmoricola sp.
GCCCGCGGCGTGCATGCTGGCGTAGTAGCCGCGCAGCCGGGCGGTGGTGGTCGGGTAGCGCTCGTCGCTGCCGACGAAGGCGATCCGGCGGTGCCCGTGGGCGATCAGGTGGTCGACCGCCTGCCGGGAGACGCCCTCGTCGTCGACGGCGACCAGGTCGAAGCCCTCGATGTCGAAGGCCCGGTCGACCAGCACGATCGGGAAGGCACCGCGGAACTGCTCGAGGTAGAGGTGCGAGCCGTCGACCGGGGTGAGCACCAGCGCCTCGACCCGCTGCATCGCCATCCGCTCGACCTGGCTGCGCTCGCGGTCGGCGGCGAATCCGGTGCTGCCGATCACCACATTGAGACCCGCGGTGACGGCACGGTCCTCGATGGCGCTGGCCAGCGCGGCGAAGAACGGGTCGGAGAGCGTGTCGATGATGACGCCGATGGTGTCGCCGGAGCCGGCCTTGAGGGAGCGGGCGAAGGAGTTCGGCACGTACTGCAGCTCGGTGATCGCGGCGGTGACCCGGCTGCGGATCTCGTCGCTGACCGAGTCCGCGCCGTTGACCACGCGCGAGACAGTCTTGATCGAGACGCCGGCGCGGCCGGCGACGTCGTGCAGTGTCGCCCGGCGGGTCATCGGGGAACCCCGGCGGCGACGGCCGCGGCCAGCTGCTCGGCACGGGCGCGGTCCACCCGGCCGGCGGCGACGGTCTCCACCGCCGCGCTGGCCACCGCGATGCCGTGGGCGACCGCGTCGCGCCAGTCCAGGCCGCGCACAAGCGCGACGGCCACGCCGCCGGCGAAGGAGTCACCGGCACCGATCGGGTTGGCCACGGTGACCGGCGGGGCGTCGACCCAGACGTCGAGGCCCGGGCCGGCCGCCCAGGCGCCGTGCGCGCCGGCGGTCACCACGGCGTGCCGGGCACCGCGCTCGAGCAGGCCCTCGGCGGCCTCGACCGCGCGCTTGCGGACCTCCTCGAGGTCCAGCTCCTCGGCGTGCACCTGCTCGGTGACCGCGCCGGAGACGATCCCCTCGGCCTCGGCGAGGTTGGGCGAGACCAGGTCGGGGCCGTAGGGCAGCGTGGCGATCAGCGCGTCGCGGGCGGCGTCGACGATCGCGGGCACCCCGTGGGCGTGGGCGGTCTCGGTGAGGGCGCCGTACGCCTCGACCGGCAGGCCGGGCGGCAGGCTGCCCGAGCAGACCAGCGGCCCGCCGTACGCCGCGAGCTGCTCGTCGACCACGTGCCGCAGCCGGGTGAGGTCGGCCGCGCCGAGCACCGGGCCGGGCTCGTTGAGCACGGTCGCGCGGCCGGAGTCCTCGAGGATGATCGTCGCGCTGCGCACCCCGCCGGCGACCGGCACCGGCACGGTGTGGATGCCCTCGCCGTCGAGCAGCGCCAGCAGCCGGGCGCCGTCCTCCTCGGCGACGAAGCCGACCAGTCCCCCGCTCTCGCCGAGGTCGCGCACCGTGCGCAGCACGTTGACGCCTTTGCCCCCCGCCGACACCTGCACCTGCGAGGGCCGGCTGACGGTGCCGGCCTCGAAGGCGTCGACGCGCAGGGTGCGGTCGAAGCAGAGGTTCGGGTTGACGACCAGCACGAGACGCGATCCCCTCCTGTGACTGCCACCACACGTGGCCCGGATGGGCACCTATACTGAGCCGCGATGACAACGTTGTCCAGACCTTCCGGTCACAAATTTGTCAACGTTGTCATCAGCGCGCCGCTCCCGCCCGCCCCTCGAGATCCGGAGGACCCGTGACTGCCACACCCGCTCCCAGCCTGGGCAAGATCCGCCGCCTGCAGCGCATCGCCGACGCCGACGGCTTCATCCGGGTGGCGGCGATCGACCACCCGGAGAACTACCTCGCGCTCTTCGACCCCGACATCTCCCGGGTCGGCTTCGAGGAGGTCGTGGAGTCCAAGCTGGAGCTGATCGGCGCGATGGCGCCGCACTGCACCGCGGTGCTGGTCGACCCGGTGTGGTCGTGGGGCCAGGGCGTGCTCAGCGGCGCGATCCCCGGCGACATCGGCATCATCTCCGGCCTGGAGCAGCTCGCCTACAGCGAGCAGGGCTTCGGCACCGAGACCGTGCTGCGCGAGCGCTGGACGGTGCCGCTGCTGGCCCGGCTCGGCGCCGACGGCGCCAAGCTGGTGGTCTTCTACCGCGCCGAGCGGGAGGAGGTCTCCGCGGGCCAGCACGCGCTGGTCGCCGACGTGGCCAAGCAGTGCGCCGAGGCGGAGGTGCCGCTGATCATCGAGCCGCTGTGGTACCCCCTCGACGGCGAGTCCCTCGACGACCCGCAGGTCCGCAGCCAGCGGGTCGAGGCGATCCTCACCGCGGCGAAGACCTTCGCCGACCTCGGCGCCGACATCATGAAGGTCGAGTTCCCCGGCTACGTCGGCACCGACGCCGACGAGGCCGCCGCGGCCGAGACCTGCGCCCGGCTGGACGCCTCGCTCGAGGTGCCCTGGGTGCTGCTCTCCTCCTCGGCGACCTTCGACCAGTTCGCGACCCAGGTGCGCATCGCCGCAAGCACCGGCGCCTGCGGCTTCATGGCCGGCCGGGCGATCTGGGGCGACGGCGTGGGCCGGTACGACGCCGAGACCCGTGCCCGCGGCGCCCGCACGGCGGCCGACCGCCTCGACACCCTGGCCGGGATCCTGCGCGAGCACGGCCGCGGCTGGCGCCCCACCACCTCCGTGGCCGAGGCGATCACGGCGCTCGGCCCGGACTGGCACGAGGAGTACTGACCGGCATGCGCGCCTGGGTGGTCGCGGGCCCGGCCGGCTCCGGCAAGAGCACGCTGGGCCGGGCGCTGGCGGGCGCCACCGCCGCCGCGCTCCTCGACCTGGACTCGGTCACCAACCCGCTGCTCGACGCGCTCGGCCCGGCGCTCTCCGCCGACGGCCACTGGAACGACGACCGGCTGCGCGCGCTGGTGCGGCCGGCCCGCTACGCCTGCCTGCTGGCCACCGCGCGCGACCAGGTGCAGGCCGGCGTCGACCTGGTGCTCGCCGCCCCGTTCACCGCCGAGCTGCAGGGCGGTGAGGAGTGGCGCCGGCTGCTCGCCGCGCTCGCCCCGGTCACCCCGACCGTCGTCTGGCTGGACGCGAGCGCCGCGGTGCGGCAGCAGCGGATGGCCTCCCGCGGCGAGGCACGCGACGTCGGCCGCGCCGCGGCGAGAGCAGCCGCACCGCAGGTGCCGCACGTGCGGCTGGAGGCGACGATGCCGACCGCCGACCAGCTCGAGCTGCTGCTGCGCTCCGCCGACTCGGGAGGGTGTATGGGTGGAGGTACACACGGGCACAGGCCCCCGGACGAGGAGGAGAGGTCGAGGCAGGCATGACCGACCCGGTTTTCACAGGCATCGGCGTCGCACTGGTGACGCTGTTCCACGACGACGGCGCGATCGACGCCGCCGCGACCGCGGAGCTGGCCACCCGGCTCGCCGAGTCGGGCGTGCGCGGGATCGTGGTGACGGGCACCACCGGCGAGCCCATGACGCTGACAGCGGCCGAGCGGGTCGAGCTGGTGACCGCCGTCCGGCAGGCCGTGCCCGACGAGGTGCCGGTGATCGCCGGCACCGGTGCCGCCACCGGCCGGCAGGCCGCCGAGCTCACCCGGGCGGCGGTCGATGCCGGGGCGGACGCCGTACTCGTGCTCTCCCCGCCCACCATCGCCGACGTGCGGCCCTACTACGACACCGTGGCGAAGGCCTGCAGCGGCACCCCGCTGCTCGGCTACCACTACCCCAAGGCCTCCGCGCCCGGCATCGACGTGGAGCAGCTGGCGGACCTGCCGCTCGACGGCATCAAGGACTCCACCGGCAGCGCCGAGCGGCTGCTGCAGGAGGTGACCGGCTTCGCCGGGGCGACGTACGTCGGGTCGCCGGCCCTGCTCACCATGGCCGGAGCCGTCGGCGCGGCGGGCGGCATCCTGGCGCTGGCCAACGCGCGACCGGAGATCTGCGCGGCGGCCTTCGCCGGTGACGCCGACGCACAGCGGGCGCTGCTCGATGACCACCTGAGGATCTCGCACGACTTCCCGGCCGGCATCAAGGCGCTGACGGCCGAGCGTTTCGGGACCTCCGCCACCACCCGGCTGGGGTCTTGACGTCTGCGCCACTGCTGCTCCTCGAGGGTGGCGTTACGTCGTTTGACCGAAGTGCTCGCGACGACGCGGTGTGAACGATCGAGGGAACACCTCGGCGGTGGGGGCTGGTGGAGGTGAGGCCCGACCCACGCGACACGTCCGGGAGCCCTGTTGCCCATGTCCGCCCTTGCGCTTCGCGCCCGCCCGCTCGCCCTGACCCTCAGCGGAGCCGTCCAGTTCGCACTGCTCGCCGTCACCGGTTCGGCCGCGACGACCCTGCCCCCGCAGGCCCTCGCCGAGGTGCGGGGTCCGCTGGTCGTCGCCGTCGGTGACATCGCCTGCTCACCAGCCAGGGACGTGGTCACCGCGACCCGATGTCAGCAGGCCGCCACCGCCCGCCAGGCCCTGGGCTACCACCCCGCGCTGGCCTTCGACCTCGGCGACAACCAGTACGAGCGCGGGAGCCTGCGGGCCTACCGGCGCGTCTACGACACGTCCTGGGGAGCGCTGCGTGCCATCACCCGACCGGTGCCGGGCAACCACGAGTACCGCACCCCCGGCGCCCGCGGCTACTACGCCTACTTCGCCCACCAGCAGCCCGGCCCACCCGGCTACTACGCCTTCGACGTCCAGGGCTGGCGGGTCTACGCGCTCAACAGCAACTGCAACCGGATCAGCTGCCACAGCGAGACCCGCTGGCTGAGGAGGCAGATGAACGGGCACCGCCGCGCCTGCAGCCTGATGATGATGCACCACCCGCTGTACTCCTCCGGGCTGGAGCGTCACCGCAACACCGACCTCCGCCCGTTGTGGCGGGTCGCGCTGCGCCACCACACCGACCTGGCGCTGGCCGGGCACGACCACGACTACGAACGCTTCCGCCCGATGGACGCCACCGGTCACGTCATCCGGCGCGGGATCCGGTCGTTCGTGGTCGGCACCGGCGGCAAGAACCTGCGCCGCAGCCGGGTCATCCGGCACGGCTCGGTGATCTTCTCCCGGCACCGCGCCGGCGTGCTCGCCCTGCGGCTGGGCCACCGGGACTACGCCTGGCAGTACAAGACCATCGACGGGCTGCTGGTGGACTCCGGCACCGCCCGCTGCCACTGACCGCTCGCGAACGGCCGGTCCCGGTCGGGGGTCCTCACCCGCGACAGATCCGATCGCGTCAGCGTCGTACGCCGGCCAGCCAGTCGGCGTACGGCAGCGGGGCGAGGCCGTCCTCGATCTGGCCGATGAACTCGCACTCCATCCAGTCGCGCAGCCGCTGCACCGGCTCGGCGGCGGGCAGGGTCATCAGCCGGTCGGCCCAGGAGAGCGACTCGGCCTCCCAGATCAGCTTGCGCAGCAGCAGCAGGCTCTCCCGGATCCGCCGGGTGGCGAGCACGTCGAAGTCGATGGCCTCCCGGCCCTCGCGCACCGCCTCGCGGGCGATGATCCGGGCCGGGTCCCAGTTCGCGGCGTGCTCGGCGACGTAGTCGGCCAGCACCTCACCGAGCCGCTGGTAGGACGGCTCGTGCAGCCGGTCACCGAGCAGCTTCAGCTCGCGGGTGTACTCCGCGAGGTTGTCGTCGTGGGCCACCAGCAGCCCGGGCGGGCAGCCGCGGAAGCGCACCACCGCCCACTTCGCCGGGTCGGGAGCGGTGCAGCCGGAGACCGGGGCGCGGGTGACCAGCGGCGCGCTGGGGTCGGCGTCGAGCCCTGCGGAGCCGGGCCGGAACTCCGCCCAGACCCGCTTGCCGGCCTCCAGCTGGTCGATGCCCCACCGGGTGGCGAGCGTGGAGACCAGCAGCATGCCGCGACCGGTGGAGCTGGCGTCGCCGACGGCCAGGCCGAAGGCGTCGCTGAGCTCGGGCTGGCGGGCGATCATCTCCACCGAGCCGACGCCGTGGTCGGCCACGGTGAGGCGTATGCCGTCGTCGGCGATGTCCAGCCGGATCTCGAAGAAGCTGCTGCCGCTGTGCAGGGTGGCGTTGGTGGCCAGCTCGCTGGCGCACAGCCCGATGTCGTCGGCGAGGTCGGCCGAGCTCCACTCGGCCAGCGCGTCGTCGACGAAGCGCCGGGCGGCCGGGATGCTGGCCGGCTGTGCGACCATGCGCAGCTCCGCGTGCGAGGTCCGAGCCGCCTGTCGTGGCACCACAGACGGAGACTACTGGGACAAATGGGATTTGTCGTGTCTCGACCCACCGGGAGCGGACGCAGAACCGCCCCCGGCTCCTAGGAGCACCGGGGGCGGCCAGGCAGGCTCCGGAGCCCGAGGTTAGGAACCCGACGCCTGGGCATTCTTGCCAGGGCTGTGTGGTGCCCGCCGGGAGTCCCAGCCATGCCACCTGAGCACAAATAACCCGGCATCGGGCAGGATGTGTCCATGCCGGAGGGAACCATGGCGAACCGCATCGCGGACGCCGCCCGTGAGCTGCAGAGCGAGCGGGACGCCCAGTCGACGCTTGACCACGTGGTCAAGCTCTCCATCGAGCTGATCCCGCACGCCGAGCATGCCGGCATCTCCCTGTTGCACCGCCGGCAGCGCCTCGACACCCCCGCCGCCACCAGCCCGGTGGTGGCCGACGTGGAGCGGCTGCAGTACGAGCTCGGTGAGGGCCCTTGCCTGGAGGCGATCTTCGACGCCCCGATCGTGCACAGCGACCACGTCGGCAACGACGAGCGCTGGCCGGTGTGGGGACCGAAGGCGACCGCGGACACCGGCGTCCGCTCGATGCTGTGCCTGCGGATGTTCACCCACGAGCAGAACGTCGGCGCGCTCAACCTCTACGCCACCACCCCCGGTGCGTTCACCGAGACCGACGTCGAGCACGGCGAGCTGCTCGCCGCGCACTCCGCGGTCGCGGTGGCCTCGGCGCAGCAGGTGGAGAACCTCCAGCTCGCCGTCGACGGCCGCTCGGTGATCGGCCAGGCCCAGGGCATCCTCATGGAGCGCTTCAACATCGACGCCGAGCACGCCTTCCAGGTGCTGGCGCGGGTCTCGTCACACTCCAACACCAAGCTCCGCGACGTCGCCGCCGAGCTGATCGCGACCCGGAAGACGCCCGGGACCTGACTTCAGACTCCCAGGTCTGAAGGTCGCACCAGCGCTTCTCCGTGGCCAGCGTGGTCGATCGCCTGCCGGATGAGATCGGCCTCGTGCGTGGCAGGGCCGAGCTCCCACTCGACCTCAGGCCGGCACGCCAGGTCGGACTCGCGGCACTCGATCACGTGATGGAGTGCGTGCAGCAGTTCAGACCCTGAGATCTGAACCGCCGGTGGCAGGTCCACGTCCCAGTCACATGCGGGGTGGCTCGGCCTCGGCAGCCGGTGAGCGAAGCCGGACGGGGTGTGCATCACGAAGTCGCCGGTCTTGGCGTCCTGGCTGACCACGAAGCCCGGCGCGTGCTTGACCTTGTGATCCTCCTCGCAGGCGGGCCACAGGTTGGAGGTGGAGGTCGCCCCACCGGGGAAGGGCGTCCGGTGATCGATGTCGGCGGAGGTCGCCGGCTCGCCGCAGCCCGGACGGAAGCAGCCGCCCCACTCGGCCACGACGTGGCGCCAGATCGGGTCGGTGGGCTGGTAGGACCTCGTGGACAGCTCCACCATCTCGCCCGCGGGGTCGACCAGCATCCGATACCACGTCGAGCTCGGGTCGGCCGCGATCGCCCGCGCCAGTCCGGCCGGGATCACCTGCCCGCCCGAGAGCACCCCCGGGTCGTCGCAGACACCCATCACGGTCTGGACGGGCACCGTCACGTTGATCACCGGGCGAGCGAACGACGGCGTGGCCACGCCATCGGCCCGGCCGACGAGCCGGTCGACGGCGATGTCGGCGCGCAGCTGGTCGAGGGTGCGCTCGTCACCGCCGTCGCGCAGCTGCCTGGCGGCCAGCGTCAGCGCCTGCTCGGCGAGCATCAGCTGGTCGACCGTGTGGCTGACGCCCAGCCAGCCAACTCCGGTGCCGTCGGCCGGGTCGGACCGGCGTACGGCGCGGTCCTCCACCGCCTTGCGATGCGCCTGCTCGCTCGGAGCCGGTGAGAGCCTCCGCACCTCGTAGTCGAGCTTGTTGCGCAGCTGCCTGTCCGTGCAACCGACCACGGCCGGCGCCGGGGAACCGTCAGGCAGCAGCGCGTCGACCGACCTCAGGTGGCCTTCCAGCCATGGCTGCAGCCGCTTCCCCAGCGCCAGCCACGAAAGATCGTCGCCGAGCTTGAAGCGGGCCGTGTCCGCGATCATCTGTGCCCGGTGGACGTCGAGCTGGCCTTTCAGGCACATCTCCCAGACCTGCGGGAACCACACGGACAGGCACAGCGCCACGTTCAGCTGCTTGCGCGCCCACGAGGCCTTCCACCCCCACAGCTCGGCGACCTCCGCGACGGTCGCCTGGCGCGGTGTGAGCGCGAAGTGCAGCGAGACCGTACGCCGGACCCCCTCGTCTGCTGTCCGCCGGGAGTGGAACTCGACCAGCCGTGCCCACACGCGGGCGTTCGCGCGGTTCGCCACCACCTGGTCGACCAATCCGGCGGCCAGCAGGTCGTGGTCGGCGAGCGCGGCGAGATCCGGCGGCACGCCGCGGGCCGGGACCGGGGCCTCACGTGCCGTTGCTTCTTCCAGCGTCTGGGTCACACCAACCTCCGAGAATCGTCAGTCGACCCCTGCGAAACCGACGCTAGCGGCGACCACCGACATCGCCGGGCAGCACCAGCCGGCCGTCGACCCGCCGCGGGATGCCGTCGTAGTCCTCCCGCAGCTCCTCGGGCAGCACCGAGGCCGGCGCGTTCTGCCAGACGAAAGGCCGCAGGAAGCGGCGGATCGCGGTGACCCCGACCGAGGTGTGCTGGGAGTTGGTGGACGGCCACGGCCCGCCGTGGTGCTGCGCCCAGGAGACGCGCACGCCGGTCGGGTAGCCGTTGTAGACCAGGCGTCCGACGCTGTGCCCGAGCTCGTGGGAGAGCAGCTC
>DATDNR010000040.1:0-4828 GCA_036518175.1 Marmoricola sp.
TCGGCCAGCGTCACCTCCACGACCGTCTGGCTGGAGTGGGCGTGCCGGGCCACGTTGGACAGCGCCTCGCGCAGGACCGCCAGGGTCTGCTCGGCGACGGCGGCGGAGACGCCGGTGTCCAGCGGCCCGTCGGTGCGCACCACCGGTTCGTGGCCGAGCACCGGGGCGTACTCCCGGGTGACCCGGCGCACGTCGGCGCGCAGCGACTCGACGCCGGCGTGCTGCAGGTCGAAGATCGTCGAGCGGATGTCCTTGATGGTGATGTCGAGGTCGGCGATGGCCCGGTCGATGCGGTCCTGCACCTCGTCGCGCACCGTCCGGCGCCGGGCGCCCTGCAGGTGCAGGCCGGTGGCGAACAGGCGCTGGATCACCAGGTCGTGCAGGTCGCGCGCGATCCGGTCGCGGTCGGCGGTCAGCAGCAGCTCCTCGCGGTCGGCGAGCGCCTGCGCGTGGTCGAGGCCCAGCGCCGCCTGGTCGGCGAAGGCCGCCAGCAGGGTGATGTCCACCTGCTCGGCGGGGCCGGGCTCGAACAGCAGCAACGCTCCTCCGGGCCCGAGCTGCTCGCACATCGGCACGATCACCACGGCCCGGCCCTCCACCTCGCCGGTGCGGCTCTCGTGCTCCTCGATCGCGGCCTGCACCTCGTCGAGGAGCGGTCCTGCTGCCCGGTCGAGCACGGTGGGGTCCGCCCCGTCGGTGGCGACGACCTCGAGCCGGTCGTCGTACCGGCGGGCGACCGCGGCGGCCGTGGCCGAGGCCAGCCGGCGGGCGCTGATCGCGATCTGGGCCAGCGCCGCGCTGACGTCCGCGGGCGGCTGGAGCAGCTCACGCACCTGCTCGGCGGCCTCGAGCCAGAGCCGGCGCCGCTCGCTCTGGGCGTAGGACCGGGCGTTGTCGATCACGTGCGCGGCCGCGCTGGCGAGCACCTCGACCAACCGCTGGTCGTGGTCGGTGAACTCCGCGCCGTCGGCCTTCTCGGTCAGGTAGAGGTTGCCGAAGACGGTGCCGCGCACCCGCACCGGGACGCCGAGGAAGGTGGTCATCGGCGGATGGTTGGGCGGGAAGCCGACCGAGTCCGGGTGATCCTGCAGCCGGGCCAGTCGCAGCGGGCGGGGATCGGAGATCAGCACGCCGACGATGCCGTGCCCGGTCGGCAGCGGGCCGAGCGCCCGGCGCTGCTCGGGGGTGATCCCGTACGTCACCAGCCGGGTCAGCCGGCCGCTGCCGCCGAGCACGCCGAGGGCGCCGTACCTGGCCCCGGTGAGCTCGCACGCGACCCGCACCAGCCGGTCGAGCACGCTGTCGAGGGCGAGGTCGGAGCTGATCGCGACCAGCGCGTCGACCAGCGCCTGGGCGTCGCCGGGCAGGCCGTCGAACGGTTCGAGGGCCTGGGTGGCGGCAGGCGACGCTGCGGCAGGCGACCCTCCGGCGGGCGGCACTGCGTCGGACTCCGACGGCCGGGGCATGGCCTCAGGTTAACGACCGCGGCGCTCCGGCGGTCTTACGCGATGCCGCGCGTCGCGGGCTTCGTGCCCGGCTCCGGCGATCGTTGGGCCGATCGCTGGGCCGATCGTTGGGCCGATCGTTGGGCCGGCACCGCCGTGGTCCGCAGCCGCCGGCCGCTGAGCTCGCCCCAGCGCAGCCGCAGGTAGAGGTGGCGGGCACCAGCCGCCCAGGGCTCGGGGTCCCAGGCGTCGCGGATGCGCTGGATCTCGGACGCCTCGACCACCCGCTCGAGCCGGCCTACCGCGACCACGCTCCACCCGGTCTCCTGCTCGGTGTCGATCTCGTCGATCTCGAAGGCCACCTGGCTGTCCGCGCCGTAGGTGCCGAGCTCGCTGTAGGAGGAGGTGCGCACGACGATCGACCCGGTGAACACCGCGTAGTTCAGCGGCACCAGCCGCAGCCCTCCCGGCGTGGAGAAGGCCAGCCGGCCGATGTTGCCGCCGCAGAGACGGTCCAGGCACTCCTCGGTGGTCAGCTCCATCGCTACGCCGCTCATCTCGTTCCCTTCCGCCACCTCCATCGTTTACCGGGGTGCAGGGGCGGGCAGGTGCCGAAGGTCCCGCCTTTGCCAGGCCTCCGGTCCGCGAGAGGATCCGGGGTGTCCGGACCCGGGACTCGTCAGAAAGGTGCTGTTCGTGGCTGCGACCATCGATCCCCCCTCCCTCGCCTTCCTGATGGCGGAGAACCGCAACCAGCCGATGCACGTGGCCGGCCTGCAGCTCTTCGAGACCCCCGACGACGCCTCGCCCGACTTCGCCCGCGAGCTGTTCGAGTGTGCGCTGGCGGTCGACGAGGTGGCGCCGCTGTTCCTCAAGCGGCCGCGCCGCTCGATCAGCACGCTGGGCCAGTGGGTGTGGACCCAGGAGCGCGACTTCGACGTCGAGCACCACGTGCGGCACAACGCGCTGCCCCAGCCGGGCCGGGTCCGGGAGCTGCTCGAGCTGGTCTCCCGGCTGCACAGCACGATGCTGGCGCGCGAGCGGCCGCTGTGGGAGGGGCACATCATCGAGGGCCTCGCCGACGGCCGCATCGCGCTCTACATCAAGCTGCACCACGCCCTGGTCGACGGGGTCTCGGCGATGCGGCTGATGCAGAGCGTGCTGAGCACCGACCCCGACGAGCGCGACATGGACCTGTTCTTCTCCGCGGCGGCCGCGGGGCAGCGTCGTCGTACGAAGGAGCCGGCGGAGCACGGGCTGGCCGAGCTGCCCGCCGACGCGATCCGCACCGCCCTGGGCATCGCCGCCGACGCCGCCGGCCTGCCCGGCGCGCTGGTGCGGACGCTGAGCCAGGGGGTGCGCAACGAGACCTCGGCGCTGTCGCTCTACGCGCCACGGACGATGTTCAACGTGCCGATCACCGGCTCCCGGCGGGTGGCCGCCCAGGACTGGCCGCTGGAGCGGCTGCGGGCGATCAAGGACGCCAGCGGTACGACGCTCAACGACGTGGTGCTCGCCATGTGCAGCGGGGCGATCCGCAGCTACCTGCTCGAGCACGCCGCGCTGCCGGAGACGTCGCTGGTCTCGATGGTGCCGGTCGGGCTCAACGCCCGGCAGTCCCACGTCGCCTCCGCCGAGGGCGGCAACGCGCTGGGCGCGGTGATGGTGCAGCTCGGCACGCACCTGCCCGACCCGGCCGACCGGCTGGCCTCGATCCACCGGTCGATGACGACCGGCAAGGAGGCGCTGGCCACGATGACGCCGATGCAGATCCTGGCGATGACCGGCCTCGGCATGGCCCCGGCCGTGCTGCTGCCGGCGCTGCGGCTGGCCGGGATCGTGCGGCCGCCGTTCAACCTGATCATCTCCAACGTGCCCGGGCCGCGGCAGACGCAGTACCTCAACGGCGCGAAGATGGTCGGCTCCTACCCCGTCTCGATCCCGATCCAGGGCATGGCGCTGAACATCACCTGCAACAGCTACGCCGACGACATGTGCTTCGGCCTGACCGGCTGCCGGCGCAGCGTGCCGCACCTGCAGCGGCTGCTGACCCACCTCGACGACGAGCTCGCCGCGCTGGAGAAGGCGGCCGGGGTGGGGTGATCGGTCGGGTTCGGGGGGTCGGTTTCCCAGGTGATGAACCCGAACTGCCTCTTCACATCGGGTGCTCCCCAGGTGAAGAGGCAGTGTGGTGTGTGAGGTCGTCGTACGACGACCCGCCGGGCGCGCGACGTCCTGCACACCGGCTGCCCGGACGACCACACCGCAGGACGCTGTGCGCGACGTCCTGCACACCGGCTGCCCCGACGACCACACCGCAGGACGCTGTGCGCGACGTCCTTCACACCGGCTGCCCCGACGACCGCACCGCAGGACGCTGTGCGCGACGTCCTGCGCACCGGCTGCCCCGACGACCACACCGCAGGACGCTGTGCGCGACGTCCTGCGCACCGGCTGCCCCGACGACCACACCGCAGGACACTGTGCGCGACGTCCTGCACACCGGCTGCCCCGACGACCACACCGCAGGACCCTGTGCGCGACGTCCTGCACACCGGCTGCCCCGACGACCGCACCGCAGGACGCAGGGCGCCAGCAGAAGGGCGGGATCACCAGCGCGCACCGCACGTCACCGACCCGTACGACGACCCCTCACGCGGCCGAGGCGACCACCTCGGGACCGGCGGCCGGCGCAGCGCCGAGCGCAGAACCGTCGACCACGTGCAGCTCGCGGGCGGCCTCCTCGAGGGCGACGTGGTCGCTCACGACGCGGAGCACGTCGGACAGCGGCACGTCGAGCGCCTCGCAAAGGGCGCCGAGCAGCTCGCTCGACGCCTCCTTCTGGCCACGCTCGATCTCGGAGATGTAGCCCAGACTGACCCGGGCAGCGGCCGAGAGCTCGCGCAGCGTCATGCCTCGGCGCATCCGCTCCCCACGGAGCACGTCGCCGAGCGACTCGCGAAACAGCACCTGCTGGGGCATCCGCACCTCGCTTTCCTGATGAGCCAACGCTACCCGGAGGGTGGTTCTTCCCGGGCCGGCCGACGCGCAACCAGCCGCCCCGCAACCGGACGACGCGCGACCAGCCCGCACACGACCAGCCCGCACACGACCGGCCCGCACACGACCAGCCCGCACACGACCAGCACGCACACGACCAGCCGACCCGCTACTCCGGCTCGTCGATCCCCTGCTCGATGGCGTACCTGACCAGCTGCACCCTGTTGTGCAGCTGCAGCTTGCGCAGCGTGTTCTGCACGTGGTTCTGCACCGTCCGGTGGGAGAGCACCAGCCGGTCGGCGATCTGCTTGTAGCTCAGCCCCTTCGCGACCAGCCGCAACACCTCGGTCTCCCGCTCGGTGAGCCGCGGCCGGTCCTCGGCG
>DATDNR010000041.1:0-17711 GCA_036518175.1 Marmoricola sp.
TCGGCTGGGCGAGCACGTCGGCCAGCGGGTGGGCGCCCATCGTCTGCGGGTCCCGCTTGTGGTCGGAGAACGTGGCCATCGCGGCGTAGCCGGGCTCGGCCACGAAGACCTCCCCGCGCTGCCGGATGCTGGCGAAGACCAACCCGGGGATCTCGCGCCGCAGTGCCTCGGCGAGCTGCCGCTGCACCTCGACCTCGAGGTGGGCCTCGAAGAGCACGTCGCCGGTGCGCAGGTGGAACCCCAGCGCGCCGTTGGCGCACAGCGACCAGCCGCCGAAGCCGGCTTCGGCAGCGATCGGGGCCACACCCATCGGCTGGCGTGCGGTCACGGGTACGACGTCGATGCCGGCGTCCCGGACGGCGTCCAGCGCGGCGCGGGTGCGCGCGCTGACGCTGAGGTCGCTGCGGAGCAGGGTGCCGTCGAGGTCGGTGGCGACCAGCCGGACCGGCCTCACCGGGGCAGACTGCTCGCCCGCCACCCTCCGGGGCCGTGCGGCGGCATGGGGGTCAGCTTGCGGGCCGGCGAGCCCCACTGCGACCGCGGCGCCGGGGGCTCGGCGGCCGGGGCGCCGAGGGCGGAGAGGACGGCGACGAGCGCGGCGATCTCCTCCGGCGTGGCGTCAGGGGTGACGATCCGGAGCGCCGGCGGCTCGGGCGCGGCTTCGTCGCTCACAGCGGGATGTTCCCGTGCTTCTTCGGCGGCAGCGACTCGCGCTTGGTGGCCAGCAGCCGCAGGGCGCGGACGACCTCCACCCGCGTCTCGTGCGGCGAGATGACCGCGTCGACGTACCCGCGCTCGGCGGCGATGTAGGGGTTGGCGAGGTGGTCCTCGTACTCGGTGATCAGCTCGTTGCGGCGCGACTCGGGGTCGTCGGCGTGCTTGAGCTCCTTGCGGTAGAGGATGTTCACCGCTCCCTGGGCACCCATCACCGCGATCTGCGCGGTCGGCCAGGCGAGGTTGACGTCGGCGCCGAGGTGCTTGGAGCCCATCACGTCGTAGGCGCCGCCGTAGGCCTTGCGGGTGATGATCGTGACCAGCGGCACGGTCGCCTCGGCGTAGGCGAAGATCAGCTTGGCACCCCGGCGGATGATGCCGTTCCACTCCTGGTCGGTGCCGGGCAGGAAGCCGGGCACGTCGACGAAGGTGAGCACCGGGACGTTGAAGGCGTCACAGGTGCGCACGAACCGCGCCGCCTTCTCCGAGGCGTCGATATCGAGCGTGCCGGCGAAGTGCAGCGGCTGGTTGGCGACCACACCCACCGGCTTGCCCTCGACCCGGCCGAAGCCGACCACGATGTTGGGCGCGAACAGCGGCTGCACCTCGAGGAACTCGTTGTCGTCGAGCACCGTCTCGACGACGGCCTTCATGTCGTAGGGCTGGTTCGGCGAGTCGGGGATCAGCCCGTCGAGCTCGCGGTCGAGGTCGTTGAACTCCAACTCGGCCGGGTCCGGCCACGCGGGCGGCTCGTCGAGGTTGTTCTGCGGCAGGTAGGACAGCAGCGCCTTGACGTACTCGATCGCGTCCTCCTCGTCGGCCGCCATGTAATGGGCGTTGCCCGACTTGGTGTTGTGGGCGCGCGCGCCGCCGAGCTCCTCCATGGTCACGTCCTCGCCGGTGACCGTCTTGATGACGTCCGGGCCGGTGATGAACATGTTGGAGGTGCCGTCGACCATCACGGTGAAGTCGGTGACGGCGGGGGAGTAGACGTGGCCGCCGGCGCAGGAGCCCATGATCAGGCTGATCTGCGGGATCACGCCGGAGGCGTGCACGTTGCGCCGGAAGATCTCGCCGTAGAGCCCGAGGCTGACCACACCCTCCTGGATGCGGGCGCCGGCACCCTCGTTGATGCCGATGATCGGGCAGCCGGTCTTCATGGCCAGGTCCATGACCTTGGTGATCTTCTCGCCGTACACCTCGCCCAGCGAGCCGCCGAACACGGTGAAGTCCTGGGAGAAGACGCACACCTGGCGGCCGTCGATGGTGCCGAAGCCGGTGATCACGCCGTCGCCGTAGGGCCGCCTCTTCTCCAGGCCGAACGAGCTCGACCGGTGCCGGGCCAGCTCGTCGAGCTCGACGAAGCTGCCCTCGTCGAAGAGCATCTCGATGCGCTCCCGGGCGGTCCTCTTGCCCCGCGCGTGCTGCTTCTCCACGGCCTTCGCCGACCCCGCGTGCACCGCCTCGTCGATGCGCCGGTCGAGGTCCGCGAGCTTCCCCGCGGTGGTGTGGATGTCGATGTCGGTGGGCACCTCGGTGCCGCCGACCCCTTCTTCTTGGCCGGGCTGTGCGCTCACGCTGCTGGTCTCCTCGGCTGGCGTGCTTCTCGGGTCCTGCGTCAATCTAGTGCCCGTGACGGTCCCTGACGCTGCCACCCCCGGCAGCCGCCCGCCCCTCGACCGGGAGCGGCTCGCGCGGGCCTCGGCCTGGCGCTACGAGGTGACCGAGGCGTCGCCGTCGACCAACGCCGAGGTCGCCGCGCTGTTCCGTTCGGGGGCCGACCCGGGGCTCGCCCTGGTGACCGAGCACCAGACCGCGGGACGGGGCCGACTGGACCGCACCTGGGTGACGCCCGAGCGCAGCGCGCTCACGGTCTCCTTCCTGGTCCCCGCCGACGGGGTGCCGCTGGGCCGCTGGCCGTGGCTGCCGCTGCTGGCCGGGGTGGCCGTGGCCACGGCGGTACGACGCACCTGCCCGTCGCTGGCCTCCGAGCTGGGCCTGAAGTGGCCCAACGACGTGCTGTGCACCGATGACCGCGGCGACCGCAAGCTCGCCGGCATCCTGCTCGAGCGGGTCGAGCACGCCGGACATGGGGCGGCGGTCATCGGCATCGGCGTCAACACCGGGCAGGGGGCCGGCGAGCTCCCCGTGGACACCGCGACCTCGCTCGTGCTCGAAGGGGTCGAGGCCCCGGACCGCACGGGACTGCTGCTGGCGCTCGGCGACGAGCTGGCCGCCCGCGTCGCGACCTGGACGGCCGTGCACGGTGAGCCCGCCGCGGTGCGGTCGTCGTACCTCGCCCTGTGCCGGACCGTCGGGCGCCGCGTGCGGGTGCTGCTGCCCGGTGACGAGTCGCTGGAGGGCGACGCGGTCGACGTCGACACCGACGGGCGGCTGGTGGTGCGCACCGAAGCCGGAGAGCAGCACATCGGGGCCGGGGACGTGCTGCACGTGCGCCCGGCGCCCTGATCGCGCGTGCCATCATTCAGGACGTGGAGGTTCCCGCCAGCCGTCCCTTGAGCAGGGCCGACCTGCAGCGCGCCATCCTCGGGCACGAGCCCGGCCTGACCAGCGACGAGGTCGCCGAACAGGCCGGGATGCCCGTCGCCGACGCCCGCAGGCTGTGGCGCGCCCTGGGCTTCCCCGAGCCCGGCGAGGAGGCGGCCTTCGGGACGGCGGACGCCGAGGCGCTGGCCGCCATCCGGGCCGCTGCGGGCGAGGAGGGCCTGGAGCTGGACACCCTGGTGCGGATGACCCGGGCCGTGGGGCGGACCATCGCCCGGCTCGCCGACTGGGAGCTGGCCATCCTCAACAGCGAGGTCGAGCGGCTCGCGCCCGACAACCGTCTTGGCATCGCCCACCACCTCGCGGGCACCATCGGCCCGCAGTTCGAGTCGCTGCTGGTCTACGCGTGGCGGCGGCACATGGCCGCCGCCGTGTCGCGCATCGAGCTGCTCGGTGACCACGAGGACGACCAGCACGTCGCCGAGGCCACCGTCGGCTTCGCCGACCTGGTCAGCTTCACCGCGCTCACCAACCGCCTCGACGAGGACGAGATCGGTGACCTGGTCGAGATCTTCGAGTCCCGCTGCCACGACGTGGTGGCCGACCGGCGCGGCCGGGTGGTCAAGACGCTGGGTGACTCCGTGCTGTTCCTCGCCGACGCCCCCGACGAGGGCATCGACATCGCGCTCGACATCATCGGTGTCATCGGACGTGACGAGCGGCTCCCCGACGTACGCCTCGGTCTGGCGACCGGGCCCGTCGTGCTGCGGATGGGCGACGTCTACGGCCCCTCGGTCAACCTCGCTGCCCGGCTGACCACCGTGGCCCGGCGCAACCGGGTGATCATCGACGAGCACACCGCCGAGCTGCTCCCCGCCGCGGAGTTCGAGACGCGGCGGCTGCCGGCGCGCCCGGTGCGGGGCTTCGGCGACATCGAACCGATCACGGTCCGCCGCACCCGACCGCGTCACTGAGCCCTTCAGGTCGCCGGGGCGAGTAGCCTCACCCTGCCGACGGCATGGGGAGGAGGGTCCAGGTGCAGCAACCGGGGGGCGTCGGCGTGCGCTGTCAGGGCGTCGTCCACCTCTACCGCACCTTCGAGGGTCACGACGTCGTCGCCCTCCAGGGCGTCGACCTCGAGATCGAGCCGGGGGAGCGCGTCGCGTTCCTCGGCCCGTCCGGGTCCGGCAAGTCGACCCTGCTGACCCTGCTCGGGGGCATCCAGCGGCCCTCGGCAGGCCGGATCTTCCTCGGCGACGAGGAGATCTCCCGGATGGGCGAGCGCTACCTCGCGCGCATCCGGTCGCGCCGGGTCAGCACCATGCTGCAAGGTGCCACCCGCAACCTGCTGCCCTACGCCACCGCCCGGCAGAACATCGCCTACGCCCGCCTCTCGCTGTCCGGCGAGGAGCGCCGGGAGGCGATGACCGACCGTGAGCTGCTCGACCGCGTCGGCATGGTCGACACCCTCGACCAGGTGGTCAGCACGATGTCGGGTGGCCAGCGGCAGCGGCTCGCGCTGGCGTGCGCGGTGGCCACCGGACCACAGCTGCTGCTCGCCGACGAGCCGACCAGCCAGCTCAGCCACGCCGACCGAGACGACGTCGTCGCGCTGCTCCACCGGCTCGGCGACGACCTCGGCACCACCATCGTGGTGGTGACCCACCAGCCGGAGGTCGCAGCGACCTTCCCGCGCACGGTGACCATGAAGGGCGGCCGCGTCGGTGCGGAGGGCCGTGCCGGCTCGGAGTATGCCGTGGTCGGTGCCGACGGGATGCTGCACCTGCCCGCGCAGTACGCCGCGGAGTGGCCCGCCGGCACGCTGGTGCGCTTCGAACCCGCTGACGGTGGCCGGTTGCTGGTCTCGCGTCCCGACGACGAGGGGCTGTGAACCCGTGAGCGAACGGCTGGAGCTGACCGGAGTCTCGTACGTCGCGGCGGGGCGCTCGCTGCTGCACGACGTGAGCGTGTCGTTCCATCCCGGCGAGGTCACCGCCCTGGCCGGACCGAGCGGGTCGGGCAAGACCACGCTGCTCTCGGTCGCCGGCGGGCTGCTCGAGCCGAGCAGCGGCACGGCGTCGTACGCCGGTCGGCCGATGTGGCGCGGCAACGGTGATCCCCGTCCGGAGGTCGCGTTCGTGCTGCAGGTCTACGGCCTCGTGCCGATCCTGTCGGCGCGGGAGAACGTCTCGGTCGCGCTGCGCGCCCGCGGGGTGCGTCCGGCGGAGGCCGACGAGCGGGCCGAGGCGGAGCTGGCCCGCTTCCACATCGCCGACCTCGGTGACCGGCAGGTCGAGGAGCTCTCCGGCGGCCAGATGCAGCGCGTGGCCTGTGCCCGGGCCTGCGTCGTGGGGGCGGAGGTGCTGCTCGCCGACGAGCCGACCAGCGAGCTCGACCAGGTCAACCGCGGCCTGGTGATGGAGGAGCTGCGCGCCGAGGCCGACCGCGGCGCCATCGTGGTCCTGGCCACCCACGACCTCGAGCTCGTCGAGGCCTGCGACCGGCACCACGTCATCGACGAGGGCCGGCTGGACCCATGACCCGCACCCTACGCGGCGCCTGGACCCGGCGACGGGTCCTCGCGCCGCTGGCCGTCCTGGCGGCCGCACTGGTCGCCTCGCTGACCGTGTGCACCGCGCTCGCCGGGGACTCCGGCGACGCCGCCCTCGTCGGCCCGCTCGTGCTGGTCGGCGCGGTGGTGCTGGCGGCGCCCGCCCGCGCGGTCGCCGACGAGCGTCGCGGCGAGCTGGCCCTGGGCCGGCTGCGTGGCCGGGGCAGGCTGCGCCTCGTCGCGCAGCTGGTCGCGGAACCGCTGCTCGCGCTGCTGCTCGGCGGCCTCGTCGGGCTGGCCGTCGGCACCGCCGTGGCGCCCGGTGACGCATCCACCGGCGTGCTGTGCCTGCTCGGAGTGGCCGCGGCCGGGTGCCTCGCCGTCGGTGCCGTGCTCGCCGGACGGCTGCGCGAACCGCTGGCCGACCAGGTGGCCCCGCTCGCGCGGCCGCGCCGGTCCTCGGCTCCGGTCACGTTCGCGGGACTGGTCGTGCTGGCGGCCGCCGGCTACGCGGCGTTCGCGGCCCACCAGCGCCCGGCCGGACCGCCCTGGCTGCTCGACCTCGCGCCGGCCCTGTGCGGGCTCGCCCTCGGACAGGTGCTGGTCTGGGTGATGCAGGCGCTGGCCCGACTGGCGGTGTCCCGCAGCGAGTTCGCGTCCCCCGCGGTCTTCCTCGCGGTGCGCCGTCTCGCCCGGCGCCCCGGCACGCTGGCGCCGCTGGCGCTGGTCGTGGCCGCAGCCGTCGTCGCCACCGTCGCGGCGACCGCGGCGTCGGCCGGTCACCGGTGGGTCGACCAGACGGCTCGCCTCGGCGCCGGCGCGGCCCTGCAGGTCCACCTCCACGACGTGGGAGCGGCCCAGGCGCTGACCCTCACCCATCGCCTCGATCCCCGCGGGCGGTGGCTGATGGCCGCCGTGCTGCTACCCCGGCAGGGCGGCACCCGCTCGGTGCTGGTCGACACGCCCCGCTACGACCGGGTCGCAGGACCGGTGCTGTCCGGCACGGCCGCCGCGCCGACAGACCGCCTGGTGGACCGCCTCACCACCGGCCCGAGACCCGCGAGGGGCGACCTCGCCCGCCTGACCGGTCGGGTCTCCGGGCCGCTGATGCCCACCGCCGTGCAGCTGCGGGTCGACTACGTCACCGACGGCAACTACGTCGCGACGCGCACCCTCAGCGCTCGTCCGGGACCTGACGGCGTCCTGCAGGCGCGGCAGGCCGTGCCCGGCTGCACGCACGGCTGCGTGCCCACGGCGGTCTCGCTCGACGCCCGCGGGCCCCGCGTCGGGACGCTGTCGGTCAGCGTCGCCGAGTTCGCGGGGGTCGACCTGCGCACCACGTTCGGGCCTCAGCTGCACCGGGTCAGCCTCGTCCACCCGCCGACCGGGCTGCGTCCGGTGAGCACGCAGCGCCCGGCGCCGGTGATCGTCACCGGGCGCGACCGGGCCTCCCGGGTGCAGGGCCCCGACGGCTCGACGCGACCCGCATCCGTGCACGGCACGGTGGCCGCCCTGCCCCTGGCCGGCACGCACGGCACCCTGGGGGACCTGGGCACCGCGCTCGTCGGTGCGCTGCCCACCTCGCCGAGCACCCAGGTGCTGGTCCTGGCCCGCGGCGACACGCCCGCCCGGCTGCTGGCGGCGTTGCCGGGTGACCCGGTGACCCTTGCCCAGGTGCACCGGCGGGTGGATGTGCGCAGCGGCGCTGCCCGGACCCGGACCGCCCTGCTGGTCGGTCTCTGCGCGCTGCTGGTCGCCGCCATCGGCCTGCTCGCCGGCCTCGACCGGCAGCGCCGGGAGCTGGCCCACGAGGTGGCTGCGCTGCGCGTCGTGGGCTACCCGACGGACCGGCTCCGGCCCTCCGTCGTCGTCGAGCTGCTGGCCTGCGGGGTGGCGGCGCTGCTCGCCGTCGGGCTCGGCTCCTGGCTCGCGGTGGCCCTGCTGCTCGACCGGATGCGCCTGCTCACCGTGCCGGCCGACGCGGTCGCCCCCGACGACGCGGCACCGGCCTGGCTGTTGGCCTCCGGCGGCGTCGTGGCGCTGCTGCTGGTGGCGGCGCTGATGGGTCGCGGTCGAGCGGTGCCCGAGCGCTCGAGCCGTCCCGCGCTGCTGCGTGAGGAGGGCGTGCGGTGAGCGGGGCCCGGTGGGTGACCCTGGCGACCATGCTGCGCGGGCTGCGGGCCAGGGCGACGCTCTCGGCCGGCTCGGTGCTGCTCACCGCGCTGGCGATCGGCTCCGCGGTGCTGGGTCCGAGCTTCTCCTCGGCGGTGACGTCGTCCTACCTGCTCACCCGGCTCGACGAGGCGCCGGTGCGCACCACCGGCCTCACCTTCACGTTCAGCCCCGCGCCGGGCCTGCCCGGCGGCCCGGCGGCCGTCGAGCGGGTGGCCCGTCAGGTGGTGGCGGCGCACGTCTCCGGCGCGTTCGCCCGGGGTTCGGTGCAGCTGGAGTCCGCCCGGATCGCTGTCGGCGACATGCAGCTGATGCTGCTGGCCAGGGCAGGGGCCTGCCACCACCTGGTGGTCACCGGGCGCTGCCCGGCGCGGGCGGGTGAGGCCCTCGTGCTCGCCGGTGACGAGCAGGACCACGGCCTGCGCGTCGGTCGGCGGCTGTCCCTGGGCGCGGCGGGCGTCGTCCGCATCGTGGGCACCTACCGGCTGCCGCGACACCCGGAGGGCTTCTGGTTCGACCCCGGCCGGCTGGTGAGCATCCCGGCGATCAACTCGATCACCACCGGCCACCTGCCCGCACGGCCGGCACCCCTGCTCACGCCGGCGGCCACCTTCACGAGGCTCCCGGTGACCGACCGCGAGGTGCGCGTCGACCGCCCGCTCGCCGTCGGCGCGGACCTGACCGTCCCGCGGCTCGACGCCGCGGTGGCCTCGGCGCGCGCGGTGCACGGCAGGACCTACGCCACCACCGAGGGGGTGCTGGCCGCCGGCGAGCTCAACGACCTGCCGGCGATCGCCCGCGACGTCCGGGCCCAGCAGCGCATCGCGCAACGCTCGATCGCGCCCGCCGTGCTGTGTCTGGTGCTGGTCGCGCTGGCGCTGCTGTTGCGGCTGCTCAGCGCCGCCGCCGAGCTGCGGGTCCCCGAGCTGGCGCTGGCCTCGCTGCGCGGCACGAACGCACGGCGACGGTGGTTGCTCGGCATGGCCGAACCGGTGCTGCTGGTCGGCCTCGCCGTGCCGCTCGGCGCCGTCGTCGGTGTCGGACTGACCGCACTGCTCACCCGCTGGTGGCTGGCACCGGGGCTGGCGGTGCCGCTGCCCTGGAGCGCGGTGGTCGGCGGTGTGCTGATGGTGCTCGCGGCCCTGGTGGTGGCGGCGCTCGCGGTCGGCGCCGTGCTGCGGGTCTCGCTGTCCGACCAGCTCACCGGCGTACGACGACCCCATGCCGCCCGCCGCGCCGCCGTGCTCGCCCAGCTCGCGCTGCTGGCCGTGGCGGTGGCCGTGCTCGCCGGCAAGCTGGCCGGTGGCCACCGCGGCAGCCCCGATCTCGCCGATCTGGTGCTGCCGGTGCTGTTGGCCGTGCTCGCCGGTCTCGGCGCCACCCGCTTCGCAGCGCTCGTGGCCGGTTGGTGGACCCGGCGCAGCCGCGGCCGCGGACTGGCCGTGCTGGTGGCGGTGCGGGCCATCGCCCGCCGTCGCGAGGGCACGCTGGTCATCCTGCCGATCACCGCCGCAGTGGCGATCGGCGTCTTCGCCACCGGTGTCTACTCCGCTGCGGCCCACTGGCGCGCCAGCGTCGCCGCCACCGAGGCGCCGGCCGCCAGCGTGTGGCGCTCACCGCTGCCGCTGAGCCAGACGGTGGCGCTGACCCATCGGCTCGACCCGCGCGGGCGCTGGCTGATGGGTGCGGGCACCGTCGGCTACTCCTCCGGGCTGTACGCCGTGCTGGACACCCCGCGGCTGGCCCGCGTCACCGGCTGGCCGGACCTGTGGACGCCGGGCACGTCGGCCGCCGACATCGTCCGGGAGGTCGGCCCGCACGCGCAGGCACCACGGCTGACCGGCTCCCGGATCGCGGTGACGCTCGACAACGCCGCAGGCGCCGACCGGCTCACCCTCGAGCTGCACCTGGTCACCCCGACCGCGCAGCGCACGAGCGCCTATGTCGGCCCCTTCGGCAGGGGCGTCTCGACGCGCAGGGTGAGCGCGCCGTACTGCCACGACGGCTGCCGCCTGGAGGGCTTCGCGCTGGGGGGCGCGGTCGCCGCTCCGACCCGGATGCACGGCAGCATCACGCTGCGGCAGATCAGCGCCGACGGCCGCCCCGCGCGGCTCGACGGCGCGGACTGGGTGGACGCCCCCGGCGGTGACCAGCAGCAGGCCCGGGTCAGCCCCCGGGTCGACGGTGGGCGGCTGGAGCTCGCCGTCGACACCGGCGCCCACGAGCAGCAGGTCGCGGTCGGCGCCGCCGGTGTGCCGGAGCGGCGGCCGGTGGTGGTCGGCACCGAGGCGCTGGGGCCGCTGCGCCGGGCCGAGACCCGGTCGGTGCCCGGCGCCTCCGTCGGCGGCGACGTGCCGGTCCGACCGGTGCAGCTCTCCCGCAGCGTGCCCTTCCTCGGGCCCAGCGGGATCCTCATCGACTACACCATGCTGTTCTCCGACCGGCAGGTCTACGAGCAGCTCTTCCACAGCTACGTGCTCGCCGATGCGGCCACTCCGTCGCGGGTGCGCGACGCGCTCTCCGCCCGTGGTCTCAGCCTGCAGACGACCAGGGCGTCGGTGCAGCGGCTGCTCGACAACGGCGCCTACGCGCTGGCGCTGCGGCTGTACGCCGTGGCGGCCGTGCTCGTGCTGGTGATGGCGCTGGCCGGGCTGCTGGTCAGCACCGCGGTGCAGCTGCCCGAGCGTCGCCGCGACGCCGCGGCGCTGCGCGTGGTCGGCGTGCCGCGCCGCACCGTGCTCGGCGCCGTTGCCACCGAGCTGCTGGTGGTGCTGGTCAGCGCCGCGCTGGCCGGCGTCGCTGCCGGGGCACTGGCGGAGTACGTCGTGCTGCGCACCGTCACGCTCGGCACCGTGGAGGAGATCACCACGCCGGCCCTGGTGACCTCGGTCGAGTGGCCCTGGCTGCTGGCGGTGGCCGGCGGCACCGTCGGGGTGCTGCTGGTGGTGGCGGTGGCCAGCGGCGCACTCGCGGTGCGCGGTGCCCGTGGCTCGACGCTGCGGGAGAGCGCCCGTTAGGAGATGACTCCGGCAGCCACCGCCGGCGCCCGGTAGGCCGCACCCAGGCTGGTGATGTTCTCGTGGGCATTGAGCCCCGACGGGTTCGGCACCACCCACAGCTGGGCGGCGCCGATGCCCTCCTCCTGTCTGCCCAGGACCGCCCAGCGGCGACCGAAGGCCTGCCGGAACGCGGTGATGCCGGCCACCGCGACGACCCGCGGGCGTCGTTCGGCGACGAGCTCCTCGAGCCGCTTGCGGCCGGCGCGCAGGTCGGTCGTGCTCAGCTCGTCCGCCCGGGCGGTCGCGTGCGGCACCAGGTTGGTGATGCCGAGGCCACGGCCGACGAAGTAGGCCTTGTCCTCCTCGCTCATCCCGCCCGACGGGCGGATGGGCCGGTCGATGACGCCGCCGGCGAGCAGTGCGGGGTAGAACCGGTTCGCCGGATGGGCGAAGTGGCTCTGCACCGCGGCGGTCCACAACCCGGGGTTGATGCCGACGAAGAGCAGCCGCAGGTCGGGCCCGAGCAGGTCCGGCACCTCCGCGCCGCGCAGCCGCAGCAGCTCCTCCCGGGTGAACCGTCGCACGAGGGACACCGTAGGGCCCGCCGGATCGCCACCGATAGGGTCAGGGGCGTGTCCGACCAGCAGGATCCCGCCTCCGGCCTCGCCCCCACGGTCGCCGTGATCGGCGGTGGCCAGCTCGCCCGCATGCTGGCCGAGCCCGCCGCCGCGATGGGTATCCCGTTGCGGCTGCTGGCCGAGGCCGAGGGTGTCTCCGCCGCCCAGGTGATCCCCGACCACCTCGTCGGCGACTACACCGACCTCGCCACGCTGCACCGGGTCAGCAAGGGCTGCTCGGTGGTGACCTTCGACCACGAGCACGTGCCGACCGGTCACCTGCACGCCCTGGAGGAGGAGCTGCCGGTGCGCCCCGGGCCCGAGGCACTGGTGCACGCCCAGGACAAGGCGGTGATGCGCGCCCGGCTGGAGTCCCTCGGCGTGCCCTGTCCCCGCAACGCGGTGGTCTCCTCGGTCGCGGAGGTCGCCGAGTTCGGCTTCCCCTGCGTGCTGAAGACCACACGCGGCGGCTACGACGGCAAGGGCGTCTGGTTCGTCTGGTCGGCCGACGAGTGCGAGCCGGCCTTCGAGGCCGCCGACGGCAACGGCGTACGCATCCTGGCCGAGGAGCGCGTCGAGTTCCGCCGGGAGCTCTCCGCACTGGTCGCCCGCTCCCCGTCCGGCCAGGTGGCGGCCTACCCGGTGGTGGAGTCGACGCAGACCGACGGCATCTGCCACGAGGTGATCGCGCCCGCCCCCGGCCTCGACCCCGACCTCGCGCTGCAGGCGCAGCGCATCGCCATGCTGGTCGCCACCGAGCTGGGCGTCACCGGCATCCTCGCGGTGGAGATGTTCGAGACCACCGACGGTCGGGTGCTGGTCAACGAGCTCGCGATGCGGCCGCACAACACCGGTCACTGGACCCAGGACGGCGCCGTCACCTCGCAGTTCGAGAACCACCTCCGCGCCGTGCTCGACCTGCCGCTGGGCGCGCCCGAGGCCCGGGCGCCGTGGACGGTGATGGTCAACATCCTCGGCGGTCCCGTCGAGTCCCATGCGGCGACGGGTCGGCTGTACGACGGCTACCCGCACGCGCTCGCGCGCGACCCCCGGCTGCGGGTGCATCTCTACGGCAAGGAGCTGCGGCCCGGCCGCAAGGTCGGCCACGTCAACGCCTACGGCGACGACCTCGAGGACTGCCTGGAGCGGGCGCGGCACGCCGCGGCCTGGTTCCGCGGTGATCTGGGAGACACCAGTGAGTGAGGAACCCCGCGTCGGCATCGTGATGGGGTCCGACTCCGACTGGCCGGTGATGAGGGCCGCGGCAGAGGCGTGCGAGGAGTTCGGCGTCGGCTACGAGGCCGACGTCGTCTCCGCCCACCGGATGCCCGACGAGATGCTCGCCTACGGCCGGGAGGCCGCCGGCCGCGGCCTGCGCGTGCTCATTGCCGGCGCCGGGGGAGCGGCGCACCTGCCGGGGATGCTGGCTGCGGTCACGCCACTGCCGGTGATCGGCGTGCCGGTGCCGCTGAAGTACCTCGACGGGATGGACTCCCTGCTCTCCATCGTGCAGATGCCGGCGGGCGTGCCGGTGGCCACCGTCGCGGTCGGCAACGCCCGCAACGCCGGCCTGCTCGCGGTGCGCATCCTCGGCGCCGCCGATCCCGCGCTGCAGCAGCGGATGGCCGACTTCCAGGCCGAGCTGCGTGACCGGGCCCGCGAGAAGGGCAAGGCCGTTCGCGGCGAGGCGCAGCACCGGCTCGGTTTCTAGCCGCCTCAGACATCGCGCAGCGGGCGGCGCAGCGCCTTCGTCTCACCCCGGCGCCGCTTGGCGTCGACGCGACGCTGCTGCGAGGCACGGCTCGGCCTCGTCGGCCGCCGCGGCGGCGGGGGAGGGGCGAGCGCCTCGCGGAGCAGGTCGGCCATCCGCTCCCGGGCGGCGACCCGGTTGCGGTGCTGGGATCGATGCTCGGAGGCGACCACGACCAGGGTGCCGTCGACGAGGCGGCCGCCGAGGTTGCGGACCACCCGCCGGCGCTGGGCCTCGCTGAGCGACGGTGACGCGGAGACGTCGTACACCAGCTCCACGCGGCTGTCGGTGGTGTTGACCGACTGTCCGCCCGGACCCGGTGAGCGCGAGAAGCGCTCGACCAGCTCGCCGTCGGGCACGACGAGCCCTTGCGGGATGCCCGGGCCGGGCCGCACCTGCAGGTCCACCCGGTCAGCCTACGAGCGGGCGGGCCACTCCATCTTGGGGCAGGTGTCCATCACCATCGGCACTCCGGCGAGTCGGGTGCGCTCGAACGCTTCGACATCGATCACCCCGAGCTGGAACCACACCGCGCGGGCGCCGACCTTGACCGCCTGGTCGGCGAACGGGCCGGCGGCGGAGGACCGGCGGAAGACGTCGACGACGTCGATGGGGAAGGGCACGTCGGCCAGCGTGGCGTAGCCCTGCTCGCCCAGCACCGTCGGAGAGGCCGGGTGGATGGGCACGATCCGCTTGCCGCGCGCCTGCAGCCACGTGGCGACGTCGTACGCCGTGCGCGAGGGGTCTCCGGACAGGCCGACCACGGCCCAGGTCTCGCAGTCGTGCAGCATGAAGCGGATGGCGTCCGGGTCCTGCCAGGCGAACGAGCTCATGTACCCCACGGTAACCAGAGCCCCTTGACCGACTTAGGATTCGCCCCATGAGCGACTTCCCCTTCTATGCGCTGTCCGAGGAGCACCAGGCCATCCGCGAGGCCGTGCGCGCGGTGTGCGACGCGAAGGTGGCTCCGTTCGCGGCGGAGGTCGACGAGCAGGCGCGCTATCCCGAGGAGGCGGCCGAGGCGTTGCTGGCCGCGGACTTCCACGCCCCGCACGTGCCCGAGCAGTACGGCGGCGCCGGAGCGGATGCGCTGGCCACCGTGATCGTGATCGAGGAGGTCGCCCGGGCCGACATGTCGGCCTCGCTGATCCCGGCGGTGAACAAGCTCGGCTCGCTGCCGGTGCAGATCGCCGGTTCGGAGGACCTCAAGGCGAGGTATCTCGGCGCGTTGGCGCGTGGGGAGGGTGGGTTCTCCTACTGCCTGTCCGAGCCCGACGCCGGCTCCGACGCGGTGGGCATGAAGACCCGCGCCGAGCGCGACGGGGACGGCTGGGTGCTCAACGGCGTCAAGCGCTGGATCACCAACGCCGGTGTCAGCGAGTACTACACGGTGATGGCGGTGACCGACCCGGAGAAGCGCTCCCGCGGGATCAGCGCGTTCGTGGTGGAGAAGTCCGACGAGGGCGTCTCCTTCGGCGCCAAGGAGAAGAAGCTCGGCATCAAGGGCTCGCCCACCCGCGAGGTCTACCTCGACAACGTGCGCATCCCCGCGGAGCGGATGATCGGCGCCGAGGGCACCGGCTTCGAGACCGCGATGCAGACGCTGGACCACACCCGGGTGACCATCGCCGCCCAGGCGGTCGGGGTCGCCCAGGGTGCGCTGGACTACGCGCTGGGCTATGCCAAGGAGCGCCAGCAGTTCGGCAGGCCGATCGCTGATTTCCAGGGCCTGCAGTTCCTGCTCGCCGAGATGGGCATGAAGGTCGAGGCCGCCCGCCAGCTCACCTACGCCGCGGCGGGTCGCTCCGAGCGCGGTGACGCGGACCTGACCTTCTTCGGTGCGGCGGCGAAGTGCTTCGCCTCCGACGTCGCGATGGAGGTCACCACCAACGCGGTGCAGGTCCTCGGCGGCTACGGCTACACCCACGACTACCCGGTCGAGCGGATGATGCGTGACGCCAAGATCACCCAGATCTACGAGGGCACCAACCAGGTGCAGCGCATCGTGATGGCGCGCCAGCTGCTCGCGGGGGTGCAGTCCGAGCTCTGAGCGGACCTGTGCCGGCTGGCGGCGGCCCGTGAGTAGAGCGCTGGCCGACGGGTACGGCACCGGGATCCCGGCTTCGAGGAGAGGACTGTCATGGAGCCCGAGCTCATCGGCAGCCGTTACCGGGTCCGTTCGCCGGTCGGCAGGGGCGGGATGGGCACGGTCTGGTTGTGTGAGGACGAGGTGTTGCGGCGCGATGTCGCCGTCAAGCAGGTGGGCCTGCTGCCCGGGGAGTCGGTCACCGACTCCGCGCGGGCGCTGCGTGAGGCGCGCACGTCGGCCGCGCTGAGCCACCGTAACGTGGTCACCGTCTTCGACGTGGTCGAGGAATCGGGCACGATCTACCTCGTCATGGAGTACGTGCCCTCCCGGTCGCTGGCGGAGCTCATCGAGGAGGAGGGGCCGCTGGACCCGGGCCGGGTCGCCAGGATCGGTGCCCAGGTCGCCGACGGGCTCGCCGCCGCGCACGCGGTCGGCATCGCCCACCGCGACGTGAAGCCGGGGAACGTGCTGGTCACCGAGGACGGCACGGCCAAGATCGGTGACTTCGGGATCGCCCGCGTCACCACCGAGCCGGCGCTGACCCAGTCCGGGTTCGTGACCGGCACCCCGTCGTACTTCTCGCCGGAACTGGCCCGGGGCGCGCGGCCGGACCCCTCGGCGGACGTCTGGGCCCTGGGGGCCACGCTGTACGCCGCGGTCGAGGGCCGGTCCATGTACGAGAAGCGCGCCAACCCGGTGGCCGTGCTGCATGACATCGCGACCACGCTGCCCCCTCGACCGTCCCGGGCGGGTGCCCTGGAGCAGCCGTTGATGCGGATGCTCGACCGGGACCCGGAGCAGCGCTGGTCGATGGCGACCGCCGCACAGCGCCTGCAGAAGCTGGCCGACGAGCTCTCCGACGAGGGCACCCGGGAGTACACCAGAGAACCGCTCCTGGTGGGACCGCCGCCGGCCGACCGGTCGCAGCGGCCGGCCGTCCCGACCGACCCGACCGGCCCGACCGGCCCCGGTCCGTCGTCCGGTCAGGGGACGGCTCGGCCCCGCCACCGCCGGCGCTGGTACCTGGCGCTCGCCGCAGCTCTGCTGGTCCTGGTCGGCGGGATCTTCATCGCCACGCTGTTGGGCAGACAGCGCGGACAGTCTCCCTCGCCAGCTGCCTCACCGCAGAGGCACGCGTCCACCCAGTCCCAAGGCACCGGCGGTCGGTCGACACCTCACCAGGACCACCAGCAGCCCGCGCGACGGCCGAACCGGTCAACGTCCGGCAAGGTCGGTTTCCTGAAGACCTACTACTCCACAGTGCCGGGCAACCTGGACGCGGGCTGGTCCATGCTCGGGCCGCACGAGAGGACGGTGGGTCGTTCGTCGTACGACAAGTTCTGGGGCTCCATCGCCTCGGTCGACGTCTCCCACATCGTCACGTCCCCGGGCAGCCAGCAGGCCGACGTCACGCTGACCTATCACTACCGGGACGGCCGCGTGGTCGACGAGCGTCAGCGGCTGACCCTGGTCCGCGCCGCGGATGGCCCCTGGCGCATCGACAACGACCGCGTCCTCAGCTCCACGTCGCACGGCTAGCAGACGCCCCGAGCTCGGGGTCTAGCTCAGAGCGCTCAGTGCACCACGGCCTTCCAGGCGTCGGTGAGGTGGTGGCTGCCCTTAGGCTCGTAGTGGCCCTTGGCCCACTTCGCGGTATCGATGGTCCACACGGGCGTGCTGCGGTCGGGCTCCTCGAGCAGCACCCAGCCGCGCTGGCAGAAGTAGCTGATGCCCTTGCCGCCGACCGTGCCGCCGGCGCCCTGGCTCATCGTGCAGCGCACACCCAGACCGTCCCCGAGGCGCAGGCCCCAGACCCGCGGGCCGTAGCTGTCGGTCGCGGGCAGCCGCCTGGTCAGTCGCAGGCGCAGCACCCTGGTGCGCCAGGGAGCCGCGAGGCAGACGACGGCCCTGTGACCGGTCAGCTTCCAGCACGGGTCGACGACGAGGTTGCCCTCGAAGCAGCGGTAGAGGCGCCCGTTGACCGTCGACGTCGTCCAGCAGTGACCCCTGCCGTGGGCGGTCACCGTGTAGCGCGGACGCAGGTGGCCGGCCTCCGTCAGCAGCGTCACGCGCCGGACCACGGTCGTCGACGCGGGCGCGGATGGGCTCGCTGTCGCCGTCGCGGACGGGACGACCGCGGCGAGCACGCCGAGCACGAGGAGGGCGATGAGCTGCTTGGGTGCACCGGACATGGTCTCCCCCGCGTCGGGCTGTCGGGGCCGCACGGCCCTGTGCTGACGGTACGACCAACCGGGGCACGCGGGAAGATGCTTCGTCCGCACCGAGCACACGACGCGTCTGGCATCCTCACCCT
>DATDNR010000042.1:0-3816 GCA_036518175.1 Marmoricola sp.
CACACCCGCGGCAGACACCACCAGCGACGTACCTGCTGCCCTGAGGCGCACCAGGGGCAGCACGATCTTCATCCCCGCCCGCAGCACCGGGTCGAGCACGGCAGAGGACCCCTCGAGCTCCGCGCCGATCCAGGTCTCCAGAGCCGGGCCCGCCGCGGCCTCCACCCGCGGTCCCTCATGACTGTCGTGCACCACCAGGGCCATGCCGGCTCCCGGCACGATCTCGCGGGCAGCGTTGACGATGAGCGCGGGCCAGTCCTGGGCACGGCTGCGGAACAGCAGGGCCATGAGTTCGTCGAGTCGCTGCTCCTCCGGTGCTGCAGCAGCGACGCCGGACGGGCTGTCCGCCGTCGGCGGATTCCCTCCGGTGCCTGCTCCCGACTTCGCCACGACAGGGGCTCCCTCCCCGTGCGCCGAGCCGACCCCGCTGGAGAGGGCGGCCCAAGGGGATGTTCTTGCGCGAGTCACCCAACGGGACAGGGACCAAGGTCCCGGATCACCCACACCGTCCCGGACACACCCGGCCGGTCATCGATGCCGGGCGTGAGGTCACCTACCGGGCTGGTGCGAACGGCCCATCTGTGGGTGGCCCCTTCGCAGGATTCCTCTGCCCGGGTGGGCGTGCCACATTGGGTGCACGCGCGGGGGCGCGACGACCTGGTGAGCACGTCCCTGGAGGTGTTGATGCGCCGCACCCTCGCGAACGTGGTGACCGTGCTCCTGACGCTCCTCCTCGCCGGAGCCCTGATCGCCGCCACCGGTGGCACCGGCCGGGCCGCCGGTGAGGAGCGGTGCCTCGACCACGAAGCGGGGGTCCACCACGTGCGGCTCTCGGGCAGCCACGTGGGGGAGTACGAGCAGACCGCGCTGCCGGACCGGACGCTCATCAACGGCGATCGAGCCACCTGGCGGGGTCGGCTGTCCTACGTGCTGGTGGTCGGCGGCGGGCCGCACCTGTGTCTCGACGGTGGCTCGATCCGGGGGACCTGGCCCCAGGACACGCCCTGGGAGACGATGCACAGCACGGCCGCGGTGGTCGACAGCGCGCCGGCCGCCACGGTGCAGGACCTCCGCGTCCACGACTACGGTGACTCGATCCGGTTCGTGGAGGGCGCACAGGGCTGGCTGGTACGCCGCGTGGAGCTGTCGGACTCACGCGACGACTGCCTGGAGAACGACTGGCTGTACGCCGGAACCGTGGAGGACTCGCTGCTCAACGGCTGCTACAACGCCTTCAGTGCCCGCACCTACAGCGGTCAGAGCGGTGTCGTCAACGGATCCGGCAACCTGTTCACCGTCGAGCACACCCTGGTGTGGTTGCGCCCGATGGGCACCTACGACGGCAAGCACCAGCCCGGCACGGCCGGCTTCTTCAAGTGGGACCCGGCGGGCCCCAGGCTGTCGCTGCACCACAACGTCTTCCGCGCCGACATGCGCGCGGGGACCGTCGGCCTGAGCATCCCGTCCGGCAAGCTGGCCAGCTGCTCGGACAACGTGCTCGTCTGGCTCGGGAAGGGCCACTTCCCCCGCCACCTGCCTCGCTGCTTCCGCATCACCCGGGACGCTCGGGTCTGGCACCGCGCGGTCCGGCAGTGGCACCAGCAGAACGGGCCCTGAGCTTCGTCGTCGCCAACCGCTCTGACCGCGCCGCAGTCAGCAGGACCCGCGCCGCGGGTCGTATCGTCGCGTCATAGCAAGAGGCAGGAGACGAGCAGCCGGTGGAGTGCGGTTTCGCCAGGAACGAGCCTGTGGTGGTGCAGGGCGAGGGCCTGATCCTGCGCGAGTGGCGGCATCGTGACGTCCCGGCGATGGTGGAGATGTTCGACACCGAGGAGATGGACCGGTGGACGCCGCTTGCTCATCCGTTCGACACCGGGGTGGCCACCCGCTATGTGCAGCGCGCCCACCAGGGCAGCGACGGCACGTTGCAGCTCGCGATCACCGCCGACGGCGTGACCCCGCTCGGGGAGGTGCTGATGTTTCCAGCCTCCGCGCCCGGAGTCTGCGAGTTCGCCTACGCCGTCGGTGCCGCCCATCGGGGACAGGCCCTGGCGGCGCGCGCCATCAAGCTCCTGCTCCCGGTGGCAAGGGGCGCAGGCTACCGGACAGCGGTGCTCACGATCGCCGAGGACAACACGGCCAGCCAGGCAGTTGCCTGCGCTGCGGGGTTCCGGCGGGACGAATCGCCGCTGCAACGGCGTGAGCGCAAGGGCTACGTGCTCCACATGGCCAGCTGGACACGCGCTCTGCCGCAGTCCTGGCTCTAGGATCGCCTGATGGCCTTGGATTGGGAACAGGTGATCGTCCACTCGGCGGATCCAGTGACGTTGGGGCAGTGGTGGGCCGATGCGCTTGGCTGGGTCGTCGTCCACTCCTCCGCTGACGAGTTCGAGATCCGGCCGGAGCCGGATCGCAGACCAGGGTTGGACTTCGTCCGGCTCGACGAGGCCAGGAAGGCCAAGAGCCGACTGCACCTCGACTTCCGGCCGGATGACCAGGACGCGGAGGTGGCTCGTCTGGTCGCCCATGGTGCACGGCGTGTGGACATCGGCCAGGGCGAGCAACCGTGGGTCGTGTTGGCCGATCCGGAAGACAACGAGTTCTGCGTCCTTCGCCCATGACGACGTCAGGGCAGATGCGATTGCCCCGCCGCTGAGAGACCCTTAGCCTCCCCGCATGGATGGCGTGGACCTGGTCGGGATTCGACTCGACGCCTACGACGTCAGGCGGATCTCGACTTTCTGGGCCGACCTGCTGGGCTGGAGCCTGGAGGACCGAGCAGATGGTGCGGTCGCCGTCGTGCCCACCGCTCGCACCAGCTACCCCGTAGTCGTCTGTGCTGCAGGCAGCCTGAAGAGCAGCCAGAACCGGATCCACTTCGACCTCACAACGGGGTCGTTGGCGGAGATGCAGCAGTTGATCGCGCGCGCTCAGAACCTCGGCGCCGCCCCCGTCGACATCGGGCAGTCCCCGGATGAATCGCACACGGTGCTCGCCGACCCCGAGGGCAACGAGTTCTGCGTCATTCCGCCCAAGAGCACCTTCCTCGCCGACACCGGTGCGATCGGCGCGATCAATTGCGACGGTTCCCGGTCCGTCGGCTGCTTCTGGGGCCAAGCGTTGGGGTGGCCGCTGGTCTGGGACCAGAACGAAGAGACGGCGATCCAGTCGCCCGCGGGCGGTACCAAGATCACGTGGAGTGGGCCGCCACTGATGTCTCGCCAGGGTCGGGACCGGCTTCGCTTCGAGCTCTCGACGTCCGGCTCCCTGTCGAGGGCTGTCGCACGTCTGATCTCGCTGGGTGCCCGTGTCGGGAACGAGTCGACCGCCGCCGAAGCCGTCCTCCATGACCCGGACGGCAACGAGTTCCATCTCTTGGCTCGGCAGCAAAGGGGGTAGCAGGAAACGGCCGCGCACCGGTTTCCTTGTTCGTCCATCCCTCGTCACGTACCTCGTTCAGCACTTGGCCGGCTCGAGTCTGCCGGCGCGCCTCCCGGCACTCTTGCAAGGTGCTGCCACGGCGGTGCGAGCAGGCGGCGGTCCGCCGACTTTGCCAGCGCACTCTCGTAAGGCGGCCAGGCTGGTCGTGTGGCTCTCATTGTCTGCGCAGTCCGGGCGTCGCAAGGGCCAGGAGAGGGCCAAGAGGGGCCGTGGGCGCCGAGGCCAACTCGGCCGCGGCCCGTGTGCCCTGCGCCCAATCGATGCTGGCTGTCCTTCGCTGCTGCGCTCGGCACGCAGAAGGCCCTCCCCGCCGCGCGGAAAGGGCCTGCGACCTGCGAGTTCTCGAGTCGGGCTGACAGGATTTGAACCTGCGGC
>DATDNR010000043.1:0-19333 GCA_036518175.1 Marmoricola sp.
CGCTGACTGCGAGGCCAAGCGGCGCATCATCATGCGGTGCGAGGACATCCTCGCCGGCGGAGCGGGTGAGGCCCTGGCTCTGGCTCAGGGGATCCTTGAGGACCTTGCGGTCGCCTATGCGACACACCCCGACTCCCGCAAGCAGCCGACGCGCGAACCTCCCCAGGACCCCGTCGGCTGAGCCGGGTTCTCAGGCGAGCTGTCGGTCGTCGTGGATCTTTGACCGGAGGCGCAGGACCTGACGGCGCAGTTCGGACTGCACGGGGCGAACGAGAGCGCTGGTCTGACGCAGATGCGCGCGGGCGCAGTCGCGGGAGGTCAAGAGCGAGGCCCCGTCTCGGATCTGCTCGAGGTGCTCGGCGAGAGGGACGGCGCCCAGCATCCGGCTGGTCGCGGCCAGGTTAGCCGCTGGCTCCCAGGGGGAAAGTCCCGCCTTCAGGCTGACGCCCAGATCGTGTAGCCGGCCCAGGAGCAGGTTCAGATACAGCTGGACGAAGTCCGCGAACGCGTCATCATCACCGATCTCGGTGCGTAGCTGTTCGAACGTCGCGTCGTCGACAGCCGCCTCGCAGGGAGCCAAAATCCGAACCTTCCCAAGAATCAATCGGTCAGCCGGATCGTACTGCGATACAGCATGTCCTGCTGGCGTTCGGGCGATGTAGCGGCGCTCTCCCGCCTGACGCCCCGTCCGCTGAGAACTGGCCGGGGGACCAGACGGCCCAGCCGACGGGGCCGGCTGACGGTCGAGAGCGGGGGAGAGTCACCGTCAACCGAGCGCAGGCTAGCGGCTTTGCGACGTTCGTTGTACGAAGCAACTAGACCGGCTAAAGGCCGCCGCTCGGCGGCCCGTCAGCACCCGGCGACGTAGGCGGTCAGGATGTGCACGCCGTACCGCTCGGTGGTGCGCGGGTCGGCGTGCCGGGCGAGGATCTGGGCATCCCGCAGCCGGACGCCGGCGTCGAGCGCGCAGGTGATCGCCGAGCGGCGCAGCGCGTGGCCGCGGACCGGCTTGAGCCCGGCGAGCTTGCAGATCCGCTGCGACATGTGCGCCACGTCGTACCGGGTGATCGGGTTCCCCGACTGCGGCCGCAGGCAGGGGAGAGGTGCGGAATCGAGCACGCCGCTGGTCGGTGCCCTGGAGCTTTGGTGCTGTCCAGCGAGGTGGGCTCGGTGCTGCGCAACTCCAACTGATCGTTCCGGGTGTGGGCGCCGACGCTTCGCCTGATTCCCGCCGTGGGGCACGTGCGGATCCACGACCTGCGGCACACCTACGCGTCCTGGCTGTTGCAAAGCGGCATTCCACTGGCCGAAGTCGGCCGGCTGCTGGGCCACGTCTCGCCTCAGACCACGCAGCGATACGCTCACCTAGCGGAAACGCCGTCCGTCGCAGTGTTGGCAGCACTGGCTGCCCCACGAAAGCCCCACGAGCGGGCCAAGACGGGCTGATTTTGCGCTCAGGGGCGGTAGCTCAGCCGGTCAGAGCAGAGGACTCATAATCCTTGGGTCGTGGGTTCGAGCCCCACCCGCCCCACCAAGCGTTTTGTGTTACTCCGCTCGAGGGGCACACCTCGTCTCCGGTCGATGAGTTGCACGCCTTCGGGTGATGGGTGACGCCTGGTTCGGTCGATCTGCGCGCTTTGGTCACGCCCGCGCCTTGGAGAAGTCGAACAAGGCGATCGGCGCGCTGGTCGGCTGCGGTGAACCGCCGGCCGGCTCGACGGTGATGCCGGCCGCCTTCGCCGTGGCGGCATCACCGTTCAGCACGACGGTGCGGCTCCCGCCGCGCATCAGCCCCGCCGGCAGCATCCGGCCGCTGGGGTCCTGCAACCACAGCTCGTAGACCCGACCGGAGGGCGCCGGCGGCAGGCCTCGAGTGAGGATCACCGCGCGGGCCTGGGAGGCCGAGCGCACGACGGTGGCGTGCGCGCTTCCGGGCAGGCGCTCGGAGATGCGCTGCGCGTCGCTGGCCCGGAGCACCCGGTCAGCCACACTGACCGGGCCCTGGCTGGCGCCGTGGGTCCACGGGTGTGCGACCACGGTGCCGATGCCGACCACGGCGAGCACGGCAGCCACCGCGGCGAGCAGCCGGGGCCAGCGGTGACGCCACTCGAGGTGGGGCTTCGTCGGCGTCGGGGCCGGCGTCCCCGACTGCGGAGCTGCCGGTTGCGGCCCTTCCGGGTGCGGGACCTTCGGCGGGAGCGGACGGACCCGGCTGATGTCGGTCAGGATCTTGTCGCGCAAGGTCGGCGGTGGGCTGACCGCCGAAGTCTCGGCGAGCCGGGCCGCGGCCTCGCGCAGGCCGGCGACCTCGGCGCGGCAGTCCGCACAAGTGGCCAAGTGGGTCTCGAAGCGGGCGCGCTCGAGGTCGTCGAGGGCGTCGACGGCGTAGGCGCCGGACAGCGCATGGATCGAGCCCTGCGTGTCGTTCGCGCCGTTGTCGTGCTCGTTCACTGGGCCACCCCCATCGTGTCGCGCATCCGGATCAACCCGTCGCGGATCCGGGTCTTGGCGGTGCCGACCGGCAGGTCGAGCATCCGGGCCACCTCCGTGTGTGTGTAGCCACCGAAGTATGCGAGCTCCACTGCTTCGCGCTGGACGCCGGTGAGCGCATCGAGGGCGACGTGCACCCGCCTGGCCTCCAGCGAGGCCTCGGCCGCCTCGGCGGTCTGGTCGTGGTCGATCTCCGGGCTCTGTCGGTGGTAGGTGGTTTCGTTGCGGCTGGCCGCCTCCGCCGAGCGGACCCGGTCGACGGCGCGGCGGTGGGCCATCGTCAACAGCCACGACAGCGCACCACCTCGGCCCGGGTCGTACCGTGCCGAGGTACGCCACACCTCGAGGAACACCTCCTGGGTGACCTCCTCGGCCTGCGCCGGATCACGCACCACGCGCAGCACCAGGCCGTGCACACGAGCTGCGGTGGCGTCGTACAGGCGGACGAAGGCGGACTCATCACCGCGGGCGGAACGCCCGAGCAGCTCCACCAGGCGGCCGGGGTCGTCGCCGCGCTCCGGCGTGGGTCCACCGGCGGGCACGGGCCTGAGCTGGTTCACGCGGCCGCTCCTCGGTCGTCTTGTGGGATGAATCCTTGCCCACGTGGTTCGGAACGGCTGCGCAGTCGGATTGCTCACTGCGACCAACAGTTGATCCCCGCTGCGGCGACCGATGGCGATGTGCTGGCGCGAGAGCCCGTCGACCCGCGCACCCCGCGCGGTGGCCGAGCCACCGGCCGGGCGGTCTGGTGGACGGTCCGGAGGCGGCGGAAGTTTCGCCATTCGACCAATCCGTGCACCCCGTCGCGCCGAACGACGACCCGTAAGGGCATCCAGGGCCTCTTGGCTGCTTGACGATCAAGGAAGGGACCAATCCCATGCACAAGGGACTCCGAGTTCTCGTGCCGCTCGCGGCAGCAGCGCTGCCGGTGGCCTTCATGGCTCCGGCCGCGACCGCTGACAGTGGCACCTCCTACCAGGCCACGCTCAACCCGCTGAACCACTCCAACGGGTCGGGCATGGCCACGGTCACGGTCCACGGCGACACCGCGAACATCCACGTCTCCTGGAGCGGTCTTGCCTCCACCTTCGGCGGCAACCCCTATCCGCACGTCCAGCACATCCACATCGGCGCTCGAGGCACGTGCCCGACCATGTCTGCGGACAAGAACGGTGACGGCGTGATCAGCACCACCGAAGGCGGCCCGGCCTACGGCACCATCGGCACCACGCTGTCGGTCAAGGGCGACACCAGCCCGAACGCCGGCACCGACATCAAGATCGCCCCGAGCGGCAGCAGCACTGACTACCACAGGATGATCACGCTCTCCTCCGACACCCTCGACGCGCTGCGTTCGGGCACCGGGGTGATCGTGGTCCACGGTCTCGACCCCGCCACGCTGAGCAAGAAGGCGCAGAAGGAGAAGAGCGACCTGGTCCCGAGCCTGCCGCTCGCAGCCACCTCTCCGGCACTGTGCGGTGCGCTCTCGGCGATGCCGACCGGCGGCGTGGCCACCGGCAACGGCTCCACCGCGGGGATCGAGGACGCCGGGCTGCTCGGTGCCGGTGGCGCGCTGGCCGCCGCCGGTGGCGTCGCGGTCTACGCCCTGCGCCGTAGGCGCGCGACGCAGGCCTGAGTCGGCTGCACGATCCGATGACCGGACCACGCGCCCGCGGGGGCAACCGGCGCCGCCTGCTCAGCTGGCTGGCGGCGCTGGTCGCCCTCGTCGGGGTGCTCCTCATCGTCGTGGCCGTGGCGGCGCAGCAGGACGCGCCACCGCCCCCGCGATCGGTCGGCACGATCGACCCGCAGGCGACCACCTCGTCGGCACCCGGCGTACCGTCACCGTCGGGCACCGCTTCGCCCCCCAGCATCCGGGTGGGACCCGCGACCACCCATCCACTCGGCCCCTCCCGGCCTGTGCAGCTAAGCATTCCGGCAATCGGCGTAGACACCGACCTGGTCAAGCTCGGGCTTGCCGCCGACGGCACCCTCGCCGTACCGCAACCGGGGCCGGACCTGGACAAGGCCGCGTGGTTCGAGAACTCCCCGACCCCTGGCCAACCCGGCCCCTCCATCATCGAGGGGCACGTCGACAGCACCGAAGGCCCGTCGGTCTTCTTCAAGCTAGGCGCCCTCCGGCCAGGCGACAGGATCCATGTCCGGCGGGCCGACCACAGCCGGCTGACCTTCACCGTGAACGCCGTCCGCGACTACGCAAAGGCGCAATTCCCCACCCGCCTGGTCTACGGTGGCGACCGGCTCGGCACCCCGGAGCTGCGCCTGATCACCTGCAGCGACTTCGACCAGACCATCCACCATCACATCGGCAACGAGATCGTCTTCGCCCACCTCACCAGCGTGCGCAACCGCGCGTCGTGACCCTCGCAGCACCGCAACACCGGAAGGGATCAGCCATGAAGCGCTTCCTGCACCCACCCGTGCGCTCACCGTTTCGCTGGGCAGCAGCGCTGACCCTCCTGGTCACGGCTGGGACACACATCCCGCTGATCCCCGAGCATCTCGAAGAGGCGCCGTACGTCGGGGCGCTCTTCATCGCGCTGTCGCTGGTGAGCAGCATCCTTGCCGTGGCCGTCGTTGTCCGCGACGTGCCCGCGGTGTGGGCCATCAGTGGCACCGTCACCCTCCTCGCCCTCGTCGCCTTCCTGGTCTCACGCACCGTGGGGCTGCCCCAGATCGGCGACGACATCGGCAACTGGACCGAGCCGCTGGGCTACCCCGCCCTGGCCGCCGAGCTCGCCACCGTGGTGCTCGCAGGCTTGGTGATAGGACGCGGACCCACCGGTGCGGCTGGGACAACACGGTCGCGGCTGCCCTTGCCTGGTGCCGGTCGCTGACCAGGAGGCGCTGACACGGCTGGCGACGCGAGCGTGCCGGTCGGACCGATGGGACACTGAGCCGGTGGAGGTCATCGACCGGGGCGGCCGTCGGTACAGCGTTGCTCGCGCCAGCGAGTCAGACGTCCCGGCCTTGGCGGCTCTGCTGGCCGATGACGCCCTGGGTGCCCGGCGCGAGTCGAGCGACCTGGAGCCCTACCTGATGGCGTTCCGGGAGATCGACCGAGACCCGAACCAGCTCCTCGTCGCGGTCCGCGACCCACACGACAACCTGGTCGGCACCATGCAGTTGACGCTCATCCCCGGCCTGGCACGTGCGGGCTCCAAGAGGCTGCAGATCGAGGGGGTTCGCCTGGCGGCCGCCACGCGGGGCAGCGGCCTCGGCACCGCTCTCTTCGAGTGGGCGCACCGTTACGGCCAGCGGCATGGCGCCGTGCTGGCCCAACTGACCACCGACAAGACGCGCACCGACGCCCACCGCTTCTACGACCGGCTCGGTTACCGAGCCAGCCACGAGGGCTACAAACGCCCGCTCTGATCACGGCCTCAGGACCGGCCGGGTCCGCGGGGCAGTCAGACCGCCGCGCTCCCGTCGGCTCACCCGTGGCGGGTGATGGAGGCCCGGCGGCGCAGAAAATAGCGTCCAACCGGAAGCCCGGCCGGGCTTCGTCGACGCGGCGGCACAGGAGTGGTGTCACCACCTGTCGGCTGGGACAGCGGGGAGGAGACCTGATGGCCGCGACCGACCTTCCCCGCAGCGTGCTGCCGATCCCGGACCGCAAGCACGTGAGAGCGACGGCGTACGACGCCAAGAGCCCGGATGCCGGCTTCTCGCCGATCGAGCCGTTGCGACCCCCGCACCGAGCGCCGAACGTCCTGGTCATCGTGCTGGATGATGTGGGGTTCGGCGCTTCCAGCGCCTTCGGTGGGCCCTCGACGAACCCGGTGGCCGAACGGCTCGCCGCCGGCGGTCTCAGCTTCACCAGGTTCCACACCACGGCGTTGTGCTCGCCGACACGTCAGGCGTTGCTGACCGGGCGCAACCACCACACGGTAGGCATGGGCGGCATCACCGAGATCGCCACCTCGTTCCCGGGATACACGTCGGTGCGGCCGGACGACTGCGCACCGCTGGCCGAGATCATGAAGCTCAACGGCTACAGCACGGCGCAGTTCGGCAAGTGCCACCAGGTGCCGGTCTGGGAGACGAGTCCTGCCGGTCCGTTCTACCGGTGGCCGACGGGAAGCGGGTTCGAGTACTTCTACGGCTTCCTCGGCGGGGAGACCAACCAGTTCTACCCGGCCATCTACGAGGGCACGAGCCCGGTGGAACCGGACAAGCTGCCCGCGGCCGGCTACCACTTCACCGAGGACATGACCGACCGGGCCATCGGCTGGGTCCGGCAGCAGCGGGCCCTGATGCCGGACAAGCCGTTCTTCATGTACTTCGCGCCGGGCGCCACGCATGCTCCCCATCAGGTTCCGGCCAGCTGGCTGGACCGCTATCGGGGCCGCTTCGACGCCGGCTGGGACGCCCTGCGCGAGGAGACGTTCGCCCGGCAGAAGGAGCTCGGCGTCATCCCGCCGGAGGCGGAGCTCACCCCTCGGCCGGAAGAGGTTCCGGCGTGGACCGACATGGACGACGCGCTCAAGCCGGTGCTGGCCCGCCAGATGGAGATCTACGCCGCGTTCCTGGAGCACACAGACTTCCACATCGGCCGTCTCGTGGACGCCCTGGCGGCGATGGGTGTCCTGGACGACACCCTGCTCTTCTACATCATCGGGGACAACGGAGCGAGTGCAGAAGGGACGCCGAACGGCACCTTCAACGAGTTGATCTCGCTCAACGGCGCGGCCGAGCTCGAGACGCCCGAGACGATGGCAGCCCACATCGACGAGTTCGGCACGCCCACCGCCTACAACCACTACTCGGTCTCGTGGGCGCATGCGATGTGCACGCCGTACCAGTGGACCAAGCAGGTGGCGTCGCACTTCGGCGGCACCCGGAACCCCGCGATCGTGCACTGGCCCAGGGGCTTCGCCGCCCGCGGCCAGGTGCGCACGCAGTTCCACCACGTCATCGACGTCGCTCCCACCGTGCTGGAGGCGGCCGGTCTGCCAGCGCCGGACTTCGTGCACGGGATCCAGCAGCGGCCACTGGAGGGTGCGTCGATGCGGTACTGCTTCGACGACCCGGCGGCGGCCGAACGCCGGGAGACGCAGTACTTCGAGATGGCCTGCAACCGCGGCATCTATCACCAGGGATGGACGGCGGTCACCCGGCACAGCACACCGTGGATGTTCCATGCCGAGCTGCCGGCCTTCGACGACGACGTGTGGGAGCTCTACGACACGTCCACCGACTGGACCCAGGCTCACGACCTGGCCGAGCGGATGCCCGACAAGCTCCGCGACCTGCAGCGCCAGTTCCTGATCGAAGCCACCAAGTACAACGTCTTCCCCCTCGACGACCGACGGATCGAACGACTCAACCCCGACATCGCCGGGCGTCCGGTCCTGGTCACGGGCCGGTCGCAGACCTTCTACGAAGGCATGGGGCGGCTGCCGGAGGGCGCGGTCCTCAACCTGAAGAACAAGTCGCACACCGTGACCGCCGAGGTCGAGTCAGGTCAACGGGTCCCGAACGGAGTCATCATCGCCCAGGGCGGTGCCTTCGGCGGATGGTGCCTGTACGTCAAGGACGGCGCCCCCAGGTACTGCTACAACCTGTTCGGCGTGCGCCGATACACCGTCAGCGGGCAGGCCCAGCTGGCCCCGGGGAGGCACCAGATCGGCGTGGACTTCGCCTACGACGGCGACGGACTCGGCAAGGGCGCCAGCATCACCCTGCTCCTCGACGGCGCGAAGATCGGTGAGGGCCGCCTCGACGCCACGATCGCCATGATCTTCTCCTTGGACGAGACCACCGACCTCGGCAAGGACCACGGCTCCGCGGTCAGCGACGACTACGCGCCGGAGGACAGTGACTTCACCGGGACCATCCACTGGGTCCGCCTCGAGATCGGCGCGGACGGCTGTGACGACCAGATCGATCCGGAGGACCGGCTCCGAGCCGCCGTCGTGCGCCAGTAGCCGAAGGTCTCCGGGTCCTGACCGGCAGGTCGTCCTCTCGCGCATGACCTCTCCCGGGGGTGCGCGCCAGCGTGCACCCTCGAGCGACTAGAGTCGTCCACTGGTGTGCCGGGAAGTCTGGTCGGCGGACAGCGACACGACGTTCGAGCGACCCCGGAGCAGCCCATGCACGACGTGAACCACTTCGCCGTCGTACTGCTCTTCGCCTCGGCGGCGGTGCTGCTGGCAGTGGCTTCCAGCAGGCTGGGCCGGTGGTTGCCGGTGCCCGGGCCGGCGCTGTTCCTGCTGGCCGCCTCGGTGTGCGCACAGGTCTTCCCCGAGCTGTCGACGCTGCCGATCCGCGTCGACCAACGGATCGTGACCGTCGCCGTGGTCGTCATCCTCTTCGACGGCGGGCTGCACATCGGCCTGGCCCGCTTCCGCCCGGTCGCGGGGCCGGTGGTGTGGCTCGGCGTGGCGGGCACGTTCGTGACCGCTGCAGGGCTCGCCCTGGCCTGCCACTCGTGGTTCGGATTCGACTGGCGGGCGGCGCTGCTGCTGGGCACCGCCCTGGCTCCCACCGATCCAGCGATGGTCTTCTCGGTGCTGGGTCGACGCGAGGTCGGGGGCCGCTCGGGCACCCTCCTGGAGGGCGAGTCGGGCGCGAACGACCCGGTCGGCATCGCGCTCATGGTCAGCATCCTGGGTTCGACCAGCGGTGGCGTGCAGGCCCTGGGCCACGGCGCCGTGGAGTTCCTCCTCCAGATGTGCCTCGGCGCTGCGTTCGGCGTCGCCGGCGGCTTCGCCCTGCGCTGGCTGTTGCGGCACCTGCCGCTGCCCAACGAGGCCTTCTACCCGCTGCGAGCGGTCGCGTTCGCGGTGCTGCTGTACGCCGTGACCACGGTCGCCCACGGATCCGGGTTCCTCGCCGTGCTGCTGGCCGGCATCCTGGCCGGTGACACCCGGGCGCCGTACAAGCGGGAGGTCGAGCGCTTCAGCTCTGCCTCGGCCGGTCTTGCGGAGATCGTGGCATTCACCGTCCTGGGGCTGTCGATGCCGCTGTCGGATGCGGTCGGAGGAGGCCGGGGACTCACCGCCCTGGGCGTCGCCTTCGTGCTGATCCTGCTCGTGCGTCCGATCCTGGTCGGTGTCGTGCTCCTCCCCGTCCGGCTGCGCAGAGGCGAACGTGCCTTCGTCCTCTGGTCGGGGCTGAAGGGCGTGGTGCCGATCCTGCTCGGCACCTACATCCTCGCCGAGGGCGGCGCCGACGCCCCGCGCCTGTACGCCGTCATCTTCGTGGTGGTGGTGATCTCGGTCGTCCTCCAGGGCGCGCTCATCCCCACCCTGGCCCGGGTCTGGAGGATCCCGCTGCGCACCGTCGAACCCGAACCGTGGGCGGTGGGCATGCGGTTCCGTGCCCAGCCCGAAGGACTGCACCGCTACGTCGTCCAGACCGGGTCGGCGGCCGCCGGCGTACGGGTCCGCGACCTGCCCATCGGGGAGGATCTGTGGATCAGCGTCGTCAGCCGCGCCGGCCACATGGTGCAGGTGAGCGGCAACACCACGCTCCAGGCGGGGGACGAGGTGCTCGCGATCACCTCTGACGAGACGACCGCCGCCCAGCTCTTCCGCGGCGCTGGCTGACAACCCACACCCGGCCGCTGGCGCTGCTCATCGATCGCGGCGCAGGGTGCTCAACAACAGCGTCAGCGCGGCTGCCTGCATGCCGGCGACGCAGGCGGTCAGCAGGCCGGCATGGTGCGTTGCGAGAGCTCCGGCCAGACCACCGCCTGCCAGCGCGCCCATGCCCTGGACGGCGGCGAACACGCCGTAGGCGGTCGCCCGACGCCACGGGGGCACCAGGTCGGCCACGTAGGCCTTCACGGTCGAGTCCTGGATGCCGGTGGCGGCGCCCCACAGCAGCACCCCGATGAGCACCGGAGCCAACCGGGGGGCAAACACCAGTGAAGGCACCGCCGCCACCACGAACGGCACCACCAGGAGCACGCGGCCACCATGGCGGTCCAACAGCCCACCCGTCCCCAGCGCGGCGACCGCCTCCACCGCCATGGCCATGGCGTACACCAGCGGAGCCGCGGCCAGCGGCACCAGCCCCGCCTCGACGAACCGGAAGGAGATCACCCCGAAGGTCATCAGCCCCGCAGTGGTCAGGGCCACCGCCCACGAGAAGACATGGAACTGGCCAGGCAGGTCGACGCCGATCGCCGACCGCAGCGCGGCGAGCGACCGACCGTGCGTCGCAGGGGCCGGGGCGTCCTCACCGGGCTCGGGCAGCGCCACGGCCGGTGCCCTGCGGCGCAGCTGAGCCAGCAGGAACAGCGACACGGCGCCCGGTGCCGCCAGCAACGCCAGACCCGGCCACAGCACTCCGGTCACCGCGGTGGCGCCGGTGAGCACCAGAGGTCCGGCGAACGCGCCCACCTGGTCGAGCGCCTTGTGGACTCCGAAGCCGCGCCCGCGCCCGGTGGATGCCGCGACCCGGGCCAGCAGCGCAGACTTCGACGGGCTGCGCACCGCCTTCCCGGTGCGCTCCAGCAGGATCAGTGTCGCGGCGACGGCCACCCCAGCGGCGCCCAGGGCGGGGGTGACCGCCAGCAGCGGGACGCACACCGCGGTCATCGCGTACCCCACGACGGTCAGACGCCAGTGGCGGTGGCTGCGGTCGGCCCACGGACCGGTCACCAGCCGGAGGACCAGCGCGACCGTCTCACCGGCACCGGTGACCAGCCCGACCGTCAGTGCCGAGGCTCCCAGAGACCCCAGCAGCGGCCCGGCGACGGACCGCATCCCCTCGTAGACCATGTCGGCGGCGAGACTGACCAGACCGAAGGCGACCACGGTGCGCCAGGGCGACCACGACACGCGGGAGGTCACCTCGACACCCTCAGGGCCGGTCTCGTCCGCTGGTGAGCTCACGGAGGAATCGTCGCAGGCGAGGCCCGCCGGGAGACGCGGGGACGACCCGTCTCAGATCGCGGAGCCCACTGCGCCGTCCCCATCGGCGCGCAGGGCGCCGAGTGCCGCCTCCACGGTGTCGTGGCACTCGAGCATGTCCACGAGCCGGACCAGCTCGAGCGTCCGCCGCACCTGACCACGAGCACCCGCCACGGCGAAGCGCCGTCCGGCGTACTCCGCCCGGCCCTGCGCCGCGATCAGGGCGTGCAGCCCGGTGGCGTCGAGGAAGGTGACGGCGCTCAGGTCACAGACCACGGGTCCTTCCCCGTGGTCCTCGAGGGAGGCCTGCAGGTGGCCATGCAGATGCTGGGAGGTGGTCAGGTCGACCTCGCCCGTGACGTGCACGACCAGCGGGCCGGAGGGGGTCGCCTCCGGCCGGACGTGAAACTCCAAGATGCCTCTGCTCCTCCGGACCGCCTTACCCCTCGGTCCCTGCCTATCAGGAAAGGCCTGTGGATCGCCAGCCGACATTGTCGTGTGGCGAGCTATTGCCGTCAGGTCGGAGCCGGATCCTGCCCCCGTGGTGAACCCTCCGATCGACCGATCCGTGGAAGGGGGCATGAGCGGCAGGTACCTCCCCATCCACGAGGTCAGCGAGCTGTGCCGAGTCGGCACCGTCGTCTCGCTCGCCCCCTTGGGCCAGCCCGGGACCGGCGAGGTGGTCGCGTCGTCGTGGTCGGAGGCCCTCGGTGACGTGGTGCGCATCAGGCCGCACGACGCCCGCACCGTGGCGGCGACGCTGATCGTCTACGGAGAGGACCTGCACCGGCTTCTCGCCTCGCGGCCCGCCGCCTGAGGTGGCTTCAGTCGAGGAGGGCCCGCTCCCGCAGCTCCTCGAGCAGTGCGCCGGCGTCGGTGAAGTGGACGGCGTCCATGCCGGCGGCGCGGGCGGCATCGACGTTGGCGACGCTGTCGTCGACGTACAGGATCCCCTCGATGCGGTGTCCGAGGCGACGGGCGAGGACCCCGAAGATCGCCGCGTCGGGCTTGGCGACGCCCTCGGCGCCGGAGACGATGATGTCGTCGAAGAGGGCGAAGACCTCCGGGAACGCCTCGGGCCCGTGGTGGATGGTCTCGGCCGACCAGTTCGTCAGCGCGACGAGCCGGACGCCGCGGTCGTGCAGAGCGTGCAGGATCTCGGCCGTCCCGGGGACCAGCCCTCGCAGGGAGAGCGGGAAGTTGCGCCGGTAGGCAGCGATCTCCTCGGCAAGGTGCGGGTGCCCGGCGGTGGCGACCGCCTCGGCCTCGGCCCAGGGCCGGCCCGCGTCCTGGGCGTAGTTCCACGCCCCGAAGTCGAACTCGCCGCCGTGGACGAAGCGCTCGGCCCGCCTGCGCCCGACGACCGCGGCGACGGCAGGCACGGGGTCCCAGCGTACGACGACACCGCCGAGATCGAAGACCACCGTCGTCATGTGCCACCTCCTGTTCCGGGACCCACGGCCGGTCGATCGTGCCGCCTACACGCTACCGACCACGATGGCCGATCCGTCCTCGAGATGCCTCGCGCAGGTGCCCTCCTCGGCATGGTGGTGCCTTCAGGGCTTCCCTGACCTGCGCCGACCGTGGCGCCCGCGGTCATCTGCGCGTTAGCGTGGCCGCAGATCCGCCCAGCACCCCGCAGGCGGGCAGTCCTCCTGAGGTCGCGGGATGCACATACTGTTCGCCGACCGGCTTCCCGAGCAGACGCTCGCCGAGCTCCGAGCCCGGGGACACACCTGTGTGATGGAGCCGGGGCTCGCCGCCGACGACCTTCCAGCAGCAGTGGCGGGGTTCGACGCACTGGTGGTGCGCAGCACCGAGGTGAGGCGTCCGGTCTTCGAGGCTGCTGACCGCCTCGCCCTCGTCGTCCGGGCCGGCTCGGGAACGAACACGATCGACAGTGAGGTCGCGGCCGCCCGGGGAGTGTGCGTCTGCAACGTGCCGGGACGCAACGCCGCGGCGGTCGCCGAGCTCACCCTCGGCCTCCTGCTGGCCATCGACCGGCGGATCGCGGACAACGTGGCGGACCTGCGCAACGGCCAGTGGGACAAGGAGCGCTACAGCAACGCCCGCGGCCTCCTCGGGTCGACGATGGGCATCATCGGCCTCGGCTCGGTCGGCCTCGCGGTCGCCGAACGAGCCGCCGCGTTCGGGATCCGCCTGCAGGCGCTCGCCAAGCCGGGCCGCGCCGATGCCGTGGTCCGCCGGGCGGAGGAGCTCGGCATCACGATGCACGACGCGTTGCACGCGTTGGTGTCGACCTCCGACGTCGTGACGCTGCACGTGCCCTCGTGCGCGGAGACCCACCACCTCGTCGACGCCGGCTTCCTCGACCTCATGAAGCAGGACGCGATCCTCCTGAACACCTCGCGGGGAGACGTCATCGACGAGCAGGCGCTCCTCAAGGCGCTCGATGCGGGCGCTGTGCGCGCCGGGCTGGACGTGTTCACCGACGAGCCCGGCTCGGGAAGGGCGCGCTGGGACTCCCTGCTGGCCCGACACCCGAACGTCGTCGCGACGCACCACATCGGGGCCTCGACCGAGCAGGCGCAGCATGCCATCGCCGCCGGTGTCACCGAGGTCATCGACGCGTTCACGGCAGGCGAGCCGCGCAACTGCGTGAACCTGCAGAGCCTGGAACAGCGTGCTCGCCCGAGCGGCCGGGCGTCCGCTGCGTCCGCGGACGCCTCGGGCCAGACTCCCCGAGCGCTCGTCCGGCCCTTTCCGGCACGGCTGGTCACCCCGGACTGGGCGCCGTACACCGTGGTGCCCCTGGCCGACCCGTTCCCCGACACGGGTGCCGCGGCCGAGCAGGTCGTCATCGAGCCGGCGAGGTACGACGACGCCGGCGCCGCCCTGTACGTCTACCGACAAGCCGATGACGACGGCGGCTCGAACATCGGAGTGGTGTGCGAGATGGCGGTCCGGGCCTTCGCGGACGGGCGGGTCCGCGGGCACGAGGCGGTGCAGCCCCGCCGGGTCGAGGCACTGCTGCGCCACAACGCGACGAATGTCGATCCGCCGGCCCTGGTCACGCTGATCCACCGTGCGGGACCAGCCTTCCGGCGGACGCTCGACACGGTCCGGACCTCACCGCCGCTGCTGGACTTCCCCGGGCCCGGCGGACGTCGCCAGACCGTCTGGCGGGTGGCCGAGGAGGCTGCGGCCGCCCTGTCCGCGGAACTCGCCGCGGCCCGGCACTACATCGCCGACGGCCATCACCGCGTCGCGGCCGCCTTGCGGGAGTGGGAGGGCAGCGGCACCTCTGCCGACACGGGCCTGCTCTGCGTCGTGCACTCGATGGACGGCCTGCAGCTGTCCGCCTTCCACCGCCGGGTTACCGGTCCGGTGGACGCCGCGGCCGTTCTCGCGCTGCTCACCGAGACGCTCGCGGTGCGACCCGCGCCCGGGCCACCGTCTCCGACGCCGGGCTCCTTCGGTCTCTACCTCGCCGGCCGCTGGTTCGAGGTGGGCTTCACCGCAGAGCCAGGGGAGGGCCACTCGGCTCTCGACGTCGTGGTCCTGCAGCGTCACGTCCTCGACGAGCTCGTGCGCCGCTCGGACGGTGAGCAGAGCATCGAGGTCGTGCCCGTCCGCGGTTCGGTCGAGCAGCTCGTCGCCCAGTGCGACGCCGATGGGGGTGCGCTCTTCACGCTCGCGCCACCGCCGCTCGACGCACTCACCCGGCTCGCCGACGCCGGCGGCCTGATGCCCCCCAAGACGACCTACTTCCAGCCGAAGCCGTGCGCGGGGATCTTCCTTCGCCCCGCGATGCCGTAGGGCGGCGGTGTCGCTGACGCCCGGAGCGCCTGCGCTCCGGATAGCCTGCTGCGCAGTCGGCTCCCAGGATCGGTGATGATCAAGTACCTCGGCTCGAAACGGACGCTGGTCCCCACCCTGGGAGACATCGCCGCGGCCGTGGGTGCCAGGACGGCCGTGGACCTGTTCACCGGCACCACCCGGGTGGCGCAGGAGCTCAAGCGTCGGGGCCTGTTCGTCACCGCCGTCGACATCGCCACCTACAGCGAGGTGCTCGCGGACTGCTACGTCGCCACCGACGGCCGTCTCGTCGACACGGCCGCGCTCGATGCAGAGCTGGACCGCCTCAACGCGATCGCCGGGCGTCCCGGCTACGTCACCGCGACGTTCTGCGAGCGCGCCCGCTACTTCCATCCCAGGAACGGTGCCCGCATCGACGCCATCCGCGACGAGCTCGAGCAGCGGCGAGACTCCCCGCTCTTCCCGATCCTGTTGACCAGCCTGATGCTGGCCGCCGACCGGGTCGACTCCACCACCGGCGTCCAGATGGCCTTCCTCAAGGAGTGGGCGCCGCGAGCACACCAGGACCTGGTGCTGCGCCGCCCGGAGCTCCTCCCCGGAGCCGGCCGGGCGATGCGCGGTGACGCGGTGCAGGTGGCGCACGATCTCGAGCCCGTGGACCTGATGTACCTCGACCCGCCGTACAACCAGCACCGCTACTTCACCAACTACCACGTCTGGGAGACGCTGGTCCGCTGGGACGCACCGGAGCACTACGGCATCGCGTGCAAGCGGCTGGACAGCCGGGACGAGACCACCAAGAGCGTCTTCAACGTCAAGCGTCAGATGCCCGCAGCCTTCGCTGACCTCGTCCGGAGCGCGCGGGCCGAGGTCGTGGTCGTCTCCTGCAACGACGAGGGCTGGCTGCGACCGGAGGCCGTCGCCGACTGCTTGCGGTCGGCCGGTCACGAGGACGTGCAGGCGGTCGCCTTCGACAGCAAGAGGTACGTCGGGGCGCAGATCGGCATCTTCAACCCGGCGGGGGAGAAGGTCGGTGCGGTCTCCCGGCTCCGCAACGTCGAGTATCTCGTCCTGGCCGGGCCGGTCGCCAAGGTCGCGGCGGGCGCCGCGGCTGCGGTCCTCCGAGGTGGTCATCCGGTGGCGCCCCGAACCCGCCCCCGCCTGACCCAAATGGGACATGACACCGCATAACGATCGGCTCTCGTCCGCCTGTCCGGGGTGCTGGTCCTTGGCCGCTGCCACTACGGTGGACCGGTGAGCAGTACGCCGGAACGCGCCTCCGCGTCCTCGTCGCCGGTCGTCGGGGACGCCCAGGAGCGTCTGCGTCGGCTCCAGGCCATCACCGACACCGCCCTGAGCCGGCTCGACGTCGACAAGCTGGTGGACGAGCTGCTCGACCGCATCCGCGACCTGCTCGGCACCGACACCGCGGCCGTCCTGCTGATGGACGAGTCCGGCGAGTTCCTGGTCGCCTCCTACGCCCGCGGGCTGGAGGAGGAGGTCCGGCAAGGCTCCCGGGTCCCGCTCGGGCGAGGCTTCGCCGGCACCGTGGCAGCGACGAGGCGACCGGTCACCATCGCGGTGAACGAGTCGACGGTGGTCAATCCCGTGCTGCTGATGAAGGGCGTGCGCTCGATGCTCGGGGTGCCCCTGATCCAGGGGGACGAGATCCTCGGTGTGCTGCACGTCGGCACTCTGCAGGAACACGACTTCACCGCCGACGACGTCGACCTGCTCGAGCAGGCCGCTGACCGGGCCGCCCAGGCGCTGCGCTCCGAGAGGGCTCGCTCGGACCGCGCTGCCTCGATCGCGCTGCAGCGCAGCATCGCACCCCCGGCGCTGCCGAGCGTCCCCGGTCTCGAGCTGGCTGCCCGCTACGTGCCGGGCGGCGTCGCCGGCGTCGGCGGTGACTGGTACGACGTCTTCCCGCTGGGCGACGGTCGCATCGGCATCGTCATCGGCGACGTCATGGGCCACGGGCTCCGGTCGGCAACGGTGATGGGGCGGTTGCGTGGCGCCCTGCGGGCCTACGCCATCGAGGACGACGATCCTGCCAACGTGCTGCGGCGCCTCGACCGCGAGATGCTGCACTTCGAGCGCGGCCAGACCGCCACGGCCATCTACGCCATCCTCGACCCAGCCAGGGGGGAGCTCCGGCTCGCCTCCGCCGGGCACCTGCCACCGGTGCTCGCGGTCCCCGGCGAGCAGCCGCGCTGGCTCGACCAGGAGACCGGGCTCCTGCTCGGCGCCAAGCGCGACGCCCCCCGGCGCAGCGCTGTCGTGAAGCTGCCGGAGGCCTGGACCTTGTGCCTGTTCACCGATGGCCTCGTGGAGCGCCGCGACGTGGAGCTCGACGCGTCGCTGGAGCACATCCGTCGGCTCTTCGGACGACTGAAGATATCGGCGGACGCAGCATGCGCGGTCGTCATGGCCGAGCTGATCGGACGCACGACCCCGGCGGACGACGTCGCCCTGCTGGTGCTTCGTCGAGCAGCGGGCACCTGAGCGGGCGTGGGCCGGGCGGCCCCGCAGAGATGAGGAAGCGGTGCAGCGGGAACCTTCGCGCAACGCCGCTCGGGAGGCAGCCCTGAGGCTGCTGGAGCACCTCCCCGGCCTCGCCGCCCTCTACGAGGGGCCGGAGCTGCGCATCACCGCGATGACGGCGGCCGCCAAGGCGCTGACCGGCGACCTCACCGGCCAGACCCTGCCGGAGGCGATGCCGGACGTGGCCGGCCAGCGCATCCACGAGCGCATCCGGGAGGTGTACGAGACGGGGGAGCCCTTCCACGGAGACGAGTGGCGTGTGCAGTTCCGCGATGCCGCCGGCGAGCTGCGCGAGATGTTCGTCAACCTGGTGATCGAGCCGCTGTTGGGGTCGACCGGCGAGGTGCGCGGCGTCGTCTCGATGGCGACGCCGGTCACCGGGAGTGTCCTCGCCCGCCGGCACAGCGAGGCCACCTCCGCGCGGCTCCGGCAGCGCGCCGAGGACGCCCAGGCGATGCTGCTGACGCTGCAGGACGAGCTGCTGCCCGACAGCCTGCCCGTGCTGCCTCGGCTGGAGGTGGCGGCCAACTACCTGCTCGCCGACGCTGGCTCCTCGGCGGGTGGTGACTGGTTCGACGTGCTCGCGCTGCCCGACGAGCATGTCGCGCTGGTCGTCGGTGACGTGGTGGGTCACGGCGTCGGGGCGTCCGCGGTGATGGGCCGCCTGCGCGCGGTGCTGGGGGAGCGGCTGCTCGCCGGGCGGGGCGTGGTGGGGGCCCTGACGGACCTGGACCACTTCGCCCGGCACGACCGCGAGGCGCACGCCGCGACCGTCTGCGTCGCCGACCTCGACCTGGCCGACGGGTCGCTGCGGTACTGCACCGCCGGGCATCCGCCCCCGGTCGTCGTGGACGCCCTGGGTGTGGCGTCGTACCTTCCGGCGAGCGGCTCGGGCCCGCTCGCGACCGGCTGCACGTACGCCGAGGCCCAGCACGTGCTCGCCGAAGGTGACGTCCTGCTGCTCTACACCGACGGCATCGTCGAGCGTCCCGGGCGCACGGTCGCGCAGAACACCGTCGAGCTGCTCGGGGCGGCCACCGACGCCGTCCAGGGGCGCGCACTCGTCAACGGTCCCTCGGGCGGTCCGGCGGACCAGATCATCCGCCACCTGCTCGAGGTGCTGACCCGGGTGTCCGGGTTCGCCGACGACATCACGCTGCTGGCGGTGCAGCGGCGCCCGCCGCCACCCGCGCTGCACGTCGACCTCCCGGCGACCGTGGACAGCCTCCGGCCCGCGCTCGCGGCGCTGATGCAGTGGCTGGAGCGGCAGCGCGCCGGGACCAACGACCTGATGGCCCTCGCCCATGCCGTGGGGGAGCTGGTGAGCAACGTCATCGACCACGCCTACCACCTCGTCGAGGGCGCGGCCGAGGAGCTCTTCACCCTCAGCGCCGTGCTGACCCGGGCCGGCGACGCGGAGGTGGAGGTCGCCGACGGCGGTGCGTGGCGCGAGCCCGAGCGGCCGGCCGAGCGTGGCCGCGGTCTGGCGATGGCGAGCGGGCTGGTCGACCACCTCGAGCTCGACCGGCGGCGGGAGGGGACGACCGCTCGGGCGACCCACCGCCTGCACCGGCCCGTCGAGCTGCTCACCGACACCCGGGGCGGTCCTGCAGGCGGCCGACCGCCGCCGGGAG
>DATDNR010000044.1:0-19562 GCA_036518175.1 Marmoricola sp.
GGGTTCTCCGCCCTGGGCTGGGGCAGCACCAGCAGCTTCGCCAAGCGCAGCGCGCCGGCGATCGTGCACTCGGCGGTCTCGGGCATCGCCGCGGCCGCGGTCTCCGACGCCGACGACATCCTGGTGGACCTGGTGCAGCGCACGATCGTGCTCTGCCGAGGGTGGTTCCGCCACGAGACGCTGCCGGTCGGCGACGACCTGTGGCGCGAGACCGTGCGGATGACGCACCGCCTGGACAGGTCACGCCTCTAGAGCCACGCCCCTAGAGCCAGGCCTCGAGCCGGTCCAGCGCCGCCTCCATGTCGGCCGTCGCGCCGGCGAACGACAGCCGCACGAAGCGGTTGCCCACCGCGGTGTCGAAGTCGATGCCCGGCGCCGTCGCGATGCCGGTCTCCGCGAGCAGCCGGTGGCACCAGGCCATCGTGTCGTCGGTGAGGTGCCCGACGTCGGCGTAGACGTAGAACGCGCCGTCGGCGGGCGCCAGCCGGTCGATGCCCAGCCGGGGCAGCCCCTCGAGCAGGATCGCCCGGTTCTCCGCGTAGCGCGCGACGTGCCCGTCGCACTCGGCGTACGACGCGTCGGTGAACGCGGCGACGGCGGCGTGCTGGGCCAGCGCAGGCGGGCAGATCGTGAAGTTGCCGGTGAGGACGTCGACCGGCCGGCGCAGGTCCTCGGGCACCAGCATCCAGCCGATCCGCCAGCCGGTCATCGAGAAGTACTTCGAGAACGATCCGAAGACAACCGCGTCGCGCGAGGTCTGCCAGGCCGTGGAGCGCTCGGGCCCGGAGCCGTACTCGATGCCGTGGTAGATCTCGTCCGAGATGAGCCGCACGCCCCGGCCCGAGCACCACCGCGCCAGCGCCGCCAGTTCCTCCGGCTCCAGCATCGTGCCGGTGGGGTTCGCCGGCGAGGCCACCACCAGTCCCTTGAACGGGCCGTCGACGGCCTCGAGCTGCTGGACGGTGGGCTGGAAGCGGGTCTCGGGTCCGCAGTCGATCTCGACGACCTCACAGCCCAGCGCCGCGAGCACGTTGCGGTAGCAGGGATAGCCGGGGCGCGCCATCACGACCCGGTCACCGGCCTCGAAGGCCGCGAGGAAGGCGAGCAGGAAGCCGCCGGAGGAGCCGGTGGTGGCCACCACCTCGGAGGGGTCGACCTCGATGCCGTAGCGGTGCTCGTGGTGCCGGGCGATCGCCTCGCGCAGTGGCAGGATGCCGGTGGCCTCGGTGTAGCCGAGCAGCTCGGTGTCGAGCAGCCGCCTGGCCTCGTCGCGGACCGGCCGAGGCGCCCCGGTCGACGGCTGGCCGGCCACCAGGTTGCACAGGTCCCCGTGGCTGCGCTGACGCCGGGTCGCGGCCGCGAGCAGGTCCATCACGTGGAACGGCGGCACGTTCGCCCGCTGGGCCACCTGCATCCGCTCCAGCGGCACACCGGTCTCCTGCATGCGCGGCAGACTAGCCCCCACGCCTGGACCGGGCCCGCGCCCCTGCCCCCCGTAGCCCTGGACCGCGTGCCCCTAGGATGAGGCTGCTGCCGCCGACCGCCGAGGCCGACCATGACACTCGACGTGCACGAGCTCGACCAGTTCCTGCTGGTGGGCGGCGGCGTGCTGCTGCTGGCGATCCTCGCCGTCCGCCTCTCGGTCCGTGCCGGGCTGCCCAGCCTGCTGGTCTACCTCCTCATGGGTGTGCTGCTGGGCGAGGCGGGGCTGGGCGTCCAGTTCGACGACGCCGGACTCGCGCACGCGCTGGGGTTCGCCGCCCTGATGCTGATCCTCGCCGAGGGCGGCCTCACCACGAGCTGGCCGGAGCTCCGGCCGGTGCTGCCCCTGGGCCTCTCGCTGGCGACCGTGGGTGTGGCCGTCTCGGTGGCGGTGATGGCCGTCGCCGACCACTACCTCTTCGGGCTGAGCTGGCAGGTGGCCGTGCTGGTCGGCGCGGTGACCTCGCCGACCGACGCGGCCGCGGTGTTCTCCGTGCTCCGCCGGGTCCCTCTGCCCCGCCGGCTGAGCGCCTCGCTGGAGGCCGAGTCAGGGCTGAACGACGCACCGACGGTCGTGCTGGTCACCCTGGTCAGCGCCGGCTTCCACCACGGTCCGGCGGCCTTCCTCGGCATCGTTGCCGGCGAGCTGCTGCTCGGCGTCGTCGGTGGCCTTGTGGTCGGCTTCTGCGGTGTCTGGCTGCTGCGCCGGGTCGCCCTGCCCGCCTCGGGCCTCTACCCGCTGGCGGTGCTGACGCTCGCGGTGCTGGCCTACGCCGCGACGGCGGTGGTGCACGGCTCCGGTTTCGCCGCGGTCTACGTGGCCACGCTCATGCTCGGCAACGCCGAGCTGCCGCACCGGGCCGCCACCCGGTCCTTCAGCGAGGGGGTGGCCTGGCTCGCGCAGATCGGCCTGTTCGTGATGCTGGGCCTGCTCGCCTCGCCGGCGCGCATCTCGTGGACGATCGTGGGCCTGGCGATCGCTCTCGGGCTGGTGCTCACGTGCGTCGCCCGGCCGCTGTCGGTGCTGGTCGCCTCGCTGGTGCAGCCGATGCCTCGGCGCGAGCTCGCCTTCCTGAGCTGGGCCGGGCTCCGCGGGGCGGTGCCGATCGTGCTCGCCACGATCCCGCTCTCGGCGGGGATGGCGCGCGCGACCGAGGTCTTCGACATCGTCTTCGTGCTGGTGGTCGTCTACACCCTGCTCACCGGGCCGACACTTCCCCTGGTGGCGCGGCTGCTCGGGGTCGCGCAGCCCAGCGAGCCGCGTGACCTCGACGTCGAGGCTGCACCGCTGGAGCGCATCGCGGCCGACCTGTTGCAGGTCACCATCTCGGCGCGCTCCCGGATGCACGGCGTGGAGGTCGGCGAGCTCCGGCTCCCGCCAGGGGTGTCCGTGGCGCTCATCGTCCGTGACGGGGAGACGAGGGTGCCGGAACAGCGCACGGTGCTGCGCCGCGGCGACGACGTGCTGGTGGTGACGCCGAGGCGTCAGCGCGAGGCGACCGAGCGGCGCCTGCGGGAGGTGTCCCGCGGTGGGCGGCTGGCGCAGTGGCTGCGCAGCGAATGGCCAGGCGGCGGGGCCACGCTCGACTGACCGGGCCGCAGCTACTGCACCGGCACGCACTCGTGCTTCGGCTTGGGCAGCCGCACCTTGTCCGGCGCGTGCCTGGCCAGGCCGCGGAAGCGGTTGCCGACGAAGACGTCGACACCGGGGCCGTTGGCGCGTCCGGTCACCACCACCCGGGTGTGCTTGCCCAGCTGGCGGGCGACCAGCTCCGCGGCCGGGTCGTCCTTGCGGGTCGTGTGCACCACCGCGCGCTTGACCCGCATGCTCGCCGGCGCGTTGCCGACCTCGCCGGGCCGGAAGCCACGCCGCTCCAGCCGGGTCATCGTGCGGCCGGCCAGACCGCTCTCGTGCCCGGCGTTGTAGACGCTGATCTGGACGTCGGCCGGACGCACGAAGCTGATCGTGGTGATCTCGCTCGGTGAGCACGACTGGGAGGACGCGGTCGGAGAGCTGTCGAGGGGGGCGGTGGCGTGCCGCCATCCCCAGACCGCCATCCCGCACAGCACCAGGACCAGCACGGCCATGGTCGCGCCGGTGGTCAGGCGCCTGGCGGCGAGCGGGCTCATGCGTGCGATCCGTCGACCACGTGCACCCGGGCGTGCAGCACGTTGCGCTGCTGCAGCGCGGCTCGCAGCGCGCGGTGCAGGCCGTCCTCGAGGTAGAGCTCCTCGCGCCACTGCACCACGTGGGCGAACAGGTCACCGAAGAACGTGGAGTCCTCGTCGAGGAGGGCGGCGAGCTGGAGGGTGTCCTTGGTCGTGATCAGCTCGTCGAGCCGCACCTGGCGTGGTGGCAGCGAGGCCCAGTCCCGCGGCCTCAGGCCGTGGTCGGGATACGGGCGTCCGTTGCCGACGCGCTTGAAGATCACCCGGCCATCATAGGGAAGCACCCCCTTCTCGACCGTGCGGGCGCGAGCGCGAGGGCCCGGACGGGCCATGGACAGCGTCGCCGGTGGCTGCGCACGATGGCAGGCGGATCCTCCTCGCACGAGGAGGGCGAAACGGGGAGGATGGAGGAACGCGATGAGCGTGCTCATGACGCTGCGGATCCAGGGCGACCCCAAGGGCATCGAGTCGACCGATCCGATGACCCTCGAGACCGTGGTCAGGAGGGCCAAGCAGCACGGGCTGATCTCGCACCACTTCTACGGCAGCGACAAGGAAGTGCTCGTCGTCGACGAGTGGCCCGACGAGGCCTCGTTCGAGGCCTTCTTCGCCGAGAGCCCCGAGGTCGCGGAGATGATGCGCCGGGCAGGGGTGACCGTCGAGCCACGGCCTGAGTTCTGGCGTCACCTGGACGTCGGCGACGACGTGGGCTGAGACCGCGCCGTATCCTCGGCCGGGTGACCTCCTCCACCTTCGACGTCGCAGCCTTCCGCAAGCACTTCCCCGCCCTCGAGGACGGAGCGGCGCACTTCGACGGGCCGGGCGGCTCCCAGACCCCGGACGTCGTGGCCGAGGCCGTCGCGGGCACGCTGACACGCCCGCTCGCGAACCGAGGCACGGTGACGGCCGCGGAGCGCAACGCGGCCGATGCGGTGGAGCAGTGTCGCGCGGCGCTGGCGGACCTCGTCGCTGCCGACCCGCGCGGCGTCGTGTTCGGCCGCAGCATGACCGCGCTCACCTTCGACCTCTCCCGGGCGCTGAGCAGGGACTGGTCCCCCGGAGACGAGGTGGTGGTCACCCGGCTCGACCACGACGCCAACATCCGGCCGTGGGTGATCGCCGCGGAGCGCGCCGGTGCGGTGGTGAAGTGGGCCGACTTCGACCCGGCCACCGGTGAGCTCGACCCGGAGGTGGTCGGGGCGCTGGTCACGGGCCGCACCCGGCTGGTGGCGGTCACCGCGGCCTCCAACCTGATCGGCACGATGCCGGACGTGCCGGCGATCACGGCCCTCGCGCACGAGGTCGGCGCCCTGGCCTACGTCGACGGTGTGCACTACACCGCCCACCAGCCGGTCGACATGGGAGCGCTCGGCGCGGACTTCTACGCCTGCTCGCCCTACAAGTTCCTGGGCCCGCACTGTGGTGCCGTGATCGCCGCACCCGAGCTGCTGGAGTCGTTGCACCCCGACAAGCTGCTGCCGTCCTCCGACGCGGTTCCCGAGCGGTTCGAGCTGGGCACGCTGCCCTACGAGCTGATGGCGGGTGTCACCGCCGCGGTCGACCTGCTGGCCGCTGCGGTGCCGGGAGACGGCTCACGCCGGGCACGCCTGGTCGGCTCGATGCAGGCGATCCACGCCCACGAGGAGGAGCTGCGGCGGACGATCGAGGACGCGGTCGTCGTACTCCCCGGGGCGCGGGTGCACTCCCGGGCCCGGCGTCGTACGCCGACGCTGCTGCTGTCCCTGGAGGGGGTGGACATGGCCGAGGTCTACACGTTCCTCGCCGAGCGGAGGGTGAACGCGCCGGCGGGCTCCTTCTACGCCATCGAGGCCTCCCGGCACCTCGGTCTGGGAGACGCGGGAGCGCTGCGGATCGGCCTGGCCCCCTACAACGACCGGGACGACGTCGACCGGCTGCTCGACGGGCTGCGGGAGTTCGTCGCGTCGCGCTGAGCCCGTGCTAGGCCAGATGGCGTAGCCGATCACCCGCGCGTGCCCGATCCCGGCGCGCCCGTCGCGCCGTGTGATGGACCCTGCAACAGTCGACGGTTCGGAGGACCGACGTGCGGGGTGTGCGAACACGTGTCCGAAGCAGGCGGCACGGGATCCTGGGGGCGCTGGTCGTCGGGTCACTCGTGGTGGCCTTGCTGGAGCTGACCGGGGCGGCGGGCTACGCGGCGAGCGGCAGCACGTACACCTGGCACATGGACGAGACCAGCGGCAGCACCATGGTCGACTCCACCGGTGGCCACGACGGCACCATCGAGAACGTCACCCTGGGGCGGTCCGGGGAGTCCGGCACCGCCTTCGGGTTCAACGGCACCTCCTCGCGGGTGATCGTGCCGGACGACGCGGCGCTCGACCCGAACGACGCCGACGTGCACATCTCGCTGTGGATGAGGACCACGACGAAGCCCGCCGTGCCGGACTACGACCTCTTCCGCAAGGGCCAGGCTCCGGGCCAGGAGTACAAGATCGAGATGCAGACCAACGGGCAGGCGTCCTGCGACTTCCGTGGCTCCCTGGCCAGCTCGTCGGTGCAGAACGGTCCGGACCTCTCCGACGGCTCCTGGCACCACATCCAGTGCGACAAGACCTCGTCGACGATCGCGCTGACCGTCGACGGCCACGCCTACAGCAAGTCGCGGAGCGTCGGCTCGATCACCAACGGCTACAACGTGGTCATCGGCGCCTACCCGAACGGCGACTTCTACCAGGGTGACCTCGACGAGGTCACCATGACGTTCGGGTCGGGCGGCCAGACCCCGAGCCCGACCGCCTCGTTCACCGCGTCGCCGACCAGCGGTGCCGCGCCGTTGAAGGTGCAGTTCAAGGACACCTCGACGGGGTCGCCCTCCTCGTGGGCGTGGGACTTCGGCGACGGCGCCGCCTCCGCGCAGCAGAGTCCGGCGCACACCTACGAGCAACCGGGCACCTACACGGTGACGCTGACCGCTGCCAACGCGTCCGGATCGGACAGCGCCCAGCAGACGGTGCAGGTCGACGACGTCACCGCGCCCACGGGCAGGTTCACGGTCTCGCCGACGTCGGCATGGTCCGGCTGGACCCGCGTGGCGATCCGGCAGCAGTCGATCTCCGACGACGGCACGCCCGCCGGCCAGATCCGGCGAGTCGTCCGCTGGGGGGACGGCACCGGCTCCCAGACCTGGTCCTCGGGCACCGTGCTGCGCCACGTCTACCGCGGCGCCGGCGCGCACACACCACAGGTCCGGCTCACCGACGATGCCGGCAACACGCGGGTCGTGCAGCTCGGCAAGGTCAGCGTCTCGCAGGACCAGGTCGCTCCGAGCGTGCGTCTCGACCTGCCCTCCTCCCGTGACCTGGTCAGCTCGTGGCGACGGCTGCACGGCACGGTGCACGACCACCAGTCCGGAGTGGCCCGCGTCGTGGTGCGCGTCGTCCAGAAGCGGCACGGGCACTGGGTGGCCTACCAGCCCGGCACCGGCTGGGTCAGTGCCAGCAGCCGAGCCGCAGCCGTGCACGCCGCCGGATGGGTGCGGGTCGTCCCAGGAGCAGGCGCCTGGAGCCAGGACATCCCCGGCCTGCGGCGCGGGACGCTGCTGGTCCGGCTGACCGCCCGCGACCATGCCGGGAACCGTGCGGCGGTGCGCTCCTACCGCTTCCTGCTGCGTCGGCTCTGACTGCCTGGAGGAGTCAGCAGGAGAAACCGCAGTGCCGCGGATCGGGGACACCTGGCGACACCGATCCGCGGCACTGCTTCGGTGACCGGGAGGTCAGTGCCTGTGACGCCGGTGACGTGGCGGAGGATGCGGGATTCGAACCCGCGAGGGCTGTTAACCCAACCCGCTTTCCAAGCGAGCGCCATAGGCCACTAGGCGAATCCTCCGCCGGAGAGGTTACCCGGGCCGATTCGCATGTGCGAAATCGACTGCCTACACTCAGGGCAACCCCCCGTGCGGCGGTATCTCGCTGAACTCCCCCAGGGCCGGAAGGCAGCAAGGGCAGGCGAGCTCTTCCGGGTGCGCGGGGGGCCTTTGCGTCCGCACGCCGGGGCGGACCCGACCCTCAGTGGCGCAGCAGCCCGAGTACGTCGGCCTCCTCCCACAGCTCGTCGCGCACGGAGGGATGGGCGGCGTGCGTGATGAGGTTGGCGGCCTGCTCCTCCTGGTCGCGTCCGAGGATCTCCGCGGTGCCCTGCTCGGTGACGACCGCCGACATCTGGAAGGAGGTGACCGGCTCCTCGATGAGCGGGACGATCGTGGACAGGTCGGCCCGCGGGTGCCAGGAGCGCAACCCGATCAGCGCCTGTCCTTCCTCGCTGTGCATGGCGCCGACGATGAAGTCCGTCTGGCCGCCGAGGCCGGAGTAGATCCTCGCGTGCACCCGCGAGGCGTTGGCCTGGGCGTAGAGATCGACCTGCAGGGCGGAGTTGATGCTGACCATCCGGGGGTTCGCGGCGATCCGGGTCGGGTCGTTGGTGACCTCCGTGCGCGTCATCCGCACCCGGTCGTTGCGGTGCAGCCACGCGTAGAGCTCGGCCGAGCCGAACACGAACGAGGTGGTCAGCGGCACGTCCCGGTCGAGGGCGTCCGCCCGCTCCAGGGCGAGGACGCTGTCGCTGAACATCTCGGTCCAGACCCGCAGCGACCGGCGACCGGCCAGGCCGAGCAGTGCCGCGTCCGGGATGCCGCCGATGCCGGCCTGCAGGGTCGACCCGTCCGCGACGCGCGCGGCGACCGCCTCGCCGATCGCCGCCGAGTCCTGGTCGGGAGGCAGCGGGGCGTGCGTGTCCAGCGGCTCGTCGACCTCGATCAGCAGGTCGAGGTCGGCGAGCGGGAGGACGCCGTCGCCGTACGTGAACGGCATCTGCCGGTTGGCCTGCGCCACCACCCTGCCACCGCGGCGCCGGGTCGCCTCCAACGCGCCGGGCAGCACGTTGACCTCGGTGCCCATCGAGACCTGGCCGCCCTCCGGGAGGGAGGTGTGCAGCACCACCAGGTCGGGGGGAAGGTGCCGTCGAAAGAGCATCGGCACCATCGACAGGCGCGAGGGCAGGTAGCGCAGCCGTAGGCTCCGGCGCATCCCCGGGCCGACGAACGGGGTCTCCAGGAGCACGCCCTCGCGGTCGGGCAGGCCGGGCTGGGCGTTGAGCGCCCACAGCCGGTACGCCGGCAGCAGGGCGTCGATCTCGCGCAACAGCGTCCTGGGCGTGGCGAAGTTGCCGGAGACCACCACCCGGGGGTCCGCCGGCAGCGCGTCGACGAGCGCGCGCAGGGTCGCCGGGGCCGGGACTCCACTCACGGTCGCAGAGCCTATGCGGCCTGTCCCCGGCGCTGGTTAGGGTTCGTGTGTGGAACCCAGTCTCGCGCTCTACCGCCGCTACCGGCCGGAGACCTTCGCCGAGGTCATCGGCCAGGACCACGTGACCGAGCCGCTGCGGCAGGCGCTGGCCAACAACCGGGTCCACCACGCCTACCTCTTCTCCGGCCCGCGCGGCTGCGGGAAGACCACCAGCGCCCGCATCCTGGCGCGCGCGCTCAACTGCGCGAAGGCCCCGACCCCGGAGCCCTGCGGCGAGTGCGAGTCCTGCCGCGACCTCGCCCGCGGCGGTCCGGGCTCGATCGACGTGATCGAGATCGACGCCGCCTCCCACGGCGGTGTCGACGATGCCCGCGACCTGCGCGAGCGCGCGTTCTTCGCCCCGGTGCACAGCCGGTTCAAGGTCTACATCATCGACGAGGCCCACATGGTCACCACGCAGGGCTTCAACGCCCTGCTCAAGCTGGTCGAGGAACCCCCCGAGCACCTCAAGTTCATCTTCGCCACCACCGAGCCCGAGAAGGTCATCCCGACCATCCGCTCGCGCACCCATCACTACCCCTTCCGGCTGATCCCGCCGCGGACGCTGTCGGACTACCTGGCCGACATCTGCCGGCGCGAGGGCGTGACGATCGACCACGCTGCGCTGCCGCTGGTGGTCCGGGCCGGTGCCGGCTCCGCCCGCGACTCGCTCTCGGTGCTCGACCAGCTGCTCGGCGGTGCCGGGCCCGGGGGGGTGACCTACGAGGTCGCCACCGGTCTGCTCGGCTACACGCCCGACAACCTGCTCGACGAGGTGGTGGACGCCTTCGCCGCCGCTGACGGCGCCGGTGTCTTCGGCGTGGTCGACCGGGTGATCGAGTCAGGACAGGATCCGCGTCGCTTCACCGAGGACGTGCTGCGCCGACTGCGCGACCTGGTGATCGTCGCGGCGGTCCCGGACGCGCCGGCCACCGGCCTCATCGACGTGCCGGACGACCAGGCCGAGCGGCTGGTGCAGCAGGCGGCCCGGTTCGGCAAGGCCGAGCTGGTGCGCGCCGCGGACACCGTCGCTGCGGGGCTGACCGAGATGCGCGGGGCGACCACGCCGCGACTGCTCCTGGAGCTGATCTGCGCCCGCGTGCTGCTGCCGGGTGCCGACGACGGCGCGCTGGGGCTCGCCGCCCGCCTCGACCGTCTCGAGCGCAGACTCGACGTCGCGGGGGGCGGCGGCAGCGAGCCCCGCGCCGCGGCTGGCTCGACGGCGCCTGCCCGGCCGGCCCCGCCGGCGGCCGCCCGGCCGGCGGCGCCCGCGCCTGCCACGGAGGCGCCTGCCCCGCCGGCCACGGAGGCGCCTGTCCGGCCCGCCACGCCCTCGCCGGCCCCGGTGGCCGAGGGCCCCGCCGCGTCGCCGGCTCCCGCCGGCCCTGCGTCGGACCCGCAGGCCGGAGGCTCCCCGGCCGCCTCGCCGTCCTTCGGGTTGGCCGACGTCCGGCGGATCTGGCCGGACCTGCTCGAGCGGGTCAAGTCGATGCGCCGGTTCACCTGGATCCTGCTCAGCCAGAACGCCCAGGTGATCGGCCTGGAGGGCAACGTGCTCACGGTCGGGTTCAGGAACGCCGGTGCCCGTGACTCCTTCCTCGGTGGCGGCAGCGAGGAGATCCTGCGGCAGGCGGCGATCGACCTGATCGGGGCCGACTGGCGCGTCGAGGCGATCGTCGACCCGTCGGCCCAGCCCGGTGCCGAGCCGCCGATCCAGGTGACCCGGCCGGCGGTGCCGCCGACGGCACCGCCCGACGAGGCGACGCCGGCGGCACCGGAGACGCCGCCGCACGGTCCTGCGGACCCACCCGCGCCGCAGACGATCGCCCGGGCCCGTGGCAACATCCAGCCCACCCGTCGGGGTCCCGGCCGGGAGGCGGTCGGCCCGGGCGGGCCGGTCGACGACCCGGACGCCGAGGCCCACCGCGACGACCCCGACGCCGACGACAGCGGACTGGACAGCACCGAGCTGCTCCAGCGCGAGCTCGGCGCCACGGTGATCGAGGAGATCACCCACGAATGAAGGAGACGACATGACGCAGAACCCCTTCGGTGGCACGGAAGGCGGCGGCGGCTTCGACCTGAGCGCCATGCTCGAGCAGGCCCAGCAGATGCAGGCACAGCTGCTCGCCGCGCAGCAGGAGCTCAACGCGACCCACGTCGACGGCTCCGCCGGCGGGGTCACGGTGACCCTGACCGGCACCGGCGAGCTCGCCTCGGTGCAGGTGCAGCCCGGCTCCTTCGACGGTGATGACGTCGACTCGCTGGCGGACCTCGGTGACCTGGTGGTCGCGGCGTACCGCGACGGCAAGGCCAAGGCCGACGCCCTCGCCAGTGAGAAGCTGGGCCCCCTCGCCGGCGGGCTCGGTGGCGACGCCGGCCCCGGAGCCACGCCCGGCCAGCTGGGATTCGGCGGTCCCGGTGTATGAGGGTGTCCTCCAGGACCTGATCGACGAGCTCGGCCAGCTGCCGGGCGTCGGTCCGAAGGGTGCCCAGCGCATCGCCTTCCACCTGCTCGCCGCCGACCCTGCCGACGTCCGTCGGCTCGCGGAGGTGCTCGTCGAGCTCAAGCAGAAGGCCCGCTTCTGTGGCGTGTGCGGCAACGTCTCGGAGGACGAGCAGTGCCGCATCTGCCGGGACCCCCGTCGCGATCCGACCCAGATCTGCGTGGTGGAGGAGCCCAAGGACGTGGTCGCCATCGAGCGGACCCACGAGTTCCGTGGCCGCTACCACGTGCTCGGAGGCGCCATCTCCCCGCTGGAGGGCATCGGGCCCGACCAGCTGCGCATCCGCGAGCTGCTCGCCCGGCTCAACGACGGCCAGGTCACCGAGATCATCCTGGCCACCGATCCCAACATCGAGGGCGATGCGACCGCGGCGTACCTCACCCGGCTGCTGCGCGACGTGGGGTTGCGGGTGACCCGGCTGGCGAGTGGACTACCGGTGGGAGGTGACCTCGAGTACGCCGACGAGGTCACCCTGGGACGAGCGTTCGCGGGGAGGCGGAGTGCCGGTGACTGACAACGACCTGGAGGACTTCGCCCAGCAGATCGCCGATGCGGCCGAGTCCTTCCTGGTGGCGCTGCAGGCGATCTCCCGGCAGGAGCAGGAGATGGGTACGGCGATCCCGCTGCTGCTGCTCGAGGTCAGCCAGCTGCTGCTGGCCGGTGCCCGGCTGGGCGCCCAGACCGACTTCGCGCCGGAGCAGGAGTACCAGCCCGACGTCGGGCCCGACCCGGACCTCGACGAGATGCGGCTGCGGCTGGCCGAGGTGCTCGACGGCGTGGACAGCTACACCTACAACTTCGATCCCTACGAGCCGGAGATCGTCACCTCCCAGCTCTCCGACGACCTCGCCAGCGTCGCGACCGACGTCGCCAACGGGTTGCGGCACTTCCGGGCCGGCAACGTCGAGGAGGCGCTGTGGTGGTGGCAGTTCTCCTACGTCTCGTCGTGGGGCAACAACGCCAGTGCGGTGCTGCGCGCGCTGCAGTCGGTGGTGACCCATGACCGGCTCGACACCGATCTCCCCGACGAGGAGGAGCAGCAGGTCGAGGCCGCGACGGCGGTTCTGGACACGCCCGGGGAGACCACCTAGCGGACGATAGACTCGCTGCGGTCTGTCCTCGTCCCCAGGGAGCCTCGCCGTGGGCGTTGTCGTGCAGAAGTACGGCGGATCCTCGGTCGCCGATGCCGAGAGCATCAAGCGCGTCGCCCGCCGCATCGCCGAGACCCGTCGCTCCGGCCATGACGTCGTCGTGGTGGTCTCGGCCATGGGTGACACCACCGACGAGCTCCTCGACCTGGCCAACGAGGTCTCGCCGCTGCCCGCCGGCCGCGAGCTCGACATGCTGCTCACCGCCGGGGAGCGCATCTCCATGGCACTCCTGGCGATGGCGATCGGCAACCTCGGTCTGGACGCCCGGTCGTTCACCGGCAGCCAGGCCGGCGTGATCACCGACAGCACCCACGGCAGGGCGAAGATCATCGACGTCACGCCGGGCCGCATCGAGCAGGCGCTGGGCCAGGGCGCGATCGCCATCGTCGCCGGCTTCCAGGGCGTCAGCCAGGACTCCAAGGACATCACCACGCTGGGTCGTGGCGGCTCCGACACCACCGCGGTCGCGCTCGCCGCAGCGCTGCACGCCGAGGTCTGCGAGATCTACAGCGACGTCGACGGCGTGTTCACCGCCGACCCGCGCATCGTGGCTGCCGCCCGCAAGCGCGACCGGATCTCCTACGAGGAGATGCTCGAGCTGGCGGCGTGCGGATCCAAGATCCTGCACCTGCGCTGCGTGGAGTACGCCCGCAACTACCGCATCCCGATCCACGTCCGGTCCTCGTTCAGCCAGAAGGACGGCACCTGGATCGCCGACTATCCCGAGGACGAAGAGATGGAACAACCGATCATCGCCGGCGTCGCCCACGACCGCAGCGAGGCCAAGATCACCGTGGTCGGCGTCCCGGACAAGGTCGGCGAGGCGGCCCGCATCTTCGAGGCGCTCTCGCAGGCCCAGATCAACATCGACATGATCGTGCAGAACATCTCGGCCGCGGCGACCAGCCTGACCGACATCTCCTTCACCCTGCCGCGTGCCGACGGGCAGACGGCGATGTCGGCACTCGCGGCGCTGCGCGACGAGATCGGCTACGACTCGCTGCTGTACGACGACCAGATCGGCAAGGTCTCCCTCATCGGGGCAGGCATGCGCTCCCACCCGGGCGTGACCGCGAAGTTCTTCACCGCGCTGGCCTCCGCCGGGGTCAATATCGAGATGATCTCCACCTCCGAGATCCGCATCTCGGTGATCGTCAAGGAGGCCCAGGTCGACGACGCCGTGGCCGTCACCCACACCGCTTTCGACCTCGACGCCGACGAGATCGAGGCCGTGGTCTACGGCGGGACGGGGCGGTAGTCGTGGGCGTCAACGTCGGCGTCGTCGGCGCCACCGGGCAGGTCGGTGTCGCGATGCGCCAGATCCTGCTGGAGCGCGGCTTCCCCGTCGACCAGGTGCGGTTCTTCGCCTCCGCGCGGTCCGCGGGCAAGGTGCTGCCCTTCGGTGACCGGGAGGTCACCGTAGAGGACGCCGAGACGGCCGACCCGTCCGGTCTCGACATCGCGCTGTTCTCCGCCGGCGCGAGCACCTCCCGGGTCCAGGCTCCACGGTTCGCGGCGGCAGGGGTGACCGTGGTCGACAACTCCTCGGCCTTCCGGATGGACCCCGACGTGCCGCTGGTGGTCAGCGAGGTCAACCCGGAGGCGATCGGCGAGGCCCGCAAGGGCATCATCGCCAACCCCAACTGCACGACGATGGCCGCGATGCCGGTGCTGAAGCCGCTGCACGACGAGGCCGGGCTGGTGCGCCTGGTGGCGGCGACCTACCAGGCGGTCTCCGGGTCGGGCGTCGCCGGTGTCGATGAGCTCGCCACCCAGGTCGCGGCCGCGGGCGACAAGGCCCGCGAGCTGGCCTACGACGGTTCGGCCGTCGCCTTCCCCGATCCGGTGAAGTACGCCCGCACGATCGCCTTCGACGTGGTGCCGCTGGCCGGCTCGATCGTCGACGACGGGATGAACGAGACCGACGAGGAGAAGAAGCTGCGCAACGAGTCGCGCAAGATCCTCGGCCTCCCCGATCTCGCGGTGTCCGGCATCTGCGTGCGGGTGCCGGTGTTCACCGGGCACTCGCTGGCCATCAACGCCGAGTTCGAGCGGTCGCTGACCCCGGAGCGGGCGCGACAGATCCTTGCCGGCGCTCCGGGCGTCGAGCTGAGCGAGATCCCGACCCCGTTGCAGGCGGCGGGTCGGGACCCGTCGTACGTCGGCCGCATCCGGCACGACCCCGGCGTGCCCGGCGACCGCGGGCTGGCGCTCTTCGTCAGCAACGACAACCTTCGCAAGGGTGCCGCGCTCAACACCGTGCAGATCGCCGAGTTGGTCGCCGCCTCGCGCTGAGACATCACCGGACCGGTCCGTGACCGCCCGGGTGGCTGATGGTCCCGGCGGCGTAGGGCCTTTGGACACTGGACCGCGTCGTTCAGGGGCCGCCACGGTCGGGACATGACCTTGCCAGCCGCCCCAGGGGTCCTCGGCCTGTGCACGGACCTCTACGAGCTCCGGATGGCGGCCAGCTACCTGCGGCGCGGCATGACGGCGCCGGCGACCTTCAGCCTCTTCGCGCGGCGACTGCCTGCGCAGCGGGGCTTCCTGGTCGTCGCCGGCGTCGAGGCCTGCCTGGACGCGCTCGAGGGCTACTGCTTCGGAGCCGACGAGCTGGCCTACCTGCGCGAGGTCGTCGGCCTCCCCGAGGGTGAGGTCGAGGCGCTGGGAGGGCTGAGGTTCGGAGGCGACGTGCTGGCCGTCCCGGAGGGCCGGTGCATCGGAGCGGACACGCCCCTGATGCAGGTGACCGCGCCGCTGCCGCAGGCCCAGCTCGTCGAGACGCTGGTGCTCAACCAGGTCACCTTCGCGACCGCCGTGGCGAGCAAGGCGGCGCGCTGCCGCCTGGCTGCGGGTCCGGCCGAGCTCGTGGACTTCGGCGCCCGCCGCACCCACGGTCTCGAGGCAGCCACGGCGGTGGCGCGCGCCTGCGCCGCCGTCGGCTTCGCCGGGACCAGCTACGTCGAGGCGGCGCGCCGGCTGGGACTGCGACCGGTGGGCACGATGGCGCACTCCTACGTGCAGGCCTTCCCCGACCAACTGGCCGCCTTCCGGGCGTTCGGCACCGACTTCCCGGAGCATCCGGTCTTCCTCGTCGACACCTACGACACCGAGGAGGGGGTGCTCGATGCGATCAAGGTGGCCCGCGAGCTCGGACTGGCTCCCGAGCGCGTGGGTGTCCGGCTGGACTCGGGCGACCTCGGCGACGAGGCCCGGAGAGCGCGGAGGATGCTCGACTACGCGGGCATGGGGGCGGCGACCGTGATGGCCAGTGGTGGCCTCGACGAGCTCGCCGTCGCCGGCCTCGTCGCGGCCGGGGCGCCGATCGACTGCTACGGCGTCGGCACGAAGATCGGCACCTCCTGGGACGCGCCGTCGCTCGACAGCGCCTACAAGCTGGTCGCGTACGACGGCCGCCCGGTGCTGAAGCTGTCCCCGGGCAAGGCCACCCATCCGGCCGCCCAGCAGGCCTGGCGTGGCGGTCCCGGAGAAGCGGACCTCCTCGCCTTGCGGGCGGAGCCGCGGCCGGACGACCGGCAGCCGTTGCTCGTCCCCGTGATGGCGGCCGGACACCGGTTGGCGGGTCCCGAGCCGGTCTCGGCCGCGCGCACCCGCTTCGAGGACGACCTGGCCTGGCTGCCGCCGGAGGCGCGCAGGTTGCGCGACCCGGAGCACAGCTCCGCCGTTCCGAGCGCGGCGCTCGTGGGACTCGCCGGGCAGCTGGCCCGGGAGTGGCGCCCGGGGTGGGACCGGGGACGCGCCGCCGCATCGGCGGGCCGGGGACAGGCTCCGGCCACGACCCCGGGAGGCTTCGATGTCGTTCCACGACCGTGAGGACGCCGGGCGACGCCTGGCGCGTGCGCTGGAGGCCTACCGCAGCGAGGACGTCGTCGTCCTCGGGCTGCCCCGTGGCGGTGTTCCGGTGGCCGCGGCCGTCGCCGAGGCCCTGGCAGCACCCCTCGACGTGCTGGTCGTGCGCAAGCTGGGCGTGCCCGGCATGCCCGAGCTGGCCCTCGGAGCGGTCGGCGAGGAGGGCATCCGGGTGTTGAACGACGAGGTGCTGCGCCGGTGCAGCATCTCGCCGGAGTCCCTCGCGGGCATCGAGGCGCAGGCCCGCGCCGAGGTGCAGGAGCGGGCCACCCGGCTACGTGCGGGCGGCGCACGCCACCGGCTCGCCGGGAAGGTCGCCCTGATCGTCGATGACGGCCTGGCCACCGGGGCGACCGCGCGGGCCGCCTGCGAGGTGGCCCGGGCGGAGGGGGCCACCGACGTCGTGGTCGCCGTACCGGTCGCTCCGCCGGAGACGGTCAGGCTGCTGGCGCGGAGCGCCCGGGTCGTGTGCCTCGAGACGCCCGTGGACTTCCGGGCCGTCTCGCAGGCCTACCGGGACTTCCACCAGGTCTCCGACCAGGAGGTGGCGGGCCTCCTGCGGGCCGTGCGCGACGAACCCGGGCCTGGTGAGCGGCCCGTCGGTGTCGGCACGGACGTCTCCGTGCCGGTCGGCGGGGTGACCCTGGCCGGCCACCTGGTCGTCCCCCAGCGGGCCCGCGGCCTCGTCGTCTTCGCCCACGGCAGCGGCAGCAGCCGCAGGAGCCCGCGCAACAGGCACGTGGCGGCGTTGCTCAACGAGGCCGGCCTCGGCACGCTGCTCGTCGACCTGCTCACGGCCGACGAGCAGGGAGACCGGGAGCTCGTCTTCGCGGTCGAGATGCTCGCCGAGCGTCTCGTCGCGGTCACCCAGTGGGTGCGCGAGCGGCCGGCCTGCCGCGGCCTGGAGGTCGGCTACTTCGGGGCCAGCACCGGAGCAGCGGCCGCGCTGTGGGCCGCTGCCGACCTTCGCTCGCAGGTGCGGGCCGTCGTGTCACGGGGCGGTCGGCCGGATCTCGCGGCCCGTCGGCTGGTGAAGGTGACCGTGCCGACGCTGTTCATCGTGGGGGCGCGCGACGAGATGGTGCTGAGGCTGAACCGGCAGGCCATGCGGTTCCTCGGTGGCGTCTCGGAGCTGGCCGTGGTGCGCAACGCCAGCCACCTCTTCGGGGAGCCCGGTGCCCTCGACCGCGTCGCCGTGCTCGCCCGGGACTGGTTCATCCGGTTCCTGAACCCGTCGGCCGCGCCGCACGGACAGCGCCCCGCGGGCTAGGACTCCGCGACGGTGTCAGTCGGTCTCGACGAACGTGCTGGTCACCCACCAGGACACCGCGTAGGCCACCGCGGTCACCAGCGGCACGACGAGCAGCATCCAGGGCGAGCCGAGCTGGCCGAGCAGGAAGAGCATCACCGCGACCGCGACCAGGCCCACGCCGAGGAAGCTGGTGCTGAACGCGTCCGGCACCCGGAAGGCTCTGAGCAGTGCCGCACCGAGGAAGATCTCGACGACGAGGATCAGCAGCAGCGCGAACAGCCCGATCCCGCCGCAGGTGCCCACCCCGCGAACGGCCTCGCAGGCGTGCAGAGACCCGGAGGTGAGCGCCACGCCCACCAGGCCGCAGACGATGCCGGCGAGGGCGGCAGCACAGGGACCGGGGACGCGGCTCAGCGCCGAGAGTGTCGACTCGCGGTGGGTCGGCTCGGCGACGGCCTCGGGCTCGGGCGCGGTCACGGGCTCGGGTTCGGGCGCGGTCACGGGCTCGGGTTCGGGTGCAGTCACCGGCTCGGGCTCCGGACGGGACACCGGCTCGGGCTCCGGACGGGACACCGGCTCGGGCCGCGGATCCGGGCGGCGCCGGCGAAGGCCCAGGCGCAGCGACGGCAGCTCGAGGTTCGGCTCGCCGCCGCGGTCGGGCTTCCTGGGCATGCGCAGCAGTGTGCCACGACACCCCGCGGTGGGCGTGGGTGCCGGACCGATCGGCTACGGTGAGGCGGCCATGACATCCCTGGTCGCGATCCCCGCCGCGATCCCGAGCCCGCCGGTCAACGGCTTCGGGATAGGGCCGTTCTTCCTCCACTTCTACGGCCTGATGTACGTCGTCGGCATCGTCATCGCGGTGGCGATGACCCGGCGGCGCTGGCGCCGGGTCGGTGGTGACCCGGCCCTGGTCGACGAGGTCGCCCTCTGGGCGGTGCCCGCGGGCATCGTCGGCGGGCGCATCTACTTCGACATCACCACCCCGGCCGTGATGCCGCACACCTGGTGGGGGCCGTTCGCGGTCTGGCAGGGCGGTCTCGGCATCTGGGGCGGGGTGGCGCTGGCCACGGTCGTCGGGCTGTGGCGGGTGCACCGCCACCGGGCCTCCATGCCGCTTTTCATGGACGCCGTCGCTCCGGGACTGCTGGTCGCCCAGGGCATCGGGCGGATCGGCAACTACTTCAACCAGGAGCTCTTCGGCGGCCCGACCAGCCTCCCCTGGGGGCTGGAGATCGCGCCCGCCGACCGCCCCCCGGGCTACCTGCAGTACCCCACCTTCCACCCCACGTTCCTCTACGAGCTGATCTTCGACGTTGCCTGGGCCGGGTTCCTCATCTGGCTCGGCAGCCGCAAGCGCGCGCCGCGTCCACCCGGTCTCTTCGCCCTCTACGTGTTCGGCTACTCCGCGTTCCGGATCTTCGAGGAGACACTGCGCATCGACTACTCCCAGCACTTCCTCGGCCTGCGGCTCAACACGTTCGTCGCTGGTGCGCTCGCCCTGGCCGCGATGGCCTGGTTCGTCGCCATCCAGGTGCGCGGCGGTCGACCGGCTGCGGCGTCGGACCATCCGGGACCGGCCGAGCGCGAGGTCGATCGCGGTGGCGAAGGTGATGAGGTTCATCAGCCACGCAGCGGCGAGTAGCTGGAAGAGGCCCAGGGAACGTTCCCCGGGCTCGATCCGGCTCGCGTCCGGTCGGGGAGCGGCCTAGTCGGACAGCAGCTCGGTGAGGCCTTCCTGCTGCTCGGAGATGTCCAGCCGGTTGACCGCCTCGGCGAACCGCAGGTAGGTGTCCACGCTGGCGATGAC
>DATDNR010000045.1:0-14202 GCA_036518175.1 Marmoricola sp.
CCGCGATCGAGATGCGCGACGCGGAGGAGGACGTCTTCCGCGCCGCCGAGGAGCTCGGCATCGACCTGTCCCGCCGCGAGCCCAGCAGCGTCGAAGAGGTGTGAGCATCCCCGGGCCCGGGGCGACGCTCCGGGTCCGGGCCCCACACCCCTCACAGATTTTCGAAAACTAACGAAGGACAGCAGCCATCGTGCTCGACGTGAATTTCTTCGACCAGCTCCAGATCGGCCTGGCCACCGCTGACGAGATCCGCCAGTGGAGCCATGGCGAGGTCAAGAAGCCGGAAACCATCAACTACCGCACGCTGAAGCCCGAGCGTGACGGTCTCTTCTGCGAGAAGATCTTCGGTCCCACCCGGGACTGGGAGTGCTACTGCGGCAAGTACAAGCGCGTGCGCTTCAAGGGCATCATCTGCGAGCGCTGCGGCGTCGAGGTGACCCGCTCCAAGGTCCGCCGCGAGCGGATGGGCCACATCGAGCTGGCCGCACCGGTCACCCACATCTGGTACTTCAAGGGTGTGCCCAGCCGGCTCGGCTACCTGCTCGACCTGGCCCCGAAGGACCTCGAGAAGGTCATCTACTTCGCGGCCTACATGATCACCAGCGTCGACGAGGAGGCGCGGCACCGCGACCTCGCCGACCTCGAGGGCAAGATCAGCCTGCAGCGCAAGAGCCTCGAGAACCGTCGCGACGTGCAGATCGACGATCGGGCGAAGAAGCTCGAGACCGACCTGGCCGCCCTCGAGGAGGAGGGCGCCAAGGCCGACGCCCGCCGCAAGGTCAAGGACGGCGCCGAGCGCGAGATGAAGCAGGTCCGCGACCGCGCCCAGCGCGAGCTGGACCGGCTCGAGGAGGTGTGGAACACCTTCAAGAACCTCAAGGTCCAGGACCTGATGGGCGACGAGCTGCTGTACCGGGAGATGAAGAACTGGTTCGGCAAGTACTTCGAGGGCCACATGGGCGCCACGGCGATCCAGAAGCGCCTCGAGGGCTTCGACATCGACGCCGAGGTCGAGGCGCTGCGTGAGGTCATCGCCACCGGCAAGGGGCAGAAGAAGGTCCGCGCGCTGAAGCGGCTCAAGGTGGTCGAGGCCTTCCGCAAGACCAACAACAGCCCGCTGGGCATGGTGCTCGACGCGATCCCGGTGATCCCGCCGGACCTGCGCCCGATGGTCCAGCTCGACGGTGGCCGGTTCGCCACCTCCGACCTGAACGACCTCTACCGCCGGGTGATCAACCGCAACAACCGGCTCAAGCGGCTGCTCGACCTCGGAGCGCCGGAGATCATCGTCAACAACGAGAAGCGGATGCTCCAGGAGGCCGTGGACTCGCTGTTCGACAACGGCCGCCGTGGCCGTCCGGTCACCGGCCCTGGCAACCGGCCGCTGAAGTCGCTCTCCGACATGCTCAAGGGCAAGCAGGGCCGGTTCCGGCAGAACCTGCTCGGCAAGCGCGTCGACTACTCCGGCCGTTCGGTCATCGTGGTCGGCCCGCAGCTGAAGCTGCACCAGTGCGGCCTGCCCAAGTACATGGCGATCGAGCTGTTCAAGCCGTTCGTGATGAAGCGGCTCGTCGACCTCTCCCACGCGCAGAACATCAAGTCCGCCAAGCGGATGGTCGAGCGCGCCGTACGCCCCGAGGTCTGGGACGTGCTGGAGGAGGTCATCGCCGAGCACCCGGTGCTGCTCAACCGTGCACCCACGCTGCACCGCCTCGGCATCCAGGCCTTCGAACCGCAGCTGATCGAGGGCAAGGCGATCCAGATCCACCCGCTCGTCTGCACGGCGTTCAACGCCGACTTCGACGGTGACCAGATGGCGGTGCACCTGCCGCTGTCGGCCGAGGCGCAGGCCGAGGCCCGGATCCTGATGCTGTCGACCAACAACATCCTCAAGCCGTCCGACGGCCGCCCGGTGACCATGCCGACCCAGGACATGATCATCGGCATCTACTTCCTCACGCTCGACCGTGACGGCGAGCCGGGGGAGGGCCGGGCGTTCGCCTCGATCGGCGAGGCCGTGATGGCCTTCGACCGGGGCGAGATCACCCTGCAGTCGAAGGTGAGGATCCGCCTCCAGGGCGTCGTACCCCCCGCCGACCGGCGGCCGGAGGGCTGGACCGAGGGCGACCCGATCCTGTTCGACACCACGCTGGGCCGCGCGCTCTTCAACGAGGCGCTGCCGGCGAACTACGAGTACGTCGACTACGAGGTCGGCAAGTCGCAGCTGGGCAACATCGTCAACAACCTCGCCGAGCGCTACAGCAAGGTCGAGGTGGCGAACTCGCTCGACGCGCTGAAGGACACCGGCTTCGCCTGGGCCACCCGCTCGGGCGTGACCGTGTCCATCGAGGACGTGGTGACCCCCGAGGAGAAGCCGCAGATCCTGGCCAGGTACGACGAGCAGGCGGCCAAGGTCCAGAAGCAGTTCGAGCGCGGCCTGATCACCGACGACGAGCGTCGGCAGGAGCTCATCGAGATCTGGACCCAGGCGTCCAACGAGGTCGCCAAGGTCATGGAGGGGACGTTCGACAAGGACAACCCGATCTTCATGATGGTGAGCTCGGGCGCCCGCGGAAACATGATGCAGGTCCGCCAGATCGCTGCGATGCGTGGTCTGGTGGCCAACCCCAAGGGCGACATCATCCCGCGGCCGATCAAGTCGAACTTCCGCGAGGGCCTGTCGGTGCTGGAGTACTTCATCGCCACGCACGGTGCCCGCAAGGGTCTGGCGGACACCGCACTGCGGACCGCCGACTCCGGCTACCTCACCCGTCGCCTCGTCGACGTGTCGCAGGACGTGATCATCCGTGAGGACGACTGCGGCACCGAGCGCGGGATGAACAAGGTGATCGGTGTCCGTGGCGAGGACGGCGTGGTCCGCCGCGACGAGAACGTCGAGACCTCGGCGTACGCCCGCACCTCGGCGGTCGACATCACCCACCCGGAGACCGGCGAGGTGCTGGTCGCCGCGGGTGAGGACCTCGGCGACGTCAAGATCGAGCAGCTGGTCGAGGCCGGCATCGAGACGGTCCGGGTGCGCTCGGTGCTGACCTGCGAGGCCCGCACCGGCACCTGCGCGAAGTGCTACGGCCGCTCGCTGGCCACCGGCAAGCTGGTCGACATCGGCGAGGCCGTCGGCATCATCGCGGCCCAGTCGATCGGCGAGCCCGGCACCCAGCTGACGATGCGCACCTTCCACACCGGTGGTGTGGCCTCGGCCGACGACATCACGCAGGGCCTGCCCCGCGTGGTGGAGCTCTTCGAGGCCCGTCAGCCCAAGGGTCGTGCGCCGATCACCGAGGCGGCCGGCCGGGTCGAGATCGAGGAGACCGACAAGGCCCGCAAGGTCGTGGTCACCCCCGACGACGGCTCCGAGGTCCAGGAGTACCCCGTCAGCAAGCGCGCCCGCCTGCTGGTCGCCGACGGTGACCACATCGAGGTCGGCCAGCAGCTGACCCAGGGAACGCCCGACCCGCAGGACGTGCTCCGCATCCTCGGCGTCCGCAAGGCCCAGGAGCACCTCGTCTCCGAGGTGCAGGCGGTCTACCGCAGCCAGGGCGTGTCGATCCACGACAAGCACATCGAGATCATCGTGCGGCAGATGCTGCGCAGGATCACGGTGATCGAGTCCGGCGACACGAACCTGCTGCCGTCCGACCTCGTCGACCGGGTCCGCTTCGAGGAGGAGAACCGCCGCGCGGTCTCCGAGGGCGCCAGGCCCGCCTCGGGTCGCCCGGTGCTGATGGGCATCACCAAGGCGTCGCTGGCCACCGAGTCGTGGCTCTCGGCGGCGTCCTTCCAGGAGACCACCCGGGTCCTCACCGATGCGGCGATCAACGGCAAGTCCGACTCGCTGCTCGGCCTGAAGGAGAACGTGATCATCGGCAAGCTGATCCCGGCGGGCACCGGCCTGGAGCGTTACCGCAACATCCGCGTCGAGCCGACCGAGGAGGCGCGCGCGGCGGCGTACTCCGTCACCGGGTACGACTCCTACGGCGAGGACTACTTCGGCACCGGCTCGGGCGCGACCGTGGCGCTGGACGACTTCGACTTCGGGTCGTACCAGAACTGATCGCCCGGGAGCTTTCCCAGGTTCACCTGTGAAACCTCCTCTTCGCACAGGGCACTCCCCGTGCGAAGAGGAGGTTTCCTGTGTGAGGAGGGAGCACCAGCGCGAGGAGGTGTCCTGAGAGGATGGCAAACGTGACTCTCCAGACCGCTCCCGCGCGCACCGAGGTGCTCGTCGTCGGCGCGGGACCGGCGGGCTCGTCGGCCGCGGCCTGGGCCGCCCGGCACGGTCATGACGTGGTGCTCGCCGACGCGGCGGTCTTCCCCCGCGACAAGACCTGCGGTGACGGCCTCACCCCGCGCGCGATCGCCGAGCTGCAGCGGCTCGGCCTCGACGACTGGGTGCGCGCGCACACCGTCAACCACGGCCTGCGCGCGCACGGCTTCGGGCAGACGCTGCTGCTGCCCTGGCCGGGCCCCGGCAGGTCGGGCACGGGGCTGCCGGCGTACGGCTCCGCCGTGGCGCGCACCGAGCTCGACGACCAGCTGCGCGGCTGTGCGCTCAAGTCCGGCGCCTCCGGCCTCGACGGCGCCCGGGCGATCGACGTACGCCGGGACGGCGACCGGGTCACGGCGGTGGTCTTCGACCGGGCGGGCGAGCACGTCGAGATCGGCTGCGACTGGCTCGTGGTCGCCGACGGGGTGCGCTCGCCGCTCGGCAAGCGGCTCGGCCGGCAGTGGCACCGCGACACGGCGTACGGCGTCGCCGCCCGCAGCTATGCCGACTCGGCGATGCACGACGATCCCTGGATCAGCTCGCACCTCGAGCTGCGCGGCACCGACGGGGAGGTGCTGTCCGGCTACGGCTGGATCTTCCCGCTCGGCGACGGCCAGGTGAACATCGGCGTCGGCACGCTCGCGACGGCGAAGCGGCCGGCGAACCTCGCGCTCCGCCCGCTGATGCAGCACTACGCCGACCAGCGGCGTGCCGACTTCGGCATCGAGGGACCGCTGCGCGCCCCGACCTCCGCGATGCTGCCGATGGGCGGCGCGGTCTCCCACGTCGCCGGTCGCAACTGGGCCCTGGTCGGTGACGCGGCCGGCTGCGTGAACCCGCTCAACGGTGAGGGCATCGACTACGGCCTGGAGACCGGTCGGGTGCTGGCCGAGACCCTGCAGGAGGCCCCGGACCTGGCCACCACGTGGCCGACGCTGCTGCGCGAGCACTACGGCGAGGCGTTCTCGATCGCCCGCCGGCTGGCCGGGATCGCCACCCTGCCGCGGCTGGTCGCTACCCTCGGTCCGCCCGGGATGCGTTCGGACTGGCTGATGACCCTGGCCCTGCGCTGGATGGGCAACCTGGTCACCGACGAGGACCGCGACCGGGCGGCGCGCCTGTGGCGCTGGGCCGGCAGCCGCTCGCTCCGGTTCGACGACCGGCCGCCGTTCAGCTGACCCTAGACTCTCGCGCATGTCCGACGCGCTGCCCCGACGGGTCCGGCTGGGCGCCTACGCCGTCATCATCCGCAGCGACCACATCCTGCTCTCGAGGCTGGCGCCGCACCTGACCAGCGAGGAGCGCTGGACCCTGCCCGGCGGCGGTGTGGAGTTTGGGGAGCATCCGCGTGACTCGGTCGTCCGGGAGGTGCACGAGGAGACCGGGCTGGCGGTCGAGGTCGGCGACACCGCGCGGGTCTACGACGTCAGCGGCGTCGGGGAACGCGGCGGTGAGCTGGTGCAGTACCACTCGATCCGCCTCGTCTACGAGGGCTGGGTGCCCACCGACGCGCCGGAGCCGCGGGTGGTCGAGGTGGACGGGTCCACCGTCGACGCTCGCTGGCACCCGGTCGCCGACGTGCTCACCGGTGCGGTGCCCACCGTCCGGCTGGTCGCCGAGGCCCTCGCCGACCACGAGACCTTCCGGCTGCAGCGTCCCGCGGCCTACGCGCTCGTGCGCAGGGACGCCGAGGTGCTGCTCACCCGGATCTCCGCGGTGGGGCACCACAGCGGATCGTGGACGCTGCCCGGAGGCGGGATCGACCACGGGGAGTCGCCCCGCCAGGCGGTGGTCCGGGAGGCGCGCGAGGAGACCGGGCTGTCGGTCCGGGTCGGCGCGCTGCTCGGGGTCGACGACGTGCACTTCTCCGGGACCGCTCCCAACGGCCGCCTCGAGGACTTCCACGGCATCCACCTGGTGTTCGCCGCGACCGTGCCCGACGACGCCGAGCCGCGGGTGGTGGAGAGCGGCGGCACCACCGACGCCGTCGCCTGGGTCAAGGTCGCCGACGTCAGGGAGGGCCGGCTCGACGCCCTCGACATCGTCCACTTCGCGCTCGACGCGGAGGGCCGTTCCTGACCCGGCACTACCCTGTGGCCATGTCCGAGACCGTGTTCACCTACGGAGCGCCCGGACTCAAGATCGGCTCGGGCGCCTCCGACGAGATCGGCTACGACCTCTCCCAGTACGACGTGAGACGGGTGCTCGTGGTCACCGATCCCGGCGTCGCCGCCACCGGCCACCCGCAGCGCGTGGCCGAGCAGATGGCGAAGTTCGGCATCGAGGCCCGGGTCTTCGACGGGGTGCACGTGGAGCCGACCGACGCCAGCCTCGAGCAGGCCATCGCCCACGCCCGCGACACCGGGCCGTGGGACGCGTTCGTCGCCGTGGGTGGCGGCTCGTCCATCGACACCGCCAAGGCGGTCAACCTGCTGACCAGCAACGACGGTGAGCTGATGGACTACGTGAACGCGCCCGTCGGCCAGGGGCGCAACCCGGCAAGGCCGTTGAAGCCGCTGGTCGCGGTGCCCACCACCACCGGCACCGGCGCCGAGTCGACGACGATCTGCGTGCTGGACGTCCTCGCGCTGAAGGTCAAGACGGGGATCAGCCACGCGCGGCTGCGCCCGACACTGGCCGTCGTCGACCCGCTGCTGACCCACAGCCAGCCCGCCGGGGTCACCGCCTCGGCCGGGATGGACATCCTCTGCCACGCCCTGGAGAGCTGGACGGCACGGCCCTACTCCTCCTATGAGCGCAAGCAGCCCGAGGAGCGGGTGCCCTACTGCGGGGCCAACCCGATCTCCGACGCCTGGGCCCGCCAGGCGATGACCCTGCTCGCCGGCTCCTTCCGCACCGCCGTGCACGACGGTGAGGACGTGCAGGCGCGCGAGCAGATGGCGATGGCCGCGACCTTCGCCGGGCTCGGCTTCGGCAACGCCGGTGTGCACATCCCGCACGCGAACGCCTACCCGATCGCCGGCCGGGTCCGCGACTTCCATCCCGACGGCTACCCCGCCGAGGAGCCGATGGTGCCGCACGGCATGTCGGTCTCGCTGACCGCGCCGGAGGCGTTCCGCTTCACCTTCGCGTGTGCACCCGAGCGGCACCTGGAGGCGGCCCGGCTGCTCGCCCCCGACCACGAGCACGACGGCGCCGACGCGCTTCCCGCCGTGCTCGCCGACCTGATGCGCGACATCGGCATCCCCAACGGCCTGGCTGCGGTGGGCTACCGAAGCGACGACGTCGACGACCTGGTCGAGGGGGCGATGAAGCAGCAGCGGCTGTTGGCCACCGCCCCGCGCGAGGTCACCGAGGACGACCTGGCCGGCATCATCAGCCGGTCGATGGAGCTCTGGTGACCGAAGCGCCCGACCTGGTCGCCGCGCTGCGGCGCAACGGCGTCACCGACGTCGACGACTCGCCGCTGGTCCGCTCGCTCTATGCCAGCGACGCCTCCCTCTACCGGATCCCGCCGCGGGTCGTGGTGCGTCCGCGGCACGTCGACGAGCTCGACGCGGTGGTGGCCACGGCACGGGAGGCCGGCGTACCGCTGACCATGCGGGGGTCGGGCACCTCGATCGCCGGTAACGCGGTCGGGCCCGGCATCGTCGTGGACACCCGAAAGCACCTCCACCGGGTGCTCGCCGTCGATCCCGAGGCGGCGACCGCGGTCGTGGAGCCGGGCGCCGTGCACGCGGACCTGCAACGGCAGGCCGTGCGCCACGGCCTCCGGTTCGGCCCCGACCCCTCGACGCACACGCGCTGCACCATCGGCGGGATGATCGGCAACAACGCCTGTGGCTCGCGGGCGCTCGGCTACGGCCGCACCGTGGACAACGTCGTCGGCCTCGACGTGCTGCTCGCCGACGGCAGTCGCGACACCGCGACCGTCGAGGGCCGGCTGGCCGCGCTCGTCGATGCACACCTCGCGCTGGTGCGCACCGAGTTCGGCCGGTTCGCCCGCCAGGTCTCCGGCTACTCGTTCGAGCACCTGCTGCCGGAGAACGGCCGCCGCCTCGACCGCTTCCTGGTGGGCAGCGAGGGCACCCTTGCCGTGGTGCGGCAGGCCACGGTCCGCCTGGTGCGGGACGCCCCCGCCCGTGCCCTGGCGGTGCTGGGCTACCCGACCATGTCCGAGGCCGCCGACGACGTCCCGGCACTGCTTGCCGACCACGGGCTCGTCGCCTGCGAGGGCCTCGGCTCCCGCATCGTCGACGTGGTGCGCGCACACGGGCACCCGGTGCCGCAGCTGCCCTCCGGCGGCGGCTGGCTGCTGGCCGAGGTCACCGGCGACACCGCGGCCGAGGCGCGCTCGCTCGCCGAGGCCGTGGCCCGCGACGCGTGCACGCCGGCAGCCCGGGTCGTCACCGAGCCGGGCGAGCAGGCGGCGCTGTGGCGCATCCGCGAGGACGGTGCGGGGCTGGCGGCGCTGAGCCTGGGCAGCCAGGCGCTCGCCGGTTGGGAGGACGCCGCGGTGCCGCCGGAGAAGCTCGGTGCCTACCTGCGCGAGTTCGAGGCCCTGCTGCGGCGTTCCGGCCTCGACGGCGTGCCCTACGGCCACTTCGGTGACGGGTGCGTGCACGTGCGCATGGACTTCCGGCTGGGTGACGGCCAGGGGCGCAGGCGTTTCCGCGGGTTCGTGGAGGAGGCGGCCGACCTGGTCGCTGCGTTCGGCGGCTCGATGAGCGGTGAGCACGGTGACGGGAGGGCCCGTTCGGAGCTGCTCGACCGGATGTACTCACCCGAGGCGCTGTCGGTGATGGCGCAGGCCAAACGGATCCTCGACCCGGAGGACCTGCTGAACCCGGGTGTGCTCGTCGCTCCGGCACCCTTCGACGCCGACCTCAGGCTCGCCGCCCGGATGCGCGACGACCGGCCGGTCCTGCGCTTCACCCACGACGGTGGCTCGTTCGGCAGCGCGGTGCACCGCTGCACCGGCGTCGGCAAGTGCGTCGCCGTGCCGGCCGCCGGGAGCCCGGTCGTGATGTGCCCGTCGTACGTCGCCACCGGCAACGAGAAGGACTCCACCCGCGGCCGCTCGCGGGTGCTCCAGGACGTGGTCAACGGCACCCTCGGGTACGACGACACCGCCGTCGAGACCGCGCTGGACCTCTGCCTGTCCTGCAAGGGATGTGCCAACGACTGCCCCACCGGCATCGACATGGCGAGCTACAAGTCCGAGGTGCTGGCCAGGAAGTACGCCGGCAGGGTGCGGCCCCGCTCGCACTACGCCCTGGGCCGGCTGCCGCAGTGGGCACGGATGACTCCGCCCCGACTGGCCAACCGGCTGCTGCGCAACAGGCTGGCCGCCAGCCTCGCCAAGGCCGCCGCCGGGGTCGACCAGCGACGCAGCCTGCCGGCCTTCTCCGAGCGACCTCTCCGGACGGCGGCGCGGTCGTCGTCCCGGTCATTCTCGCGGTCATTCTCGCGGTCATCGGCGCGGTCGGCGTTCCGGTCGCCGGACGTGTGGCTGTGGGCCGACTCGTTCACCGACCGCTTCGCCAGCGACACCGGCCGTGCCGCAATCGAGCTGCTCGCCTCGGCCGGCCTGCACGCCGAGGTCGTCCCGGAGCCGGCGTGCTGCGCGCTCACCTGGATCACCACCGGCCAGCTCTCGCAGGCGCGCGGCATCCTCGCGCGCACGGTCGCCACGCTGCACCCGTACGTGACCAGCGGTGCGCCGGTGATCGGTCTTGAGCCCAGCTGCCTTGCGACACTGCGCTCCGACGCCGCCGAGCTGGTCGACGACCCGCGGGTGGCCGAGGTCGCCGCCGGCGTGCGCACGCTGGCCGAGCTGCTCGGCACGCTGGACTGGACGCCGCCGGACCTCACCGGCCTCGAGGTGGTCGTGCAGCCGCACTGCCACCACGCCAGCGTGCTCGGCTGGGAGGCCGACGCCGCGCTGCTCCGGCGCAGTGGGGCAACGGTCACCAGGCTCGGCGGCTGCTGCGGGCTGGCCGGCAACTTCGGAGTCGAGAAGGGGCACTACGACGTCAGCGTCGCGGTGGCCGAGCACGCCCTGCTGCCCGCCGTACGACGACTCGGGTCGCGGGTCGGCTCCGACGCGGTGGTGCTCGCCGACGGGTTCTCGTGTCGGACCCAGCTCGCCGACCTCGCCGGGGTACAGTCGCTGCACCTGGCCGAGCTGCTCGGTCCGCTCGGCCGTGCTCGTTTTGACCGGGCCACCGCCACCCGGTAATCTCAATCCTTGTGCTCGGTGTGTCCGAGCGCGTCTGCGTGCCCCGACACCAGGTCGGGCGATCACCAGTGCACCACCACCACCCTGCCCGGCAGAGCGCTGGGTAGTGAGAGTCGAACGAAAGGGAACCGCCCGGTGCCCACCATTCAGCAGTTGGTCCGCAAGGGCCGCCAGGACAAGGTGTCGAAGAACAAGACGCCTGCCCTGAAGGGATCTCCCCAGCGCCGCGGCGTCTGCACCCGCGTCTACACCACTACCCCGAAGAAGCCGAACTCCGCCCTCCGCAAGGTCGCCCGCGTGCGCCTCTCGAGCGGCGTCGAGGTCACCGCCTACATCCCCGGTGTCGGGCACAACCTGCAGGAGCACTCCATCGTGCTGGTCCGTGGCGGTCGTGTGAAGGACCTGCCCGGCGTCCGGTACAAGATCATCCGTGGCTCGCTCGACACGCAGGGCGTGAAGAACCGCAAGCAGGCGCGCAGCCGCTACGGCGCGAAGAAGGAGAAGAGCTGATGCCGCGGAAGGGTCCCGCACCGAAGCGTCCGATCGACGTCGACCCGGTCTACGGCTCGCCGGTCGTCTCCCAGCTCGTGAGCAAGGTGCTCCAGGACGGCAAGAAGCAGGTCGCCCAGCGCATCGTCTACACCGCGCTCGAGGGATGCCGCGAGAAGACCGGCACCGACCCGGTCGTCACGCTCAAGCGTGCGCTCGACAACGTCAAGCCCTCGATCGAGGTCAAGCCCCGCCGCGTCGGTGGCGCCACCTACCAGGTGCCGATGGAGGTCAAGGCCGGCCGCAGCACCACCCTGGCGCTGCGCTGGCTGGTCGGCTACGCCAAGGAGCGTCGCGAGAAGACCATGTCCGAGCGGCTGATGAACGAGATCCTCGACGCCTCCAACGGCCTCGGTGCCGCGGTGAAGCGGCGCGAGGACACCCACAAGATGGCCGAGTCCAACAAGGCCTTCGCCCACTACCGCTGGTGACGCTGCCCGGCGGCGCGACCCGCCGCCGGCACCACCGCAACCAACCACTTCCCGAGGGGATCGCGACTTACAGTGGCCGTCGACATCACCACTGACCTCAAGAAGGTCCGCAACATCGGCATCATGGCGCACATCGATGCCGGCAAGACCACCACCACCGAGCGGATCCTGTTCTACACCGGCATCACCTACAAGATCGGTGAGGTCCACGAGGGCGCCGCCACGATGGACTGGATGGAGCAGGAGCAGGAGCGCGGCATCACCATCACCTCCGCCGCGACCACGTGCTGGTGGAAGGACCACCAGATCAACATCATCGACACTCCGGGGCACGTCGACTTCACCGTCGAGGTGGAGCGCTCGCTGCGCGTCCTCGACGGTGCCATCGCCGTCTTCGACGGGGTCGCCGGCGTCGAGCCGCAGTCGATGACCGTGTGGCGGCAGGCCAACAAGTACTCCGTGCCCCGGATGTGCTTCGTCAACAAGCTCGACCGCACCGGCGCGGACTTCTTCCGCTGCGTCGACATGATCGTCGACCGGCTGAACTCCACGCCGCTGGTGCTGCAGCTGCCGATCGGCGCGGAGTCCGACTTCCTCGGCGTCATCGACCTGGTCGGCATGCGTGCGCTCACCTGGCGCGGCGAGACCAAGATGGGCGAGGACTACGAGGTCGAGCCGATCCCTGCCGAGATGCAGGACCAGGCCGACGAGTGGCGCGAGAAGCTGCTGGAGACCCTGGCCGAGGCCGACGACGAGATCATGGAGAAGTACCTCGAGGGCGAGGAGCTCTCCGTCGAGGAGCTCGAGGCCGGCATCCGTCGCGCGACGCTGGCCGACAAGCTCAACCCGGTGCTGTGCGGGACCGCCTTCAAGAACAAGGGCGTGCAGCCGCTGCTCGACGCGGTCGTGAAGTACCTGCCCTCGCCGATCGACGTCGAGGGCATCCAGGGCCACGCGGTCAACGACGAGGAGCAGACGATCGTCCGGCGTCCCTCCGACGAGGAGCCGTTCGCCGGCCTGGCCTTCAAGATCGCCGCCGACCCGCACCTCGGCAAGCTGACCTTCGTGCGGGTCTACTCCGGCAAGCTGACGGCAGGCGCCACGGTCCTGAACTCCGTCAAGGGGCGCAAGGAGCGGATCGGCAAGGTCTACCAGATGCACGCCAACAAGCGTGAGGAGATCGCGTCGGTCGGCGCCGGCCAGATCGTCGCGGTGATGGGCCTGAAGGACACCACCACCGGCGAGACGCTCTGCGACCAGTCCAGCCCGGTCGTGCTGGAGTCGATGACCTTCCCGGCCCCGGTGATCGAGGTCGCCATCGAGCCCAAGACCAAGGGTGACCAGGAGAAGCTCTCCATGGCCATCCAGCGGCTCTCGGAGGAGGACCCGACCTTCACCGTCAAGACCGACGAGGAGACCGGGCAGACGATCATCGCGGGCATGGGCGAGCTGCACCTCGAGGTGCTGGTGGACCGGATGCGGCGCGAGTTCCGCGTCGAGGCCACCGTCGGCAAGCCGCAGGTCGCCTACCGCGAGACGATCCGCCGCAAGGTGGAGAACTACTCCTACACCCACAAGAAGCAGACCGGTGGGTCGGGTCAGTTCGCGAAGGTGGTCATCACCATCGAGCCGAGCCTCGACCCCGAGACCGGGGCGGGCGCGGGCTACGAGTTCGTCAACAGCGTGACCGGTGGTCGTGTGCCGCGGGAGTACATCCCGTCGGTCGACCAGGGCGCCCAGGAGGCGATGGAGTTCGGCGTGCTCGCCGGCTACCCCATGGTCGACGTCAAGGTGACCCTCGAGGACGGCGCCTACCACGACGTCGACTCCTCCGAGCTGGCCTTCAAGATCGCTGGCAACCAGGCCTTCAAGGAGGCCGCCCGCCAGGCCAAGCCGGTGCTGCTGGAGCCGATGTTCGCCGTCGAGGTGACCACGCCGGAGAACTTCCTCGGTGACGTCATCGGTGACATCAACTCCCGCCGCGGCCAGGTGCAGTCGATGTTCGAGCGCGCGGGGGACCGCGTCGTCGAGGCGCTTGTGCCGCTCTCCGAGATGTTCGGGTACGTTGGTGACCTGCGGTCGAAGACCTCGGGCCAGGCTTCGTACTCGATGGAGTTCGACTCGTACGCCGAGGTTCCTCAGAACGTCGCCGACGAGATCATCAAGAAGGTCCGCGGCGAGTAGGCCAGCCACCACGGCTGGACTGCCACGTCGGCGTCCACAAGTCCACCAACGAATCTGTAACAACCACACCAGGAGGAGCCCACAGTGGCTAAGGCGAAGTTCGAGCGGACCAAGCCGCACGTCAACATCGGGACCATCGGTCACATCGACCACGGCAAGACCACGTTGACCGCGGCGATCACGAAGGTGCTGCACGACAAGTACCCGGACCTGAACCCCTTCACCCCGTTCGACGAGATCGACAAGGCTCCTGAGGAGCGGCAGCGCGGCATCACCATCTCGATCGCGCACGTCGAGTACCAGACCGAGAACCGCCACTACGCCCACGTGGACTGCCCCGGTCACGCCGACTACATCAAGAACATGATCACCGGCGCCGCTCAGATGGACGGGGCGATCCTGGTCGTGGCCGCCACCGACGGCCCGATGCCGCAGACCCGCGAGCACGTGCTGCTGGCCCGCCAGGTGGGCGTCCCCGCCCTGGTCGTGGCGCTGAACAAGTGCGACATGGTCGACGACGAGGAGCTGATCGAGCTCGTCGAGATGGAGGT
>DATDNR010000046.1:0-27236 GCA_036518175.1 Marmoricola sp.
ACTTCCCCGGTGCCCGCGTCGATGGTGGTCGAGCTGCCGGTCAGCCGCACCGGGTGAGCGCAGTAGCTGGCCCGTTCCGCGGCCTGTGCCCAGTTGGTGAAGCTTCCGTCCCTGATCCGCTCGACCAGCGCCGCCTCCCCGGCCATGGTCAGACCGTCGAGGTCCAAGGGCGCTGACTCGCCGAAGCCGGGGAACTCCCACCCGCCGGCAGCCGGCTCGCTCTGCATGGGCGGGCTGGGGTCAGGCGATTTGGAAGCGGTCTTGCTGGTCACGCGGCGTCCCTCGGTCGGCCCACGGGTCCTGCCCCCTGCCGGACCGGCGCCGCGACGGGATCGGTGCCCAGACCGGTGTCCAGCACCTCTGAGACGGGGACACCGGCGTGCAGTTGGTGCTGCAGCTGTTTGCGGTCGGCTTCGGTGGTACCGGCCCAGACCCCGTACTCGTAGCGCGACAACGCCGCCGCCAGACACGCCCGGCGGACCGGACATACCCCGCAGGTGTCGAAGACCTGCGGTGTCGCGGGCACCGATTTGGGCGGGAACCACGCTTCGGGGTCGACTTGGGCGCAGACCGCGTCATCCTGCCAGCCCCGGGGCTGCTGATCGGCCAGCAACCGCCGCTGGGTCGGGGAGAGGCGGCCGGTGGCCTCGAACAGCGAGGCCCACCACTGCGCCAGCGACGTCGGCAGACCTTCCTCCAGCGCACTGTGCTGCCTCGACCAGTTCGACCGCTTCGGCCGCTCCTGCTGGTGGGTCGTCATGCTGCCCCCTCCCCACCCGGTCCCCGGTTCGCGGTGGAACGACGCGGCGAGCGTGGCCTGCGACGCGAGCGCGGCCGGGGCGCTTCATATCCCCCGGCCGGGCCGGGGTCGTCGTGGGAGTCGTCGCTGGGCTCGTCGCTGGGGACGGCGTGGAGCGGCCTGTCCTCGGCCGTGGTCGCGTCGACCTGGATGCCGGTGGGGCCTTCGCCCACCACTCCTTGAAAAGTCGCGCATGCTTCTCCGCATGATGAAACTTAGGGGGGCCGCCGTGGCCATGGTGGGGCTGGTCGCCCTGTCAAGCACGGTCGGCACGAATTCAGAAGGTCACGGCGCCAGCAAGCATGGCGCTATGCAATCCGTCGCGCAGCAAGACCAGCCGGTCACCTTGGTAAACGGTCAGGGTTGGTCGGCCACTCAGGTGGCGAGCATTGACGCCGGGACACCGGTCGCTGAAGCCTTCGCAGAGTATCCGCTGACAGATGGAACGACGTTGCAAGTGGGCGTGGTCGGCGACGCGTCCGGAGACCTACCCGTAGACGTCAACGATGAAGTTGTCGGCACCATGGATGACATGGGCCTCATCGACGGCAATGGAGAGAGTGGCACCTCTGGCTCGACATCGAGCGCTCCTTCGGTCCGTGCGTTGTCTACAGACGCGTCCGTTGACGGCAACAGGACGAAGGTGGCGCGTTCGAGTGCGAGGCGTCACAAGAGGGACAACGTGCGCGTATTGCCTCAGGCATTGCGAAGGCCACCGTCGTTCAAGCACGTGGTGTTGCGGACGCCCGAGTCTAAGGTGCCCACTCGGTATCGGAAGTTCATCGAGAACGCCCGGCCCGTCACGCGGTTCAAGCTCATGAGCGACGCAGATTGCTCTGGCTCGTGGTCACCTACGGAGGTCCGTGAGTCCTCCGGTGAATCGTCAGTCGTCAATCACAGATACGGCTCGACAAAGTTCTATTGGGGCGCGACGCGCATGGGTAATCTCAAGTGCTATGACGACGTCACGTTCGAACCCGACTTCGTGACCTACAACTACGACGACAAGCACTACTACGATAAGGGCATAACGGCGTGGGCATCGAACATGCCCGATCCCTATAAGGACACGCAGTTCTCAGACTCTGGTGACGAGCGTGTCTACACGGTCGGGGAGTCTCACGCCGACAGACTGGTGAAGGACACGTGGTACCGCGCGTATTTCCGGACTGAGCATGGCAACACTGGGTCGGATACGGCGAAACTGAACCTGCAGCGGGGGAATCGAACGCCAAGCATCTGCGACTCGACTTGGTGCATCTTTGCAAAGGCAACGAACCGGGTTCCTGACTCGGGTTGGTTCGACATTCCGTCGGACCGTGGCTGGTATATGCCATGAGGGGATGAGCACAATGAAACGAACGATCCTCGGGGTCGTCGCGCTGGCCGCTATCGCTGTAGGAGCCTTCGGACCAGCCGTGATCAAACCGATCTCTAGCCATGCTGACCGTGAGTGCAGTGAGCGAGCGGACCATTACGGTGGGTACGCATTAGACTGGCAGCTCACGCCGTACCCCCACTGGTCCTGCCAAGCGGAAGGCGGCCCGACCTTTAATCTGGGCTGGTTGTAGATCATCGATTGCGAAACGGTGCGCCTTTTCGATCACTTCGTGGAGGCGCGCCGTTTCGCCGGCCTCAGACGGCTTCTGTCCGACCGGAGATCACGCTGCTGGCGACCAGAGCAACGAGGCGAGAGCACAAGATCACGAGAAGCATTACTCCGCGGAGAGCCAATCTCTTGACCGATCGGGTGAACCACCCCATCTCGCAGATCAACTGACGGACGTGTGTCGCAGATCAGCAGACGGAGCACACACGCCTTCACGCCTGGCGGTGAGGACTTTCCTTACTGGCTCAAGCGCGCCTCCGGCGCGAGCGCGCCGCTCCGCGGGACCCCGCGCTTCGGGCCTCCGGCCCTCCGCGCACCCCGCCCGCGGCGCGCAGAACAAGAGACGCCCGAGCCGAAGCCCGGACGCCATGGTTCTCGTCGGCTATCGCCAGATGGTCCACTCACCTCCGAGCCGGCCGACCCGATAGGTGAGGATCTGCACGCTGGCAACCGGCCTCAAGGGCGCTGCGCGTCGCGAAGCGATGGCCTTCGGCCACCCTTGACCCCGGCCACCAGCGGGCAGGCGAGCTGGCTATCGGGTCGGTGGCTCTCCCTGGTCGTGCCTGACCAACTGCCTGACAACGACCACCAACGCGGCCGGACGATGGCGGACGATCAGCCCCGTTTTCGCGAGTTGGCTGACCATTGGGTAGCCTGCGCAGAGGGCTCACGCGTTGGGCAACCTCGACTGATAAGGAAGAGGTCACTGGTTCAAGTCCAGTTAGGCCCACTCCCCTGCTCACCACCGGAAGGTCGGCCACGATGAAGAAGCTGCTCCTCCTCGCCCTCGCCGCCGGCGCCGCCGTGGTGGCGAAGAAGAAGATCGACGAGGGCAAGCACGAGCAGGCCCTGTGGCAGCAGGCGACCGACACCGTCGAGCCCCGCTGACCCGGGCCGACGCCCGAGACCGGGGGCCATGGCGCAATTGGTAGCGCACCTGCTTTGCAAGCAGGGGGTTAGGGGTTCGAGTCCCCTTGGCTCCACCGCACCCGTGCGACAGCAGCTGTGGGAGCCGGCGACGTCGCCGGCGCTGACCGGCTGCGATGATCGCCGGCATGAAGACGCTGCGCACCCCCGACGACCGCTTCGCGGAGCTGCCCGACTTCCCCTACGAGCCCCGCTACGCCACGGTGCCCGACCAGGACGGCGGCGAGCTGAGGATGGCGTACGTCGACGCCGGGCCTCCTGACGCTCCGGTCGCGCTGCTGCTGCACGGCGAGCCGAGCTGGTCGTTCCTCTACCGCCACGTGATCGGGGTGCTCGCCGACCGCGGGATCCGCTGCCTGGCCCCCGACCTGATCGGCTTCGGCCGCTCCGACAAGCCGACGGACCCGTCCGACCACAGTTACGCCCGGCACGTGGAGTGGGTCCGCGCGCTGGCCTTCGACGTGCTCGACCTGCGTGAGCTGACACTCGTCGGGCAGGACTGGGGCGGCCTGATCGGCCTGCGGCTCGCGGCCGAGCACCCCGACCGGTTCGCGCGGATCGTGGCGGCCAACACCGGCCTGCCCACCGGCGACGTCGACATGCCCGAGGTCTGGTGGCAGTTCCGCCGCGCCGTCGACTCCGCGGAGCAGCTCGACATCGGCCGGTTCGTGCAGTCCGGCTGCGCCACGCGGCTGCCCGAGGCGGTGCTGGCGGCGTACGACGCCCCCTTCCCGGACGAGGCGCACAAGGCGGGGCCGCGGGCCATGCCCGGCCTGGTGCCGACCCGGCCCGACGACCCGGCGAGCGAGGCCAACCGCGCCGCGTGGGAGAGGCTGACGCACAGCGACACACCGTTCCTGGTCGCCTTCAGCGACGGTGACCCGATCACCGGCGCGATGGCGCCGATCCTGCAGCGCCGCATGCCGGGGGCGCAGGGTCGTCGGCACCCGGTGATCGAGGGGGCCGGCCACTTCCTGCAGGAGGACGCCGGTGACCGGCTCGGTGCGGTGATCGCCGACTTCGTCGACGCCTCGTAGCGGGACCTTCGCCACTGTCCGCGCCGGTCGGCGGCCTGATGACCATGAGGTCATGGAGCACGTCCCCCTGCCCGAGGCGGTCGCGTGGCGTGGCGTCGGCCGCTGCGTCCTGACCAGCCTGTGGATGCTGGCCCGCCGCCAGGTGCACACCCCGCGACAGCACGTCGGCCGCACGATCGAGTTCGCCGACGGCACCCGGAGCCGGGTCTACCGCGAGACCACGGTGCCGCGGACGGCGCGCGAGCCCTGCTTCCTGGTGGTGACCTTCCGGCTGCGGGCCGTGCGCGGCGGCGGACATCGGCTGTTCCGGGTCGTCAGCCTGCTGAACACGCCGCTGTTCGTCGGGTTCCCCGGCTTCGTCTCCAAGCTGTGGATGGCCGACGACGAGCGTGGCCGCTACCGCGGCCTCTACGAGTGGGACAGCGCGGCCCTGGCCGAGCAGTACGCGCGCTCGCTGTGGCGAGTGCTCGAGCTGGTCAGCGTGCCCGGCAGCATCCACTACGAGGTGGTGCCCGGCCTGCACCGGGACGACGCCGTCACCGCACCCGCCGCGTTCGCCGCAGGAGACCGGGAGGCACCCTCCACGCAGCAGTGGTGGCGGGTGGTGGCGTGAGCGACGTGCTCGTCGTCGGCGCGGGGCCCACTGGGCTCACCCTGGCCCTACAGGCCCACGCGCTGGGTGCCGGCGTGCGGGTCGTCGAGCGTCGCCCCGAGGCCTTCCGACGCTCCCGCGCGATGATGGTGCACTCCCGCACCCTCGAGGCGCTGCGCCCTCTGGGGGTGGTCGACGACCTGCTCGCCCGCTCCGACCGGACACCGGCGGCCGAGCTGCACCTGGGGCACCGGGTGGTCCGCGCCCGCCTGGACGACGTCGCGCTGCGGGACACGGCGTACCCGCACTTCACGATGGTGCGTCAGGCCGACGTCGAGGAGGTGCTGGGCGCCGCGCTGGCAGCCCGGGGCGTGCCGGTCGAGCGAGGGGTCGAGCTCGTCGAGGCCGCGGCGAACGGGGAGCAGGCGCGGCTGACCCTCGTCTCGGGCCGTGGCACGGAGGCGACCGCTGCGACGTTCGTGGCCGGCTGCGACGGCCCGGCGAGCACGGTGCGCGCGTGTGCCCGCATCGGCTGGCGCGGTGCCGACCACGGCGAGGAGGTGGTGCTCGCCGACGTCGAGCTGGCCGGCGACCTCGAGCCCGGGGTCCTGCACGCGGTCCCGGGCAGCCAGGGCCTGGTGTTCGTCTTCGCGCTCGGCGAGGGCGCCAGCTGGCGGGTGCTGGCCACCCGACCGGTCCGGGACGGCACCGGAGCGGCGTACGGCCAGCCCGGGGCCGCCGTACCGCCCGGCGAGGTCGAGCAGATCCTGCGCGAGGCCGGTCTCGAGGTGACGGTGACCGACCAGCCGTGGTCGGCCGCGGTGCGGTTGCAGCACCGGCTCGCGGACGCCTTCGGGCACGGCCGGATCCTGCTGGCCGGGGATGCCGCGCACGCCCACTCCCCGGCGGCCGCCCAGGGCATGAACACCGGCATGCTGGACGCCGTCAACCTCGGCTGGAAGCTGGCCCTGGCCGAGGGCGACGGGCCACTGCTGGCGTCCTACGAGGCGGAGCGGCGCCCGGTCGCCGGGCAGGTCCTGGGACTCACCCGTGCGGTGTTCTTCGCCGAGGCCTCGACGCACCCGTTGCCGCGCGCGCTGCGCGGTCGACTGCTGCCGCTGCTGGCGCCGGTGCTCCCGCCGCTGGTCGCCGAGCGCCACCTGATGGCGGTGGTGGTCTGGCTGCTCTCGCAGCGGTGGGTCCGCTACCGCGACAGCATGCTGTCGGTCGAGACCGTGCCCGGCGGCCCGGGACCACACCCCGGGGACCGGCTGCCCGACCGCGAGGTCAGCAGCGGTGGTCGGCGGCAGCGGCTGCACGACCTGACCGCGCGCCCGGGCATCACGGTGCTGCTCGCCAGGGCGGCGCCGTGGCCGGAGCTGGGTGCGCCGCACGTGCACGTGCACCGGGTCGAGGAGTGGCCCGGGGAAGGCCTGGTCGCCGTACGGCCCGACGGGCACGTGGGCCTGCGGTCGGGGGACGCCGATCCCGGCGCCCTCACCGCCTGGCTGTCGCTGGCCGGCGTCCGGGACGCCAGTGTGGCGTGAGGTCATCATGGGGGCGTGGCCCTCGCCGTCTGCCTGCTGCTCGATGCCCGGACCGACCGCGCCGTGCGCAGGTTGTGGGACCGGCTCGAGGACGCCGGCATCCCCACGCTGCGCTCACACACCCATGGCCGGCACCTGCCGCACGTCTCCTACGCGGTGCTGCGCAGCTGGGACCTCGAGGCGGTCGCCAAGGCGGTGTCCGCGCTGCCCGAGGGCGGGCCGGTGGAGCTGCACTTCGACGCCCTCGGCCTCTTCCGGCGTAGCCGGTCCTGGCTGGTGCCCGCCGGACCGGCCGACCTGGTCAGCCGGCAGCAGGCCGTGCTGCGCGCCGTCGAGGGCACCGGAGCCGACCTGCACCGGCACTACCGGCCCGGGCTGTGGGTGCCGCACTGCACGCTCGCGCCCCGCGTCCGGATGGACCAGCTGACCGACCTCGCCGCCCTCGTGTACGACGTGCTGCCGCTGCATGCCGTCGCCGACCGGGCCGCGCTCGTCGACTCCGGCACCGGCCGTCGGGTGCCGCTGCCGCACGTGCCCTGAGGCCGGGCCGCGGCGACTGCCAGCCTAGGCTTTCCGCGTGTCCCGACTGCTCGCCCGACGCTACTGGGCCGGGCACCTGCTGATGGTGTTCGCGCTGGCCGCGGCAGCGCTGCTCGGCCTGTGGCAGCTGCACGTCTGGCAGGCACACCGGGCGGCCTCGGCGATCGACCTCACCCACGACCGCCCGGTGCCGCTGGTCCGGGTGATGGGCGGGGACAGCCCCTTCCCCGGTGACGCGGTGGGCAAGCCGGTCACCCTCCGCGGGCGCTGGCTACCGGCCGGCACCGTCTACGTCTCCGGCCGGCAGCACCACGGACAACGCGGCTACTGGGCGGTCACGCCGGTGCAGGTCGGCCGCTCGGCGATGCCGGTGGTCCGCGGCTGGACATCGCGTCCGGGCGCCCCTCGACCTCACGGCACGGTGCAGGTCACCGGCTGGCTCGAACCCTCGGAGGGGCAGGGCGAGGCCGACGTCGACCCGCGGGACCCGGTGATCACCTCGATGCGCATCGCGAGCCTGGTCGAGCACGTGCCCGCCGACCTCTACAGCGGGTTCGTCATCGGCCACCACGTCTCCACCGGTACGGCGACCGCCGGCCTGGCGACGGTGCACCCACCGCCGAGCGAGAAGGTGTCGATCTGGACCGGCCTGCGCAACTTCCTCTACGCGGTGCAGTGGTGGATCTTCGGGGGGCTGGCCGTCTTCATCTGGTGGCGCTGGTGCCGCGACCAGCTCGAGGCGGAGGACCGGCAGGCGACCGCCCCCGAGGGTGCGGTGCCAGAGGCCGCGGAGCCGGGCCCCGCATCAACCCCGCACAGGCGCAGTTGAGGTGCCGGGCAACCGGGCTGCGGGTGCATCAACTCCGCACAGGCGGGGTTGACGTGCCGGGCAAGCTGGCGGCGGCTGCCTCAACTCCGCACAGGCGGCAACCGCGCGTCCGCGGCTCGTGCGCACCAAGCGGAGCAGCTCACCCGGCGGCGATGAGACCCGCGACCACACCCCCGGTGACCGCGCTGCCGAGCGCGAGCCCGGCCGTGATCTGCTTCCACGGGGTGGACAGGTTGCTCCAGGCCGCGAAGGTGGCGGCGGCGTCGACCGAGTCGGCCAGCGCACCCGCAGCGACCAGCGCCGCCAGGAGTTCCCGGTCGTCAGGTCGGGTGGCCAGCGCCCACACGGCGCCGGCGCCCAGGCCCAGGTCGCGGGCACCGAGGGTGCGACCGAAGAGGTTCGCGGTCGTGGCGTCGGCGTGCGAGCCCAGCCAGGACCGGGCCGGTCGGGCGGGATCGGCAAGCGCGTAGAGCCCGAACGCGACGCGCCCCGCCGCGACGCCGAGGGCTGCCTTGTGGAGGGATTTCATGGCGGAGCGGTACCCCTCACCCACCTCGGCACGCACCTGCAGAGGGCCGGCAGGTAGGTTCGGGGGCGTGCGATCTGTGTTCCTGGGCTACAAGGTGCTCGCCACCGTGGTCGGCCTGTCGATCATCACCCTGGTGCTGGTCGGGGTGCCGCTGAAGTACGTCCACGACCTCTTCCCGAGCGTGCTGCCGGAAGGGACGACGGGCCAGCGCATCGGCGCCGACATCAACCTCTACCTCGGCACCGCGCACGGCTTCATCTACATGGCCTTCGTGCTGCTGGCGCTGATGCTCGCCCTCAGCTGCCGCTGGTCGTTCACGTTCACCATCGTCACGCTGATCTGCGGCACGATCCCGTTCCTGTCCTTCTGGGCCGAGCGCCGGGCGATCCGCCGCGTGGAGCGCGAGCAGCCGGAGATCGCCGGCAGGGCCCGTCACCCCGCCGCCGGTGCCGAAGCCCGGCGTTCCTGAGTCACGTCCGATGGCCGCCCGCACCGCCTTCGTGCTGGGCGGTGGTGGCCTGCTCGGCGCCGTCGAGGTGGGCATGCTGCGCGCCCTCTTCGACGCAGGCGTCCGCCCCGACCTCGTGCTCGGCACGTCCGTGGGCGCCCTGAACGGGTTGGTGGTGGCGACCGATCCCTCCCCGGGCGCGGTGGAGCGGCTGCAGCGGCTGTGGCACGAGATCGCCGAGTCCGGCGCGGTGTACGCCGACGGCACCCTGCGCCAGGTCCGCAGGGCGGTGCGCACCGGCACCCACCTGCACTCGGTGGAGCCGTTGCGCGAGCGGCTGGAGGACGAGTTCGGACGCCTGACCTTCGCCGACCTGGTCGTGGAGTTCCAGTGCTGCGCCGCGAGCATCGAGCGCGCCACCGAGCACTGGTTCAGCACCGGTCCGGTGGTGCCGGCGGTGCTCGCCTCGGCGGCGGTGCCCGGGCTGCTGCCGCCCGCGGAGGTGGACGGCGAGCACTTCCTCGACGGCGGCATCGTCAACTCGATCCCGCTGGACCGGGCGGTGCGACTCGGGGCGGACCGCATCTTCGTGCTCCAGGTCGGCCGCATCGACCGCCCGCTCGCCGTACCCCGACGCCCGTGGCAGGTGGCCCGGGTCTCCTTCGAGATCGCCCGCCGGCACCGGTTCACCACCCAGCTGGCCAGCCTCCCCGAGGGCGTGGAGGTGCACGTGCTGCCCGCCGGGGGCAGCCGCAAGGACGACTCGCTGCTCGCCTACCGCGACGCCGGGCTCGTCGCCGACCGGATCGCCCGCGCCTACGAGGTCAGCAGCGCCTACCTGGGTGAGCAGCTGTGATGCCGTCCCCGTTGCGGTGGGTGCTGCAGCGGTGGGTGCTCCCGGTCGTCGTGATCGCGCTGACCGCGGTGTTGTGGACCACCGCCCCGTTGTGGCTGCTCGCGGCCGGGCTGCTCTCCCCCTTCGTCCCGGGCTGGCTGAGGCCGGTCCGGCTGCTGTGGGTGCTGGTGGTGCACCTGACCCTGGAGAGCCTGATCCTGCTCGAGCTGCTCGGCCTGTGGGTGGCCTCGGGCTTCGGCGCGTTCCTGCGACGCCCGTTCTTCGAGCGGGCGCACTACGACCTGGTGCAGACCTACCTGGTCGTCTTCGTGCGCGAGGCGCGGCGGGTGCTGCGGCTGCGCATCGAGACGATCGGGCCCGCGCCCGACGCGGGCCCGGGATCACCCCTGCTGGTGCTGAGCCGGCACGCCGGCCCCGGCGACTCCTTCGTGCTGCTCTATGCCCTGATGCACTGGTACGGCCGCGAACCGCGGGTGGTGCTCAAGGAGACGCTGGCCTGGGACCCGGCGATCGGCATCATCCTGCGCCGGCTGCCCAACCGGTTCCTGTCCAGCCATCCCGCGCCCGGCCACGACCTCGAGTCCGAGGTCGGCGAGCTCGCCCGGGGACTCGACGACGACGACGCCCTGGTGATCTTTCCCGAGGGCGGCAACTTCACCCCGGAGCGGCGCACCCGCGCGATCGCCCGGCTGCGCCGGCTCGGCCTGGAACGGATGGCCGTCCGGGCCGAGCGGATGCAGCACGTGCTGGCGCCGCGGCCCGGCGGCGTGCTCGCGGCCCTCGACGCCGCTCCCGGCACCGACGTGCTGCTGGTGGCGCACACCGGGCTCGACCACGTCGTCACCGTCCTGGACGCGTGGCACTCGCTGCCGATGGACAAGCAGCTGGTGATGGGCTGGTGGCGGGTGCCCCGCTCGGAGATCCCGCGTGGCCGCGAGGAGCGGATCGACTGGCTCTACGACTGGTGGCAGCGCATCGACGCCTGGATCGACGAGCACCGGCCGGTCGACCTGCCCCGCCGGCGCTGAACCGGTGCGAGGGGCCTCAGGCCCGCTCGTCCTCCTCCGGTCCGGGCGCCTCGACGACCTCGGCGGGGTTGTCCGGGGTGGTCACGCCGTGCGGCTCCTCGGTGGCGTCGGCCACTGCCTCGCCCGGGGTGGCGCCGGCCTCGTCGATCGCCCCCGCCTGCGACGGGGAGTCGACCGCTGCCCCGGAGACGTGCCCACCGGGCGACGGCGGCGTCGCCGGGGTCGGGGTGGGCGCCGGTGGCGGGGTGTACGACGACTGCCAGGCACTGCTGCCCTGGTCGCCCATCAGCCTGCGCCAGGCCACCACGGCGAGCGCGACGAGGCCGCCGAGCAGCAGCCACTTGGCCTTGCCGCCCTTGCGCTTCGGGGGCTCCTCACCGGCCAGGGCGGCGGCCGCGGCACGACCCCGGCGCATCGCCTCCTCGGCGTAGGGCTCGGCCTGCTCGCGCGCCTCGTCGAGAGCGGCCATCACCGTCGGGACGACCTCGTTGACGAAGCGCTCGCGGGCCTCGGCGACCACCGGGCCCGCCTTCTCCAGGGCCTGGTCGAGCCGCGGCCCGAGCTCCTCGCGGGCCTGCTCCAGCCGGGGGCCGAGCTCCTCGCGAGCCTGCTCGAGTCCCTTCTCCAGCTGTTCGCGGACCTCGGCCATCCGGGGCCCGAGCTGCTCGCGGAGCTCCTCGAGCCGGGGGCTGATCTGCTCCCGGGCGCTGTCGACGTGTGGCGTCAGGGCGTCCGCAAGCCCCTGGGCCTGGTCACGGAGGTTCTTGCCGCGGTTGTTGCCAAACATCAGGGTCCGGGATCCTCTCGTCTGGGCGATCCTGCCGGTGCGTTCCTCGCAGGAGGTCCTGCCGGGTGAACCCGCACAGGCCGTCACTGCTCCCGATCATGCCCGGTGCCCGAAACGAAATAAACCCGGGGGCGGTGCGCCCGCCGGGCGCGTGGGAGGATCGACGGACACGCGAGACCGACGTACCGAAGGGGAACCATGACCGAGCTCGGCACCGGCCTGAAGGCCACCCTGCACACCAACCGGGGCGACATCGTCCTCGACCTGTTCCCCAACCACGCGCCGCAGACGGTGGACAACTTCGTCAGCCTGGCCGAGGGCACCAAGGAGTACCGCGACGACGCCGGTCGGTCCGGCGAGCGCTACTACGACGGCCTCGGCTTCCACCGGGTGATCGCCGGCTTCATGATCCAGGGCGGCTGCCCGCTCGGCACCGGCACGGGCGGTCCGGGTTACACCTTCAAGGACGAGTTCCACCCCGAGCTGTCCTTCGACCGGCCGTACCTGCTGGCGATGGCCAACGCCGGGCCGGGCACCAACGGCTCGCAGTTCTTCATCACCGTCGGGCCCACGCCCCACCTGAACCGCCGGCACACGATCTTCGGCGAGGTGGCCGACCAGGCCAGCCGCGAGGTGGTCGACACGATCGCCAACACCCGCACCGGACGCGGCGACCGGCCGGTCGAGCCGGTGGTCATCGAGTCCGTGGAGATCAGCCGGCCGGCGGCTCCCGGCGGGGTGAGTCCGTCCTGAGCGGTCCCACCGGGCCGGGCGAGGCGCCCGCCCCCACCTGCTACCGCCACCCGGACCGGGAGACCTGGATCCGGTGCCAGCGCTGCGAGCGGCCGATCTGTCCCGACTGCATGCGCGCCGCGGCCGTGGGCTACCAGTGCCCGGAGTGCGTGCGCGAGGGCGCCCGGCAGACGCGCCAGGGTCGCGGCCCGTACGGCGGCCGCGTCGCCGTCAACACCCAGCTGGTCACGCTCACGCTGATCGGCATCAACGTGCTGGTCTGGCTGGCGATCCAGGCGACCGGCGGCGCGCGCAGCAGGCTGCTGGACCTGCTCGCGCTGCTCCCGGCCAGCACTCCACACCTGACCGCCTCCGGGCAGGTCGAGCTGGTGCGCGGGGTCAGCGAGGGCGCCTGGTGGCAGCTGATCACCTCCGTCTTCACCCACGTCGCGATCCTGCACATCGGCTTCAACATGGTCGCGCTGTGGTTCCTCGGCCCTCCCCTGGAGGCCATGCTGGGCCGGGCGCGCTTCCTCGCCCTCTACCTGGTCTCCGGCCTCACCGGGTCCGCTGCGGTCATGCTCTTCTCCAACCCCCACCAGCAGACGCTCGGCGCCTCCGGGGCGATCTTCGGACTGCTCGGCGCCCTGCTGGTCGTCGCCATCAAGGTGGGCGGCAACGTGCAGACGGTGCTGTTCTGGCTCGGCCTGAACCTGGTGTTCACCTTCACCGTCTCGGGCATCTCCTGGCAGGGCCACCTCGGGGGACTCGTGGGCGGGCTCCTGGTCGGAGCCGTCCTGGTCTACGCGCCCCGTGCGCACCGCGACGTGCTGCAGTGGGGCGCGGTCGCGGTGGTCACCGCGGTCGCGCTGGCGGTGGTCGGTGCCCGGGTGGTCGCGCTGACCAGCGTCGGTGTTCCCGGCTGAGGCTGCCTCAGCGGAGGTAGCGCCGGGCGCCGGCGTACTGCGACGCCATCGACGAGGTGGGCACCACCGCGACCGCGGCGCCGGTGTGCGGGGCATGCACCATCCGGCCGTGGCCGACGTACATCGTCACGTGGTGCACCGGTCCGCCCGCGGCGTAGAAGAGCAGGTCCGCGCGCCGTGGCGTCGCCACCGCGGTGCCGCCCCGGGACTGGGGCAGCGCGTCCCGGGGGATCCGGACGCCGTGCACCCGGTAGTCCAGCCAGGTGAGCCCGGAGCAGTCCAGCCCGAACCCCGAGACGCCGCTCCACAGGTAGTCCAGCCCGACGAACGAGGTGGCCACGCGGACCAGGCTCGCCCGCGTCGCGGGGAGCGCGGCCGCGCCGGAGTCGTGCACCGCCACGGCGGGGCGGGACAGGCGCCGGACGGCCCCGCCGGGGAGCGAGACCCGGACCCATTGCCGGCCGGCGGCGAGCACGGGCAGCGAGGTGCCGAAGCTGACCGGGAAGACCCGCCCCGCGCTCCGGGTGTCGGCGTGCAGCCAGGTGGTGCGGGCCAGCACGGTCGCGCGGCGGGAAGAGGCGTCCGGGGCGTCCGCCGAGAGCTGGCGGCGCGGCACCCATCCGGGGTATCCGCGGGCATCCAGCGGGGTCGGTTGCGAGGCGACCACCACCCGTGCCCAGCCAGGTCGTAGCCGGACGACGGTGACCCGGTCACCGAGGAGGGCCTGGGTGTCGGCGCGACCCGCGAGGCCACGGCGCTGGGTGAGCGTCATCCGGGCCAGCCAGGCACGCACCCGCGCCGGGCGCGCCAGTGCCGGTGCGTCCACGGGGCGCGGGGAGGCCGGGGTCCGCCACAGCGTCGCGACCGAGACGGCCACCCACGCCGGAGCGCCGACCGTGAGCGAGCTGCGGTCGGCGGCGCCGGCGGGCGTCGGGCGCGCCGGCGGGAGCGTCGTACCGCCGGCCAACGTGACCACGACGGCCAGAGCGGCCATCCCCCACACCGACGGACTCCTGCTCACCGCTCCACGATCGCCGCGCACGCGGGTGCCGGCGGAGAGGCGAAGGACCTCGCCTGCCCCGCCGACCGGCTCACAGCGCTGTCAGTTACCCACAGCTGTGCACAACCCTGTGGAGAACCACACCCGTGTCATTCATCCGGCGTACGCCGGCTACGCCGAACGGACCAGCCCGGGGCCGGTGCTACTCCCACTTGGTGGCGAAGGTGAACCCCACCGCCATGAACGCGATGCCGACGACGAGGTTGTACTGCCCGAGGTCCTGCATCACCGGGATCGCCACGTCGTTGCCGACGAAGTAGAAGACCACGATCCACACCAGTCCGATGAGGAAGCAGCCCAGCATCCCGCCGACCACACCGCGCCCACGACCGAGCGGGGTGCGCTTGTCGGCGGAGACGGCGAGGCCGATCATGACCAGGCCGAAGCCGATGAGGTAGTTCCAGTTCTTCAGGTCGGCCATGAAGGGCAGCGGGTTGCTCGGCGGCTTGACGTCGCCGAGCTTGACGAAGGTGGCCGCGTCGCGGGCCACGGTCGCGTAGACGACGATCCAGGCGATGCCCAGGACGACGAGCCCGAGCGCGACGGCGCAGCGGGTCACCGAGGTCTCGTAGCCGCTCGCGGTGACAGTGGGCTTGCGGGCGGTGGGCTTGGACAAGGCGGCGCCTCCTCAGGGCTCCTCTGGCTGCGACATCGGCCGGCCGGGGGCAGGCAACGTCGGCTAGCGTAGTCAAACCGCGGCCCGTCCCGGGCAGCGGTCGAGCAAAACCGCAGGAGACGAGCGCAGGCAGGGCCGGTGGCAGACCACGATCGACGGCGCGGCGCGTCGGCCTCGTTGCGTCCGGGGTCCTGGCTCACCCGCGGACGGAGATGGCGGCTGGGCGTGCTGCTGGTGGCCGCCGGCGCGGGCGCGCTCTTCATCACCACCGGGCTCAACGCGCACGGCCTCGACCTGCGCGCTGCCAGTGTGACCGACCTGGCCAGCGTGGTGGCACAGGAGAAGCAGCACGTCGATGACCTGCAGGCAGAGGTCGCCCGGCAGGACCACGCCGTCTCGCGGCTGGCCAGGCAGGTCGACGATCCGACCGTGAGCCGGCTGCAACGGCGGGTGGCCGCCCTGAAGGGCCCGGTCGGGCTGCTGGCGGAGTCGGGACCGGGCGTGACCGTCACCCTCGACGACGCGCCGAGCAGCGAGTTCGCCAAGGTCTCGGAGGCCGGTCCGATCACCCCCGACATGCTGGTCGTGCATCAGCAGGACATCCAGGCGGTCGCCAACGCGCTGTGGCGGGGCGGTGCCGAGGCGATGACCATCAACGGGCAGCGGATCATCGCCACGACCGGCATCAAGTGCGTCGGGAACACCGTGATCCTGCACGGCGTGCCCTACTCACCGCCCTACCGCATCTCCGCCATCGGCAGCCAGACCGACATGGAGGCAAGCCTGGCGAGCGATCCCTACATCGACGCCTATCTCACCTTCGTCGACCGGGTGCACCTCGGCTACGACCTCCGCGAGGCCGACCAGCTGCGTCTGCCGGCCTACCGGGGCACCCTGCGGCTGCGCTACGCGCGCCCGGTCACCGGCCGGTGAAGCGCTGGCTCGGCGTCGCCGAGGTGCTGGGCGTCTCCGTGGGGGAAGGCGTCTGCGTCGGGGTGGGCGTCGGGGTCGGCGACGGTGTCGGGGTGGGCGTCGGCTTCTCGTAGGTCGAGACCACGATCGTCACCGTGTTGCCCTGGTCGTACGACGTGCCGGCCGAGGGGGACTGCTGGGTCACCTGGCCCTTGGGTGCCTTGGTGGTCGGGTCGTGCACCACGCTCACGGTGTAGCCCCGCGCGGTGATCCGCCGCTTGGCGTCGGCCTCCTGCAGACCCACCACGTCGGGCACCTTGCGCGGGCCGGTGGAGTAGTACAGCGTCACCACGCTGCCGGTCGAGACGCGGCGACCCGCCGCGGGGCTGGTCTCGAGGACGTTGTCGGCGTTCTCGTCGGACTGCCGGGCCCTCAGGCGCGGCTTGAGCCCCACGGCCCTGATCTGCTGGGCGGCGACGTCCTTGTTGTTGCCGACCACGTCGGGCACCTGCACGCTGGGCTTCCCCGTGGACAGCACGAAGTCCACCGGGCTGCCCTGGTTGACCAGCGCTCCGGCCTGCGGGTCCTGGGAGACGACCCGGCCCTTGGGCACGCTGGGGCTGGCCTGCCGGGTGATGTGTCCGGGCTTGAGGTGCTGGCCGTGCAGCGCCTTGGTCGCGGCCGTCTTGGTCAGGCCGGTGATGGTGGGCACGCTCTGCTGAGGCGGCGCGCTGTTGAGCAGCTTCGGCACGAAGATGATGGCCAGGATGATCAACGCCAGCAGCAGCAGGGCCAGCAGCACGATGACCCGGCGGCTCTGCCGTCGTGCCGGGACCTCCTCGGCCTCCTGGTCAGCGGCCGGCGCGGCGGCGGCTGCGCCGAACACGCTGGTGGGTGCCTCGACGGCCGGCGTGACCACCGTGGGTGCCTCCACCGGCTTGCCGGCGAGGTAGCGGTCGATGTCGGCCTTCATCGCGGCCGCGCTCTGGTAGCGGTCCTCGACCTTCTTCGCCAGCGCCTTCATCACGATCGCGTCGATCTCGGGCTCGAGGTCCTCCTCGAGCTGCGAGGGCGGCACCGGTTGCTCGCGCACGTGCTGGTAGGCCACCGCCACCGGGCTGTCGCCGACGAACGGCGGCCGGCCGGTGAGCAGCTCGTAGAGCAGGCAACCGGTGGAGTACACGTCGGAGCGGGAGTCGACGGTCTCCCCCCTCGCCTGCTCCGGCGAGAGGTACTGCGCCGTGCCGACCACGGCCGCGGTCTGGGTCATCGTGCTCTGCGCATCGGACACGGCGCGGGCGATGCCGAAGTCCATCACCTTGACGTCTCCGGCGGGGGTCAGCATCACGTTGCCGGGCTTGATGTCGCGGTGCACGATCCCGGCCCGGTGGCTGTAGTCGAGGGCCGAGAGCACGCCCGAGGTGATCTCCAGCGCCCGCTCGGGCAGGATCTTGCGACCTTCCCGGAGGATGTCGCGCAGGGTGCGGCCGGCGACGTACTCCATCACGATGTAGGGCTGGGCCACCCCGTGCCCGTCGGGCCCGGAGTCGAACTCCTCGCCGGTGTCGTAGACCGACACGATCGCCGGGTGGTTCAGCGAGGCCGCGGACTGGGCCTCCCGGCGGAAACGGGCCTGGAAGGTGGCGTCGCTGGCCAGGTCGGTGCGCAGCCGCTTGACGGCGACGGTGCGCCCGAGGCGCACGTCGGTGCCCTTGCGCACCTCGGCCATGCCGCCGCGGCCGAGCAGCTCGCCCAGCTCGTAGCGACCGCCGACGCGGTGAGGCTCAGCCATCAATGACCCTTCCCCTTGTCGTTGCCGTGTGGCTTCTTCGGTCCGTGGTGCGGGGGCTTGCCATGGGGTTCCGGCTTCGGCTTGTCGTGGTGCTCGGGCGCCGGGGCGGGGGCCGGCGGCGGAGGTGGCGCGCCCCAGGCCGTCAGGCGGACCACGCCGTCCTTGGCCACCAGCCCGGTGGGGGAGAGGGCCGCGACCGTGGCGGCGGTGTGGCCGCCGGGGTTGTCCCGGTGCGCGACGACCCTGCTCTGCAGGCCGAGCGCGCGCAGCGCGTCACGGACCTCGGCCACCGGGCGGCCGACGTACGCCGCAGCCCGCACCCGCACCTTCGCCGGCCGGATGCTCGGCGTCGGCGTCGGCGTCCGCACCGCGGCGTGCCTGGCCGGCTGGTCGCCGCCGTTCGCCAGTGCCAGCGCCACCAGCAGCACGACGGCGAGCACGCCCATCACGGCGACCGGCCACCACGACGGCACGCCGCGGGAGAACCGGCTGCCTCCGGGCGGCACGGTGGGGAGCACCAGGGTCTCGTCGCCGCGTCCGTCCGGACCGGTGCGCGTGACCGGGCTGCTGCGCAGCGCGGCGGCCAGCGAGCCGGCATCCGGGTAGCGTTCGGCCGGGTCCTTGGCCAGCGCCCGCCTTGTGATCGCCGCCAGACCGGCCGGCACGTCGTCGGGCAGCTCGGGCACCGGCTGGTGCAGGTGCGCCAGCGCGGTGCCCACCGGAGTGTCACCGCGGAACGGCCTGCGGCCGGTGAGGCACTCGAAGAGCACCACGCCGAGGGCGTAGACGTCGCTGGCTGCCGTGGCGGCCCCACCCGCGGCCTGCTCGGGGGAGAGGTACTGCGGCGTGCCGAGCAGCTGTCCGGTGCGGGTCAGGGCGACGGCGTCGGCGGCCCGGGCGATGCCGAAGTCGGTCACCTTGACCTGACCGGCGGGGGTGACCAGCAGGTTCGCGGGCTTGACGTCGCGGTGCACCAGCCCGGAGGCATGGGCAGCGGCCAGTGCCTCGGCGGCCTGCCCGACGAGGTCGCGGGCCACCTCGGGGTCCATCCGGGGCCGGTCCCGGAGCAGCTGGGAGAGCGGCTTGCCGTCCACCAGCTCCATCACCAGGTAGGGCCGGGCGCCGCTGCCGTCGGCGTCGGGGGGCAGCTCGCCGAAGTCGAAGACCGCGGCGATCCCCGGGTGCTGCAGCGAGGCCGCATGCCTGGCCTCGGCGGCGAAGCGCTCGCGAAAGACCGGATCGCCGGCGAACTCCGGCCGCAGGATCTTGAGCGCCACCTCGCGGCTGAGCACGGTGTCGGTGGCCCGCCAGACCTCGCCCATGCCGCCGGTCGCCATCAGGGACTCCGGCCGGTAGCGGCTGCGGCTGCGATCGAGCTGGGTGGCGTTCACCGGCCGATCACCGCCTCCATGACCGACTTCGCGATCGGCGCGGCCAGCCCGCTGCCCGAGATCGCGTCGCGCGCCACCCCGGCGTCCTGCACCAGCACCGCGACCGCGACCTGCGGGTTCTGCGCCGGGGCGAAGGAGACGAACCAGGCGTACGGCGGCCGGTCGGGGGCGCTCTGCGCCGTGCCGGTCTTGCCGGCCACCTCGACCCCGGGGATCTGCGCCGTCGTACCGGTGCCGCCGTCGACCACCGCGACCATCATCCGGGTCAGCTCGCGCGCCGAGGCCGGGCTCATCGCCGGCTGGTCGGGCAGGTACTTCGGCTGGGTCTTCTCGAGCACCTTGACGTTCGGCGACTGGATCTCGTCGACCAGGTAGGGCTTGCGGACCATGCCGCCGTTGGCGATGCCCGCGGCGACCATCGCCATCTGCAGCGGGGTCGCGCGCACGTCGTACTGCCCGATCGCGGCGTAGGCCGCCAGCGGGCCGGCGGCGTTCTTGGGGAACTGGCTGACCGCCTGCCGGGTGATGGCGTCGTCGAGGTCGTGGAAGTAGGTCTTGCCGAAGCCGAACTTCTGCGCCTCCCGGCGCAGCTTCTGCGGACCGAGGTCGAGGCCGATGGAGCCGAAGGCGACGTTGCAGGAGACCATCAGCGCCCGCGTGAGCGTGATCTTGCTGCCCCCGCAGGAGACGCCGTTCTCGTTGGGGAGGGTGTTGCTGGTCTGCGGCAGGTCGAGCCGGCTGCCGCCGGGCACGAGCGTGCTGGGGTTGTACTTCCCGGTCTCCAGCGCGGCAGCCGCGGTCACCAGCTTGAAGGACGACCCGGGTGGCAGCACCGTCTCGATCGCACGGTTGTCCAGCGGCGAGAGCTTGTCGGCCTCCAGCCGTTGCTTGGCCCTGCCCACGGCGGAGAAGTCGTGGCTGGCCAGCCGGTTGGGGTTGTAGGTGGGGCTGGAGACCATCGCCAGGATCTTGCCGGTGCTCGGCTGCAGCGCGACCACGGCCGCCTGGACCCGGTTGCCGAGCGCGCGCACCCCGTCGTACGCCGCCTTCTGCGCTGCCGGGTCGATGGTCAGCAGCACGTTGCCGCCCTTGGGCGACTGGTTGTCGACCAGGTCGACCACCCGGGTCACGAACAGCGCGTCGTCGCTGCCGGAGAGGATCGAGTTCTCCGAGGACTCGATGCCGGTGATGCCCCAGTCGCGGGAGAAGAAGCCGGTGATGTGCGCGTACTGCCGGCCCCGGGGGTAGACGCGCTGGTACTTGTACTGGTCGTGCGACTTGTTGCTCTCCGCGATGGCCCGGCCGCGCACCAGGATCGCGCCGCGCTGGCGGGAGAACTCCGCGTCCCGCACGCGCACGTTGTCGGGGTGCGCGCTCAGCGAGTCGAGCTTGCCGGCCTCCCAGTACTGCACGTAGGTGGCGTTGCCGAGCAGCGCCACGAACAGCACGAGGCAGCCGACGGCGAGGATCCGGATGGGGCGGTTCACCGCAGCGTCACCACCTGCGTCGCGTCGGAGTCCTCCGGGCCGCCCGGCGGGGCGAGCTCCGGCGGTGGCCGGCGCGCGTGGTCGGAGATGCGGAGCAGCAGGGCGATGATCACCCAGTTGGCGACCAGGCTGGACCCGCCCTGGGAGAGGAACGGCGTGGTGAGGCCGGTCAGCGGGATCAGCTTGGTGACCCCGCCGATGACGACGAAGACCTGCAGCGCGAAGACGATGGCGAGGCCGGCGGCGACGAGCTTGCCGAAGTTCTCCCGCGAGATCAGCGCGATGCGCAGGCCGCGCTCCACGATCAGGCCGTAGAGCACGATGATCGCCATCACGCCGGTGAGGCCCAGCTCCTCGCCGAGCGAGGGCAGGATGAAGTCCGACCACGAGATCGGGGTGATCTGCGGCTGTCCCTGGCCCCAGCCGCGGCCGACCAGGCCGCCCCACGCCATGCCGTAGAGCCCCTGCACCACCTGGTAGCTCGGCGACTGCGGGTCGAAGGGGTGCAGCCAGGCCTCGACCCGCACCTGCACGTGCTGCACCATCAGGTAGCCGGCGTAGGCGCCGACCAGGAAGAGGCCACCGCCGACGACGAGCCACCCGGGTCGCTCGGTGGCGATGTAGAGCATCACGACGAAGAGGCCGAAGAACAGCAGCGACGAGCCGAGGTCGTTCTGGAAGACCAGGATGGCCAGGCTGACCAGCCACATCGCCAGGATCGGTCCCAGGTCGCGGCCCCGGGGGAGGTCGACGAAGAGCAGCCGGCGCCCGGCGAGGGCGAGCGCGTCGCGGTGCATCACCAGGTAGCCGGCGAAGGCGATCACCAGCAGCACCTTGGCGATCTCGCCGGGCTGGAAGCTGAGCGGGCCGAGGTGCACCCAGATGCGTGCTCCGTTGATGTCGCTGCCGACGCCGGGCACCAGCGGCAGCAGCAGCAGCACGATCGCGACCAGGCCGAGGGTGTAGGTGAACGCCTGCAGCCGGCGGTGGTCGCGGACGAACACCAGCACGGCGATGAACAGCGCGACCCCGAGCGTCATCCAGATCAGCTGGCTGCTCGCGAACGCGGTGGCCTGGGGGTTCTGTGCCTGCCGGGCCAGGTCGATCCGGTGGATCATCGCCAGGCCGATGCCGTTGAGCGCGGAGACGATCGGCAGCAGCACGGGGTCGGCGTACGGCGCCCGGAACCGCACCGTGACGTGGCAGGCGATGACGAGCACCGCCAGCCAGCCGCCGTAGGTGAGGATGTCGGCCGGCACCTTGCCCTCCACGCCGAGGCCGACGGCGGCGTAGGCGCCGATGCCGACGACCAGGCTGAGCACGAGCAGCACCAGCTCCGCGCCCCGGCGGCGCCGGTGCACGAACCCCGGCGCGGTTCCGTTCATCGCCATGCTCATGGCCGCTCCGTGCAGTTGCGGTTCGTGCCCGAGGCGCTGCCGGTGGAGCCGCTGGTCGGGTTGGCCGCGGCGGTTGCGCTCGGGCTGGGCCTGGCTGCGGCGGTGCGGTGCTTCTGGGAGGTCCGGGTGCCGCGCGGCCTGTGGCTCTGCGCGCTCCCCGACCTCCGAGCGGTGCCGGTGGCGGTCGGACTGCCGGCCGGCCTGCCCGTGGGACCGCCGGTCGGGCCGGGGCTCGGCGTCGGGCTCGGCGTCGGGCTCGGCGGGCAGAGCGCCTCGCCCCGGAGCCGGGCGATGATCGCGTGCGCGTCCGCCAGGCTCTGGGCGCCGATGCCGTCGCGGACCTGGCGGGCGTTGTAGGCGGGCAACCGGTCCAGGCGCAGGTCGCTGGTCTCCACCACGTGGTGCATCCGCAGCCCGGGCAGCCCGGCCTCGACACCCTTGTAGACCGCGACCCGCTGGTGGGCCGGTCCGATGTAGTACTGCGTCTGGGTCCACGCGTAGGCGGCGATGCCCAGGCCGACGACGAGGGCGACGGCCAGCACCGCGATGCCCAGCCGGCGCCCCCACACGAACCGGCGTGGCTCCCGCGGGGCGTAGCGCAGCGCCTCGGGGTCGACGTCGTCTCCGGGGACCGGTTCCAGCTCCCCGGTGTCGCTGGGGCGACGGCGCAGCAGCCCGAAGCTCCGCCGCGGTGCCTCGGCCGCGGCGCCGACGACCAGCGGCTTGCCGCCCGGCGGTGCCGCATCCTCGGCGTCTGCGTCGACGACCTCGGCGATGACCACGGTGACGTTGTCGGAGCTGCCCGCATCGAGGGCGGCGCGGATCAGCTCGCCGGCGGCCTGCTCGACCGTGCCCGCGCCGAGGAGCGCACCGAGCTGCTCGTCGTCGAGCGATCCGCAGCAGCCGTCGGAGCAGAGCAGCACCCGGTCACCGACGGCCAGGTCGTGCACGAAGACGTCGGGCTCCGGCTCGTGCACGCCGTCGACCGCGCGCAGGATCAGGTTGCGGTGCGGGTGCACGCGTGCCTCGTCCTCGGTGATCCGGCCCTCGTCGATCAGCGACTGCACGAAGGTGTGGTCCTTGGTCAGCTGGACCAGCGTGCCGTCGCGGAGCAGGTAGCCGCGGCTGTCGCCCACGTGCCCCATCGCCAGCTGGGTGCCGTCGAACAGCGCCGCGGTCACCGTGGTGCTGGTGCCGTCGATCTCCGGGTGCTCCTCGACGAGCTCGGCGATCCGGTCGTGGGTGCGGTGGATGGCCCCGGCCACGGCCTCCAGCGCGTCGTTGCCGGGCGGGGAGTCGAGCCGGCGAAGCTGCTCGATCGCGGTGCTGCTGGCGATGTCGCCGCGGGCCGCACCGCCCACCCCGTCGGCGACAGCGAGCAGGTGGGCTCCGGCGTACCCGGAGTCCTGGTTGTCCTTGCGCACCCGCCCGACGTCGGAGAGCGCGGCGCAGCGGAGGGCCAGCATCATCGCCGCGGCCTCACTTGCGCAGCTCCAGGATGGTCTTGCCGATCCGGACCTTGGTGCCGAGCGAGATCGCAGTGGCCTGGGTGATGCGGCTGCTGCCGACGTAGGTGCCGTTGGTCGAGCCGAGATCCTCGACGTACCACTGGTCGCCGGAGGCGGCGATCTGCGCGTGCCGAGTGGAGACGTAGTCGTCGTCGAGCCTGATCGCGGCGTCGCTGCCCCGCCCGATCAGCAGCGGCGCACCGTCGAGCGAGACCGACTCTCCGGCGTTGGCCCCCTCGACGATGACCACCTCACGGGGGGCGCCGCGCCGCGGCTTGGGCGGCTTGCTGCGCTTGGGCCGGGCGCGCTTCTCCTGCTCCGTCGCCGGCATCCGGGCACCGAACATGTCCGAGCGCACCACGGAGATGGCCGCGAGCACGAAGATCCACAGGATCGCGAGGTAGGCGAACCGGATCAGCACCAGGGTCAGCTCGGACATCAGCCGCGGCTCCTCTGGTGCAGCCGCAGGGTGGTGTTGCCGAGCCGGATCTCCGCGCCGTCGACCAGCGTCGCCTTCTCGACCCGCTTGCCGTTGACCAGCACGCCGTTGGTCGAGCCGAGGTCGTGCACGCTCACCCGGGGGCCGGCACCGGTGTCGGTGACCCGCAGCTCGCAGTGGCGACGGGACACCCCCGGGTCGTCGATGCGCAGGTCGGCGTCGTTGCCGCGGCCGACGACGATGCCCGGCGGGGTGAGCGGCAGCTGCTGCCCGTTGATCTCGATGGTCGCGGAAGCACGGCGTACGGCGGTGTCGGTCGTCGGGCCGGTGTTGTCGCGGACCCCCGCCACCGACTGGCTGCGCACCCGGAACCGGCCGGTCGTCAGGTCGTCGGCCGGCTCGAGGTTGACCTCGACCGGGCCGGTGAACACGTAGGACTGCTCGGAGGCGTAGTCCTCGAGCATCTCGGTGAGCTCACGGGTCAGCTGCGGGCCGAGCTGGGAGAGCCGCTCGTGGTCGCTGGGCGCGAGCTCCACGTGGAAGGTGTTGGGCACCAGCCGGCGCTCGCGGCTGAGGATCTGCGCGGAGTTGTCGACCTCGCGGTTCAGCGCGGCGGAGATCTCCACCGGCTGGACGGCGCTGCGGAAGGTGCGCGCGAAGGCACCCGAGATCAGCTGCTCGAGCTTCGCCTCGAAGCGCTGCAGACCGCCCACCGATCCTCCTTCTCCTCACCCCCCACCCGACCATTCCCCGTGGTCAGGGAGCAAACCAGCGCACGCCGCGCCGTCCGGACGCGGCCCCGGGACGTCCGGGTCGAACCGCCATGATCGTAGCGGTCGGAGCGTTGGCGGCCTGCGGCGTGCGTCACTGACCCGGCCCCGGCCCGTTTTGGCGGCCATGGTGCAGGTGGGATAGCCTTGCGTCCGCGTCAGGCGCGAGTGGCGGAATAGGCAGACGCGCACGGTTCAGGTCCGTGTGCCCGAGAGGGCGTGGGGGTTCAACTCCCCCCTCGCGCACAGTAGCCCCAGGTCTGTGACCTGGGGCTTTGTCGTTGGCGGCGGGTTCGCCCTCGGCCCATGTGCCGAAATATGTGCTAAGCCCTACCCAGAACGACGTCGCCCTCCATCCTCGACCTCATCGATCAGCGGGACGTCTCCCGACTCACCCAGCGCGGCGTGCTGCTCGGCCTGTCGGGTTCACGGAGGCCTCGGTGAGAAGCAGGCGGGGCAAGGAACGAAAGTGGCTATTGCGCTCGAAGCGCATGTAGTGACTCAATAGGGAGGCGACGGCGGGCTGGCCGAACCGTCGGCAGCGCGTCGCCTGCATCCTCTGACGTATCGGGCTCAGAGGAAGGTGAGGCTCGGGCATGGGGAACGTACGAGGCGCGAAGCTCGTCGTGAGTGCGGCGCTGCTGCTGGCTGTCGCGGGTGCGCCGACGACGGCAATGACCCCGGGGCGAGCGGGAGCCCGACACCCAGCTCGCCGACGACCACCGCATCCGCGAATTCGACGCCGACCCCGCCATCCGATAGCGAAATTGCATCACGGGCGGCGTCGGATGTTGTACGAGAGTACTTCCTCGTTGTCGACCACCTGCGCCAGCGTTCAGCATCTCCGCTCTCCCGCCTGTCGCAAGTCGCGACAAGCACCCAACGGTCAGCCGTCAAAGCACTGCTCCGAAGCGAGCGCCAGAAAGGTCTCCACCAGACCGGCGACACGAACATCGCGGTGTTGAGAGTGCAGTCGGTCAACCTTGACAACGCCGACCCTTCTGCCGGGAAGGTCCCGACGGTCCAGATCGACGTGTGCGTCGATGTCAGCAACGTCGACATCGTTGATAAGGCCGGCCAGTCGACGGTGAGTCAGAGCCGACCGGACACCGGCTGGACGCGCTACACCGTGGCCAACTACCACTGGGCCTCTCATCCGAAGGGCGGTTGGCGTGTCGCGACCGGCGAAGACCTCAAGAGGGCGCCATGCGCGCCAGCATGATTCGTCTCGTTCTCATCGTGTCCGCTACCGGCGCACTGGTCATGAACAGCCCCAGGGCGGCCTACGCGGACACAAGATGCCAGCAGACCGACAGGTCGACTGGCGAGTGCTTGGTCTGGGTTCAGGTCCCCAGCTCACGTTCGGATCATGGCACGCCGACCGCTCCAGGTCCGCAGGATACGGGCGCGGGCGCCGGCTGCTACTGGGATCCGTCGAAGCAGGGTCTGTCGAAGCCGCCGGCGGGTCCGGTGCCGTGCTCGAGCGGCGCCGGCTACTGGTCGAACAGTTACAACTGCTACATCTCGGCTGCCAAGCCGCCGCCTCCCGCCGGCGATCCGAGCTGGCATGGGCACCCGCCCGGCGACGGGGCCGTATACGACTGCTACCAGCCGCAGACAGACATCGACGTCTATATCTGGGCCGCAGACCCGCCGCCGGGATCGGCCACGGGGCCCTCCCCTCGAGATGTCGCCCAGGTCGCGGTCAAGAAGATGGGCTTGAGCGCGATCGACATCGGCATCGCCCCGGAACCCGGTCCGAACAGCGTCGGCATCGTCGGGATGCCGGTGTGGCTGTGGGTGCAGGACCCTAATGCCCACACCTTCGGGCCCGCCACCGCATCGGCGAGCGCGGGCGGGATCACGGTCGCCGCGACGGCCCGGGTCCGGCAGATCACCTGGGATCTGGGAGACGGCACCCAGGTCGTGTGCCAGGGCGCCGGGACGCCGTACCAGCCCAGCTACGGCGACAGGCAGTCACCGGACTGTGGCCACGTCTACGACAAGTCCAGCGCCCACCAGCCCGGCGGCAGGTACACCGTCACGGCGACCTCGGAATGGGTCATCACCTGGCAGGGGGCAGGGCAGACCGGAACCATCCGGCTGGATGGGTTGACGCGATCGGTGCAGATCACCGTCGGAGAAGCGCAGGTGCTCGTGCAGTAGCGGGCGAGACATCGTGAAGGGGCGGTTGAGGATGAGCAGCACAGCCACACGAGACGACAGGATGCTCCACCAGGCGTCGACTCGTGCCGTCACCTCGATTGTGCCGCCACCGAAACTGCGGCGCCGACCGGCGCTGGTCGCCGGCGCCATCGTGGCGATCTGCCTCGGCGCGATCCTGGCGGCGTGGGCGTGGACCTCCACGACGCACACCCAAGAGGTGCTGGCCGCGCGGACGACCATCGAGCGCGGATCGGTCATCGGTGCCGCCGACCTCCAGCGGGTCCAGATCAACGCCGACCCGGCGCTGCAGCCGCTGCCGGCATCGGCGTACCAGGACGTGGTCGGCAAGCGCGCGGCCCTGGACATCGCGGCGGGCGGGCTGCTGACGGCCGAGGCGACGACCTCATCGGCCTTGCCGCCTGCGGGGATGTCGGTGGTGGGGATCGCGCTCACCCCGGCCCAGGTGCCGGCGCTGCGGCTTCAAAGTGGCGACCGGGTGCGGATCGTGGTGA